>UQFG01000011.1 GCA_900540175.1 uncultured Mollicutes bacterium | reverse complement strand
TAGGCAGTTGAAAGACTCAGCTTTATTTTTAAGGGCTGAGTTTTTTATTTTATTAGTTATTTTTAAGATAAAGACTGAAAAACAAAAAAACATACATAAAAATGTCAGAATAAATGATAGAATTAAAATATAGAGTTTGATTAAAGTGTCCAATGAATAAAAAAGAAATTAAAAAATATCCAAGTGATTTATGTGCAGATGAAATTAAGTACATACAGTCGGAAAAATGCTGTTATTTATGCTCGATACTCTTCTGCAAGTCAAACAGAACAATCCATTGAAGGTCAAATTAGAAACATTAGCGAATATGCCGTAAAAGAAAATTATTCAATTATCGGAACATATATTGACCGAACTATGACAGAAACAAACGATAATCGCACCGATTTTCAGCAAATGATTTCAGATAGTCATAGACGAGAATTTGATTACGGCATTGTTTATAAATTAAATCGTTTTTCTCGTAATCGTTGCGATAGCGCCATCAACAAAAAGATACTTCGCAATAATGGAGTTAAAGTGATTTTAACTACAGAAATGATAACCGATACACCCGAAGAAATTATTATGGAAAGTATGCTTGAAGGGGTTGATCATCAAAATGGACACAATACCAAAAATCAAAAAAGAATTAAAGCGTCTGAATTCAATGTAAAGTAAAAAGCGGAGTTCGATAAGAATTCCGCTTTTGATTTTCTACAATCACTTTGTTTTTTTATGTGCCAGATTTCAGCATTTCGATATACTTTGAATATTCGAAAACCCTGTCTCGGGCTTTTGTTGTTTTTTCTTTTACAATACCGAGAACAGATAATTTTTTAAGTGCAGTGGATACCGTATTAAACGACACCCCGATTGCCTTTGCCGTAGAGCCGATATTCACAATCGGATGTTCCTTCAGATACGCATATGTTTTTTTCACCGTTTCTGTCTGGTTCGTTAAGAGCATTTCGTCGATTTTAATCTGTTCGCTTATTTTCAAAATTGTCTCCACACTGTCATGGCTTGTTTCTATTATTCCCTGCAAAAAGAACTTCACCCACTGCTCGTAATTTCCTTTTACCCGAACTTCGCTCAGTCTGTCGTAATATTCAATTCGATTCGTTTTAAGAAACAGCGACAAATACAGCACGGGGCGAGTTAAAACTTTTTCATTTAACAACATAAGCGTAATGAGCATACGTCCGATTCGTCCGTTTCCGTCTAGGAACGGGTGTATCGTTTCAAATTGGTAATGCACGAGTGCGGTTTTAATAAGTGCGTCCGTTTCGGATAGATTGATATATTTCTCTAAGTCACTCATTGCTTCCTTCATATCTTCAACAGTGGGCGGAACGTATCTGGCGTTGGCAAGGGTACTGCCGGCTGCACCAATCCAATTTTGACTGCCTCTAAACTCTCCGGGATTTTTTTCCTGTCCTCGAACACCTCGCATAAGAACATTGTGCGTTTCGCAAAGCAAGTGATTGCAAATAGGCAACGTGTTCATTCTGTCCATTGCAAAATTAAGTGCACTAACATAATTGATTACGTCGTTCACTTCCAAATTGACAGCAGTTTCAATATTCGGATTCAGCACGTCTTCCAACGTTGCTTGCGTTCCTTCTATTTGGCTACTTAATAATGCCTCTTTCCTGACATAAGAGCCTAACAATAAATCCATGTTCGGCACTAATGCAGAAGTAGCATCCAATTTACCGAGAAGATTATATGCCTTAGCTAAAAGCCCCTGCATTTCAGTGTCAAGTTCAAGTTGTGGATTGGGTGGCAACGGATTGGGCTTATATGCTTTATATGCAGCAATACCACCAAGTGCCGTAATATATCCGCCTGCTCTGTTCATAACGCACCTCTTTGAAATAGTTTGCACATATATTATAGCACTATTTCAAGAAAAGTCAAATATCTGAAATAGTACAGGTTGTTTATCTTTTGCCTTTCGGCTGTGGGGTGTAAACGAAAAGCCGTTTTCCGTAAAAATGGAATGTTATTACATAATAAAACGTGAGTTGTATAAGCGTTACAATATAGGTATGAAAAATTGTTCAATGGATGCGCTCGTGCAGATGAAAGACAATAGAAATTTTACTGAAACCGCATAAGACGAAATAGAGGAAAGTTATGATCAAGTGGAAAAGATAGTATCCATTTTACAACCAAAATACATTTCTACTCTCGCTAAAGAAATGTGCTTAAGTTTTAATTCCAGAATAAATAACAATTCGGAATTAACTGTTTTAAAAAAGGCTTTAAATAAAGTCGAAAAAGAAATTACAAATACATTAAACGCAATTAAAACGGGAATTGCAACTACTTCTACAAAAGAGATGCTATTAAATCTGGAAAATCAAATTAGAAAAACTTCTAATTAAGATAGCAAAAATAAATAATAGAAAACAAAAAAATTTAACAATAGATGAATGGGAAGATTTTTATTTTCTTCAACAACTCTCGATTTATCCATTCCAGAGAATAAACAATTTTCAATAGATAGATTTATTAAAAAGTTGAAATTGGGAATACAAAAATACGAATATATTTTAATCCTTCAAATAACACTAGTTTATATTCGAATCGCGAAATTGATTTTGAGGATACGGATAAAAATAATTCGTCTGGGAAATCACTTCCTCCGCCAATAAAAATTATACGGGCATAGATGTTCGTTTGTAAAAAAATATCCGTCTTTTACGGTTCGTAAGACGGATATTTTTTTATTTTACATCCTGTGAAATCTTCTTTAATATCCTTACTGGATTTGATTTTTCTTTTTAAACAGACTAATGATATAAAAAACCAACCCGATAACAAATATTAATCCAAAAACAACTGATAAAATCGCGAGTGTGAGTTGTAAAGGCTCCAATAATTCTCCTTTTACAAACGCCGATACAAAACAAAATATAAACAAGGATATAAGCATTGGATACACCATATTTATCAATTCGGCAAATTTGTTCTTCATATTCCATCTTCCTCCTAGTTTCAAACGCTTCTATACCGTTGTTGAATCATTGAAATATTTAAAAACTCTATATCAATTTTATTATACTAAGAATTTTTCTTATATTCAAGTAGTCCAAGTCCTACATCGAACAAAAAATCATATCTGTTTTTTCCCGATTAACTCATGATAAAATTTTATATAATTATAAATTTTTTTTATGTCTTTCCGACTGAAACCGTCTTTTTTCAAGTATAAAAGCAATAATTATAAATCATACTTATGCATGAATAAAAAAACATCATTTGAATTTATGGTCACTTGAGAATATGATGAAGTAGAAGCCATGCTTTTATCTTAGTGTCGTTCGGGAGGTCAACCATCTGATGAATCAAATCAATTCCAATCAATCCAATTATCTTTTTGAAGAATGTCCTATATGGAAAGCGATCGCTAAACTGGCAATACCGACAATTATCAGCCAAATTATCTTAGTCATTTACAATATGGCCGATACTTTTTTCGTAGGATTGGCTCAAAGCGATGCCAAACTGACAGCCGTTACCATTTGCATGCCGGCCTTTATGATTTTGTCGGCGATTGCCAATTTGTTTGGTATCGGCGGATCCAGTGTCATCTCAAGAGCGCTTGGAAAAAATAAAATCGACAAAGCCAAAGCATCTTCTGCCTTTTCGTTTTGGGGATGTCTTTTCATCGGCCTACTCTATGTTCTAACCATCTTTTTATTCAAAGATTTGACCATTGACTTATTAGGCGGAAAAGATGCCGAAGTCCATGCCTATGCCGATACTTATTTGCTGTGGGCAGTGGAAATCGGCGGAATCGTGACCATTCTCAATTCTTTTTTCGGCCATTTATTCCGCTCGGAAGGCAAATCGTTTTTAGCAGGGTTCGGCATTATCTTAGGTGGCATTCTCAATATCTTGCTAGATCCTTTATTCATGTTTGTCATCTTTGAAAAAGGCAATGAAGTCATGGGCGCCGCAGTTGCAACATTTCTTTCCAATTTGTTGGCAGTCATTTATTTTATCATTATCCTAATCATTCAGCGTAAAAAAACGGTTTTAAACTTGAAACCAAGCAAAAGAATGTTCAAAAAAAGTGTCGTTTACGGTGTTCTTTTAACCGGACTTCCGGCTTGCTTAATGACGTTGTTTGAAAATATTTCTTACGCTGTCTTAGATAATCTGATGGCCGGTTACGGCATCGTTTATCAAGCCGGAATCGGCGTTGCCAAAAAAATCAATATGTTGGCCCACAGTATTGTTCGGGGAATGTCGCAGGGCGTATTGCCGCTGATTGCTTACAATTATGCCAAAAAGAATATAAAAAGAATGAATCAATCCCTTTATTATTCGGCTTTCGTTTCAATTGCCATTGCCACTTTATGTATGATTACGTGTTTAATGTTCAATCAAACTTTAATATCAATCTTTATCCAACAAGATTCGGCTTCGTTGACATACGGTAGTGAATTCTTAATGATTTTGTGCATCGGGGCTCCGTTTTCGGCATGGGCCTATGCCATTATCTCTTTTTTTCAGGCAACCAAAAGAAGTTTCAAATCGTTTATTTTGGCCATTTTGAGAAAAGGTCTTTTGGATATTCCCATGATGTTTATCATCAACCCGAACATCCCGATTTACGGCATTGTTATGGCTACACCGATCGTCGATATCATCTGCTGTTTCGTAGCCGTCGTCTTATTCATTCATTTCCGAAAAATAATGATTCAAAAATACGGAAATGCCCCGCAACAAGAAACAAGGGTTGCTATTTCAACATCCTATAAATCGTCGTAATATCGTTTAAAATGTCATCATGCGAAAAATCTTTATGATAAAAAAGCGATACTTCGCGAATCATGGAAAGATTTTCAACCGGTAATAACTTGAATTTTCCTTTTTTGACTTCGTTTTCGCAAACACTTTTCGCCAAAATAGACACACCGAAATTATGCTGAACCAAATCTTTGATAATCGCAATATTATCGACTTCCAACGTTACATTAAACGAGTGGATGTTCTCATTATGACTTTTTAAATGCGATTCGAACAACGAACGGGTTCCCGAACCCGGCAACCGTAAAATCAAATTTTGTTTTTTCAAATCCGCAAGCGAAACCATCGTCTTTTTAGAAAGCGGATTGTCATTGCTGACGGCAAGGGCCAAATAATCGGTATCCAAGAGAATGGAATTGAAATTGTTATCGACAATGGAGCCTTCTATAACGGCAATATCGATTTCATAGGTTTTCAGTTTATCATACAGATTTTTAATGGTATCCGAAATGATTCGAATATGAATGTTTCCTTTTTCGGATGCGTACTTTGCCAATACTTCGGAAATAATATTGCTTTCGGCACTGGGAGTCACACCGACGATCAAACTCTTTAAATTTTTCTTTTCATCTTCTATCGCGGAAACGATTGAAGCATACAATGTTTTTATTCTTTTGGCATATTTTAAAACAATCATGCCTTCTTGCGTCAACTGCAGTTGATTGGCACTTCGATTAAAAATTTTAATATTTAATTCTTTTTCCAATGATTTGATTTGTTGACTCACGGCCGGTTGAGTCAAATGAAGCAGCGAAGCCGTCTTTGTATAATTTTTTGTTTCGCAAACACTGATTAATGTTTGAATTCTTGAATCGATCATCTTTATCTTGATTTATGTCCAATCGCTTTCGATTTTCCATTTTTCCTTTCTAAAAAATAAATTTAAAAAACAAAGGAGCATCCTCTATGAAATACTCATTCGGTCAAAACAATCCTTCTATCAAACCGCATCTTACCCATCCTAAAATTCTTTGTACCAAAAGCAAAGAAAACGAAGGAAAAGAATCTTTTAAAAAAAATACAACACAGCCAAAAGATAAAAAATAAAAGCGAACACCGGGTTCGCTTTTTACTTTAGTCCATTTGTCTTACTTTTTCTTCGATTTCGGCAAGCAAAGACGGATTGTCTTTCAAAAACAGTTTTGTATTTTCTCTTCCTTGTCCGATTTTAGTACTATTATAAGAAAACCATGCACCGGCCTTATTGATAATATCATATTTAACCGCCAAATCCACAATTTCGCCGATCTTGGAAATTCCTTCGCCGTAAATAATTTCCACTTCGGCCGTTTTAAACGGCGGTGCCACTTTATTTTTTACGACTTTAACCGTTGTCCGGTTTCCTAAAATATTCGTTCCGTCTTTAATGGCTTCGCCTCTTCGGATATCCAACCGAACCGATGCATAAAACTTAAGAGCCCTTCCTCCGGTTGTCGTTTCGGGATTCCCGAAAAGAACACCCACTTTTTCTCTGATTTGATTGATGAAAATAGCCACACAACTGGTTTTATTGATAATTCCGGCCATTTTACGCATCGCTTGCGACATTAACCGCGCATGAAGACCGACATGGGAATCCCCCATATCACCGTTTAATTCCGCTTCCGGAACCAAAGCCGCCACAGAATCGATGACGATAATATCCACGCTTCCCGATTTAATCAACGCTTCGGCAATATCCAGTGCCTGTTCACCGTTATCCGGTTGTGATAAAATCAAATTCTCAATGTCAACACCTAAATTCTTGGCATAAACCGGATCAAGCGCATGTTCCGCATCGATAAAAGCGGCAAACCCACCGTTTTTCTGAGCACTGGCAATTGCATGTAAAGCAAAAGTCGTTTTACCGGAAGACTCCGGACCGTATATTTCAATGATTCTTCCTTTTGGATAGCCCCCGACACCAAGTGCCTTATCCAAAGCAATCGAACCGGATGAAATCACCTCTATTTTTTGATCGGCTTGATCTCCAAGACGCATGATCGAGCCTTTTCCGAATTCTTTTTCGATTTGTTTTAAAGCCGCTTCTAAGGCTTGTTCTTTTGTATCCGCCACTTTTTTCCCTCCTTAAATAGATTCTAAAATATCTTTTCGATTGTTGTAAAAATATTCGATTCCGGAAAGAATCGTCAACGCGCAAGCCAGATAAATCAGAACCGTTCCGATGATTTCGATAATCTCATGCAGACCGCTGAAAAAAAGAACTATGATCGCAACCATCGTTACGAATGTCTTCCATTTTCCCAGTTTGGCCGCCGCAATGACCGTTCCTTTTTCGATCACAACCATCCGAATTCCGGAAACCATGAATTCACGAATTAAAATCACGATATATACCCACATCGGAATGAACCCATCCATCATTAAAACCGTCATTGCCGTAAAAACCAACATTTTATCGGCAAGCGGATCGGCCAGTTTACCGAAAGTCGTAATCAGTTGATATTTTCTGGCAATGGCTCCGTCTAAAAAATCCGTAACCGAAGCTAGTATAAAAAGAATGACCAGTAAAAAATAAAGCCACGATACACCTAAAAAAAGCGTATTTTCTTTGAGCCACGGAATATAGCATAAAACAATCATAAGCGGGATCACGGCGATCCGGATCATGGTTAGTTTATTTGGTAAAGTCATTATTTCAACACCTCGAATGTTATTATAACATAAAAAAAGAAACTTTGAAATAAAATGACGAAACAAGTTCAGTTTTCTTTAAGCAATGGAAAAAAACCGATTTCAATACCAGTGAAATCGGAATAACTTTGTTATACAAATGTTTTTTTATCCACCTAAAATCAGATTGAACACATTGGATATACCGGATACGACAATATCGACAATAAAGAAACACAATTGATCCAATATCTTGGCAAGTTTTATAAATAAATTCCCATTGTCTTCCACATAAAAGGTCGTATCAAAATCGCCGCTTCCTGTTTCAGTATCCTGCGTTATACTTCCGCCAATCAACAACAAAGATAAAAACAGTACGAATACAATTGTAAAAACATACTTTTTGCTCACAATGATCACCCATGATCATCATACGCCTGTAAACATGTCTTTTTTTAGGTTTTTCTGACTTTTAAACCGTTTCTTTTTTCACAATCGGCGTATCCAAACCGACCACGTCGTCAACCGGCACACTAAAAGCGATCCCCTGCCCCGGTGTATCCAAACCGACTTGTTGATAAATCGCATGAAGGATCTGATCTTTAATCTCTTTTAATGCCAAAATCAAAACGATTTCCTTTTCCGGCTGAATAAAGATATTATACAGTTTTTCGCTTTCTTCTTTGGCTGTACCTCTGGCATTTAAAACCGTTCCGCCACCGGCTCCGGATGATCTTGCCGCAGCCATGACACTATCGGAAAAACCGGAATTGACAATACAGATAATCAGTTCATAAGTTCCCATTTTATTTTCCTCCTTCTGCTGAATAATTGCTTAAAAATTGGTATACCGTAACCCCGATCACAGACGAAAGCGGAATGGTAAAGGCGATCGCTTTGCCGTTTCTGGTTTTGAAGTATTTGTCTTCGTAAGCATCTAAAATTTCTTTGATCCGTTCTTCTGAAACAACACTTAAAATAACCGCTTTGCCTGTTTCCGACAAACCCAAATAATGCATGATCTCGGTAGATACCGTCCCCTTACCATACGATACCGTTTGCAAATTCACATCAAATCCTTCTAAGATATCCAAATAAAAATCGGCTTTCCCGCGATCGACAATCGTCACTAAAATCTTTAATTTTTTAGGCGCCGACAACGGTCCGGTATTTTTAGACATAATTTTTCTTCTTATCGCGTTTCTTTGTTTCATCGGTTCTCAACTCCTAAAGAAAAGATATAATTTGTTCGTCTTCGGCCGCATCGATTCTTCTGGAACGAATTTTTTGCATCATCCGTTTGGAAAGAAGGGATTTAAATCCCAGTAATTGGATCGTAATGAGCGGTGTCATCGCAACCATCGCCACAATTCCGAACGCATCATTCAACACTTTATCACTGGATTGCAAAACAATACACGCTCCGACGGCAAACGGTAAAATAAAACTGGATGTCAGCGGACCGGAAGCCACACCACCTGAATCAAAAGCAATGGCCGTATACAGTCTGGGAACAAATAGCGCCAATCCCAAAGAAATAAAATATCCGGGAATAATGTAATACAAGATGGAAAAATCAAAGATAATCCGAATCATGGAAAGACCGATCGAAATGCCAACACCGATGGACAAGGCCAGCAACATACCGGTTTTGGAAACACCGCCATTGGTAATATCTTCCACTTGTTGTTTCAAAACATGAACGGCCGGTTCCGCCAAAACTACGACAAAACCCAAAATAAAGCCGAAAACAACCAATAACGCCGGATGTTGAGCCATATACGTTCCCAGTTTATACCCCACCGGCATAAATCCGATCGTAACAGCGGACAAAAATAAAACCAACCCGATGAATGTGTAAGCGATCCCGATGGCAATCCGAATCAGTTTGATTTTCGGAAGATGCAAATAAACCAGTTGAATGATCAAAAAGAAAACGACAATCAAACCAAGCGCAAGGATGACTTCTTTCCCGACTTCAACCATCGTATGGAACAGTGATCCGAAAAAATTAGGGTCGACGGCGTAATTCGGAATTTCATAAACCATTTCGCCTTGAATCGTCATCCCCAAAATCAAAATCGCCAAAATCGGACCGATGGAACATAAAGCGATCAATCCGAAACTGTTTTCACTGGTATTTTTACCACCGATGGTCGTTGCAACACCGACCCCAAGCGACATAATGAACGGAACCGTAATCGGACCGGTTGTAACGCCCCCCGAATCAAACGACAAAGCCAGAAAATAACCGTTGCCACTTAATAAAACAAGCGATACCAAAGCAAACATCGCAAAATAGAAAAATACCAATAAAAAAGAAAGATCTTTATTGAAAATAATTTTAAGAACCGCAAAAACCAAAAACAAACCGACACCGACGCCGATCGACACAATCAAGACCGTTTGATTGATGACATCGCTGACCTGGGATGCCAAAACCGATAAATCCGGTTCGGCAATCGTAATTAAGACACCCATCACAAAGCACACGATGGCGATGACTTTGATTTTTTTGGTTTTCATCAACGAAGCACCTACTTGTTCTCCCATCGGTTGCATCGCCATGTCCGCTCCAAGATTGAACAAACCGATTCCGATAATCAACAACAAAGCCGATGCCAAAAATATAATCAATTCCATGTTGGTTAATTGAATCCATGGTGTAAAATGCAAGATGACAACAATAACGGTAACGGGCAATACAGAAACCAAAGCTTCTTTGATTTTGTGCCATAACAATTGCACATCCATTCCCCCTTTTCACATATCTTATTTATAAAATTATAGCAAATTTTCTTTTATTTAACAATAAAAAAAGTCAGACTCCATTGAATCTGACCTTAATTTAACGCTCGATTGAGCGCTTGGGCGATGATCTGCGATAAAATATCCATAGCCAAATCGATATCTTTCGGCGTAACAAAAAAATTATTCTCAACATCAACAAACGCATCGATATCCGATACCGTCGGAACACCGATCGCCAATACGTCGACGCCCAATGTTTTTTTAGAAATTTCTTTTCGCTTATTACCCACACCGCTTCCGGGATTAATCCCGGCGGTAGACAACTGAATGCTGTGACACATGCGGGCCGGATCATTGCATGCCAAGGCATCTACAACGATCACCAAACGCGGTTTAAAATCATCGACAACCGCTTTGATGATTTCACTGCTTTCCATTCCGGTTTGCCCCATTACCCCCGGACACATGGCACTGGTTGTAAATCGAAATGCCGTGTCGCTTCGATGCCGATTGACTTCTATTTTGTTGATGACTAGCGGCCCTAATGCATCCGGTGTAACCGAATCATTGCCCAAACCGCAAATCAAAATATCACTGTTTTCTTCCAATTTCAAATCCGACAGACAATCCTGAATCGCCGTCATCAACAATTTTGTTGCCGGTTTTTGCTTATACAAGTAATCCACTTGATCGATATTGTAATAAATTCCTTTCCCTTTTTTCAGTCGTTTGGCAAGATCATCGTCAACAAACAATTTCCGATAAATCATCCCTTGGACTTTCTTATCCCAATCATATTGAAATGAAACATTGCCGCTTTCTACGGCCATATCGGTTCGTGCCGCCATCCTATCACCTAATGATAGTTTACCCAATGTTATTTTTTCTATCCATTTTTCGATTTAATTCTTGCAATCAAGAAAATGAAATGATATAATGTAGAATGCATGTAACTATCGGAGGTGAAATTATGGCAAACATCAAGCAACAAATCAAAAGAGTAAAAACAAACGAAAAAGCAAGACAGGCAAATGTATCGTTTAAATCTTCTTTAAAAACCGCAATGAAAGCCGTATTGGCCGCAGTGGAAAACAAAGATAAAGAAAAGGCTGTTTCTTCATTATCTACAGCATATAAAAAGTTAGACAAAGCGCAAGCCAAAGGAATTGTTCATAAAAATTATGTTGCAAGACATAAGTCGAAATTGGCAATGGCCGTTAATTCTTTAAATTAAGACACAAACAAAAAGGCACTATAACAGAAGTGCCTTTTTGTTTTATTTAAGAAAATAAAGTTCCAATCCTAAATTTTGATCAATCCGACCCGTTTTGATTTGATAATCCAAATCATTAAGTAGTTTAAGGTGATTTAAAACCGCTTTGGCCGAATGTGCTTTGGCATTTTTAATCATGTAATAAGCCCGTCCCGGAGAAACACCGAGTAAATCGGCCAACGCACTTTGTTTTAATCCGCTTTTCAACAATACCTGGACATTATACATTTCCTGAAATTTATTAAGCAACAGCGAAATCAAGGTGGACGGTTGAACACTTTTCAATTTCAGATCTTTCAACCCTTTCATCATCCATTTTTTATTGCCGGCTAAAACATAATCCATCAATGCATACACATTATCCTCCAGTGGCGAGGATATCATTTGCAATACATCCTGCCTGGTAATCTTTTTTTCTGCCCAGCAATAACAAAATAGCATTTGTAAATCATTATGAAGTTTCATTGCGGATGTCGTATAACTTTCCAATAAGGAAACCGCTGCCGCCTCGATTTCAAAACCTTGATCGGCGGCCTTTTTTTGAATATACTCGCTTAATACCACATTTTTCAAACGACATTCGATAACCGTCGCAAACTGTTTCAGTTTTTTAAACGCACTCCCAGATCCATCAACCGCCGAAAGGAACAACAAAATCAATACGTCCTTGCTATCTTTTACATTCATCGCTTTTAACAGCGTTAAAAAAGCACGTTCGTTTTTCGGCAATAAAAGTTGTTCGCTTCCTTTGACAATAACAAATTTCGGTTCATCAAACAAGGAAACCGTTGTCAATTCGTCACAAAGCGTATAAATGGAATCCTCTTCCAAATCATAGGAAATCGTTTGAAAATCAGACGAAAAGCCGTTTTTTATGTCCGATATTTTATCTTCGGCAATTAAAAGATCATCCGCTAAAAGAAGCATGTTCACAGCCATCTTGTTCACCTCTATGATTTATTATACCATAAATCAAACTCAATAGGGTACCGGTTGATATAAATCGTCTACGGATTTAAAGACATATCCTTCTTTTTTCAGATCCACGATAATATCTTTCAAATCCACCGCATTGTCTTTGGAAACCGTATGCATCAAAATAACTGCCCCATTGTGGATTCGCTTCATAACGGTATGATAACTATACCGATTTCCGTTATAGGTATTTTGATACCAATCGACATAAGCCAACGACCAAAACACGCTTCGATACCCATTGGATGCCAGTAATTGTTGGCTTTGTTCGCTGAATTCACCTCTTGGCGGACGAACGTATTTGGACATACTTTTTCCGAAACGCTCGGTAAATTTCTTTTCCAAAGAGGTAATATCTTCTAAAATCTGGGCTTCGGTCGACTGGGTAAAATCACGGTGTGAAGTTGTGTGGTTCCCAATCAAATGACCCTCATCCATCATTCTTTGGACAAGATCGCCGGCACTGTTCAAATAATGACCGGTAATGAAGAAAATCGCTTTTGTGTCGGTTTCTTTCAGTGCATCCAATATCTGATTGGTATAACCGTTTTCATACCCGCAATCAAAGGTCAGATAAACTTCTTTTCGATCCGGTCCGATATAAACACCGTTGTTTTCTTCGATGATTTTTTGTTCTTTGCTGCCCAAAGACGGACGAGCATGATTTTTACTGATACCGGGACCAAAGCCGTAAGCATAACTTTTAAATCCGATCAGTCCTAAAAACAAAAAGACGGCAAGAATCCATTTTTTCATCTTTTCACCTCCCAAATTTTATTCTGTTTTCTGAAAAAGTTTCCATACATCTAAATTTTTACAATTCAGATAAATTCCTAAAATCATCCCGATGCAACTAATGTAAATATAAAAGAAAATGATGATAAAAAAAGATAAAACACCGTAAACGATTTTAAAATTGGAAAACAAGCGCAAATAGATGAAAAAACCGATTGAAAAAAACAAGTAATAAAAAAAACTGAATAAAACACCTTTATAAATTCGTTTCAAATGAAAATCCTGAAAAGCGACGACATTGGCCGTATAAATGATAAATAAAAACAAAAATAAAAAGGTAAAGGCCAAAATAACCAAATACATCGACGAAAACCGCAACATCAACAGCGTGCTGATAAACGTAATTAAATGAACCAACAACAAAAATAAAACCGTTAAAATCACCGCCGAAATCCGTTTGGAAAGACTAAACGAACTTTTTTCCCGGCGAACCATTTCCGTAATATGCAACCAGTGATAATAAAGACTGGATGCCGAATAAATACTGGTGGCAATCAAAAAAATCGAATAGGGCAACGAATTTTGATAATTGAAAAAATAAGTAACGAATTCTTTAAACTTTCCTTCTTCGATTTGATCTAAAAAGAATTCATTGAACGAATACGGTAAAACGGAGGAAATGATAATGTATAAAAATAAAAAAGAACCGCCGTTTAAAATCAGAAAAAAAGACAAACTTCCCGCTAAGGTCGGTATTTTTCTTTCTGTTACAAAACGGTAAATGTTTTTGATAATATGCAATCCTCATCACCGTTTATAGTATTCCTGAACCCAAAAGAAAAATGCTACTATTCGTAGCATTCTTCCAAAATTTCCAATATTTCTTCTTTCGATAACTTTTTATAGCCACCACCTAAAACCGTCGAGTTCGCAATCAATGGCAACATTTCTTTGGTCGCTCCCAATTCTTTTAATGAGGTAACCATATTTGAAGATACAATGAATTTTTTCAATTCGTCCAGTCCTTCCAAAGCGATCTGTTCTTTTGTTTTACCATCGTTTGAAACACCCCAAACTTCTTTAGCAAAACGAACAAATTTATCTAAACCGTACGAATAAATATGGCGATAATAAGGAATGGAGATGGCTGCAAGTCCCATTCCGTGCGCGCAATCGGTATAAGCGCCGAGTTGATGTTCGATCATATGAACTTCCCAATCTTGTTCCTTCGAGCATCCTACCAACGTATTTAAGGCCAACGTCGCCGTCCACATCAAATTGCTTCTGGCCTCGTAATCAGTCGCATTCGCCAACGCTTTTTTTGTGGATACAATCAACGATTTCAACAGTCCTTCAATCAAATAATCAGACGTATTGTCATCCGTACCTGAAAAATACTGT
This sequence comes from uncultured Mollicutes bacterium, assembly GCA_900540175.1. Classification (GTDB taxonomy): domain Bacteria; phylum Bacillota_I; class Bacilli_A; order Acholeplasmatales; family Anaeroplasmataceae; genus Pelethenecus; species Pelethenecus faecipullorum. The sequence continues at coordinate 35,410 of UQFG01000011.1, read as the reverse complement.
TCCATCAAATGAGACATAATATCGAAAATACCGCTGACCATTTGATACTTAGGCACACTGTAGGTATATTCCGGATTCAAAATGGAAAATTTCGGATAAACGTTTGGGCCGAATACTCTTCCTACTTTCAACTTCTTTTCCTCATGCGTGATGACCGATCCACCGTTTGCTTCCGAACCGGTACCGACCATAGTCAAAACGGTTCCAAGCGGAACGACCGGATGGGTGACTTCTTTCTTGTTGATCCAATAGGTTTCCCACGGTTCTTCTTCGGCATAGGCGGCAACCGACATTCCTTTCGCACAGTCAATCACCGACCCGCCACCAAGAGCCAAAATAAAATCTATCTTTTCTTGACGGATTAAACGAACACCTTCCATCATGATTTCATACGTCGGATTCGGCATTACACCGCTTAATTCAACAACCTGTTTATCACACTCTTTTAGAATGCGTTTAACCTCGTCATACAAACCGATGCGTTTGACCGAGCCGCCGCCATAGACCAGTAAAATCTTTTGACCGTAATCTTGCAATGCCTCTTTTAAATAAGACAAAGCCGTTTTACCGAAGTAAATTTTCGTAGGGTTATGATAGATAAAATCGTATTTCATTTTTTCTCCTTATATTCGTTCGTATTGGGTTGTGATCTGTTTGAGATAAGCAGCCAATTCTTTTGAAAAATCGCTTTCAAGCGCCCGGTAACTCCAGTTTCTGGATGCGACCGAAGGAATATTCATTCTTCCTTCTTCATCGGTCAAGCCCAAGTAATCCTGTAACGGAATAATACAGTCTTTACAAGCCTGCTGCATACACGTTTCGATGATTTTTAAATTCGGCCGATCGGTAAAGGTAATATGACAAAGTGTATCCACCAACTTTTTGGTTTTTTCATCCAACCCTTTATAAAAGGACATAATGGTCTGGTTGTCATGCGTTCCGCTGTAAATGACGTTATTTTCTTTAAAGCCCTTTTTAAGCGGTACTTTTTTACCGTCTCCCAATTCAAATTGAAAAATATGCATACCGGGGTACCCACATTGCCGCAACAATTTTTCCACATCCGGTGTCAAAAATCCTAAGTTTTCGGCAATGATGTCGACGTTGCTTGCTTTTTTCACCGCTTTAAACAAATCGTATCCGGGGCCTTCGATCCACTGACCGTTTTTGGCGTTGCTGCTTCCGGCTTGAATACTGTAATAACCGGCAAAACCTCGGAAATGGTCGATCCTTACGACATCAAATAATTTACCCATTTGATTGATTCGTTCGATCCACCAAGTATAGCCGTCTTTTTTCATGACATCATAGCGGTAAAGCGGATTGCCCCATAACTGTCCGTCTTCGGTAAACGCATCGGGCGGACATCCGGCCACATGAATCTGACGGTAACAATCGTCTACTTCGAAATATTCGGGATGACTCCAAACATCACAAGAGTCATAAGCACAATAAATAGGCATGTCTCCGATTAATTTGATTTTTTTACGATGTGCGTATTCTTTCAAACGAATAAACTGAGAATAAAACAGATACTGCATGAAGCGGTATTGATCGATCAATTGGCCGTACTGCTGTTTAAACCAGTCGATGGCATGCGGAACTTTGAATTTGAAATCATCGTACCATTCGATAAACGGTTTATGATCATGTTCTTTTTTCAAAGCCATGAACAAAGCATAATCTTCCAACCAAAACTGATTTTCGGCAACAAAGGTTCGAAAAGCTTCTTCTTCCAGATGATGATTGAAATAAGCTTTTTCCAAAAGCGGCATTTTGGTTGAAAACAAACGGCCGTAATCCACTCGTTTGGGATCCTGACCTTCTAAACTCTTCAGATCCGCTTCGGTTAAAAATCCTCGCTCAACCAGATCTTCCATGCTGATCAAATAAGGATTTCCGGCAAAAACAGAAGGCGATTGATACGGGGAATCCCCGTAAGAGGTCGGATTGATCGGCAGCATTTGCCAATACGTTTGGCCGCCTTTCTTTAAAAAATCAATCCATCGATAGGCTTCTTTGCCCAATGTTCCGATCCCATACGGATTGGGAAGCGACGAAACATGCAATAAAATTCCGGCTTTTCTCATAAATCCATTTCCTCCTTGATTTCCTGTATAAATTGTTCATCTTCGACGGTAAGCGGGTAATCCTTTAATAAATCCGGTCGTCTTAACAAAGTTTTCCGCAACGATTCTTTTCTTCGGTAACGACGGATCAGTTCGTGATTGCCGTTTACCAAAACCGGCGGTACTTCTTTTTGATCGTAGACAAGCGGTCTGGTATATTGAGGATACTCCAACAACCCCATCGAAAAAGAATCCTCTTTCGAACTTTCTTTGCGAATGGCATGATCCAACAGTCGAATCACGCTGTCGCATACAACCATGCTGGCCAATTCCCCGCCTGTTAAAACGTAATCACCGATGGAAATTTCTTCATCGACATAATCTCTGATCCGTTCGTCAAAACCTTCATAATGGCCGCAAATGATCATCAACTCTTCTTTTTGCGACAGATCCAATGCTTTTTTTTGAACATAAGGCATTCCCTGCGGTGTCATCAATATTTTATACGACTGCGGCGAAGCATTCGCACAAATCGCCCGATGCACCACATCAACAGCCAAAACCATCCCCGCACCGCCGCCGTAAGGCGTATCATCCACATGACGGTGTTTGGATAAAGAATACGTTCTTATATCAATCAATTCAATCGTTACAAGGCCTTTTTCAATGGCTCGTTTGATAATCGATTCACGAATGAAATTTTCGTACATAGAAGGAAACAGCGTTAAAATCTTGATTTTCATCGAAACAATCCTTCCATTTCCCGAATGACAATTCGATCGGATGAAACCGTTTGGACAAATACATCGTTAAACGGAACATAGTGGTTTTTATTCTGATACCGAATATAAAGATAATCTCCGGCCGGGAGCGCAACCACATCAATTACTTCCCCGCGTTGTTCGTCCAATTGATTGAAAACGGCCTTTCCGATTAAATCACTATAATAAAATTCGCCTTCTTCAAGTTCTTCTTTGCGATCTTCTTCGGGAATAAAAATCTCATCCCCATGGTATTTTTCAACCAAATTGATATCCTCTAATCCTTCCAAACGAATCAAAATATATTTCCCGAACGGCACGGATCTTTTAACAGTAACCGCAACATACTCGTTTTGATGACAAATATAAAGTCGACCGCCTTCTTTAAATCGCTCAAAATCGGTATGAGAAGCGATTTTCAAATCGCCTTTTAACCCGTGAGTCGTTAAAATTTTTCCGCAACGATAATACTTCAAAGCGTTTCACATCCTTTAGTTATTGACCTCTTCAATGCTTCTTGTATCCTTGTGTTTGATCGCCTTCCACTCAACACGCATAAAAAGGGCTTGTATCGTAATTACAATAGAAATTATATCAAACCACGGCCACAGAAGTAAATACAAAATCCTTTTTCCAAACCCTAAATTTTTAAGGCGTTTGCGCTCTTTGAGCAAAACCAAAATACCGATGCCAAGTGAAGTGAGGTATCCACCCAGTAAAAAACCACCCAAATACTTCAAAAAAATGAGAATATCGTAACGTCCGGTTTGAACCAGCGAATAAACCATTCCGAAAATCTGGACACCCAAAGCCAAAACAAACGAGATTAAATCGTATGGAAAGGTCTGCCAAAACATATCGTAAGAACTCCACTTATGACTTCCTTTATGAAAAATGTTTTTAAACAATTTGAAAGAATGATGTTTGAAATTGCGCAAACCACCTTTTCGCCACCGCAAGCGCTGACGCCATGCCGTTTTCAAATCCGTCGGTTGTTCATCGTAGATTTCGGCTTTTTCACAGTAACCGATCGTAAAATCATGGGCGATCGTATTCGTAGAAAATTCCGCATCTTCGGTTAAATCGGTATAATGCCAGCCGTCTTTTAAAAGTTCGGAACGAACGGCATATCCCGTTCCAGTCACATTGGTCGAACACCCGAGAATCGCTCTAGGACGATGCGAGATTAACGTATTGCGATAAAAATGAAAACCGTACCCGGAAGAAATCGCATTCGTTTCAAAATTTTTTATGTTTCGAAACGAAGTGACGACATCAAATCCCGCACCAAGGGCATTGTTCATTTCATGGATAAACGTATTTTTAACCAAATTGTCCGCATCGAAAAACAAAAAATAATCAAACGAAAGGATCCCGTAATCCTGATCGATTCGTTCAAATAAAAATTCCAATGCATATCCTTTGGAAATTTGATGGAAATTCAGCCGCTCATAAACGATCGCTCCTAAATTTCTGGCAACCGAAGCGGTTCGGTCCGTGCAATTATCCGCCACAACAAAAATCGTTATTTTCGTCGGATCATACGTCTGTTTACGAAGACTTTCCAGCAAATGGCCGATTACTTTTTCTTCGTTTCTGGCGGCGATGACAACCGCAAAACGACTGCTTTCTTCTTTATCTTCGTAGATGGGCGCCTTTTTAAAAAATCCGATCGCAATATAAACAAACCGATAACACAAAATGATCGAAAATACGATTAAAATCAAATTGGTAATGGACTTGTAACTGGTTTCTACCGTACTGAAATCAACAATCTTTCGAAAGTAGTCGTAAACAAATCCGAAAAACAAAACTTTCATAACCCTTTTCCCTCTTCAAACACCATTATATCATTTTAAGAATGATAAAAAAATACCTATTAAAGCAAAAGAAAACGATAAAAAAGGGAAAAAGTTACGAAAGTAACGCTTTTTCCCATTGATTCTTCAAATCTTCTGTTTTCCATGTGGCGTTGGCCGAACTGGTCGAAGGAAGACAAATGCTTTTATCTTTCCACTCCGGATAAAAACGACTCCAAATCTCAAAAGCTTTTTTACCATTTAACAAAACTTTCTCGATGTTACTGTTTTCTAAAAGCGTCGTAAACGACTGAATCTTGACGTCTTTTATACTTTGATCGCTGGAACGCTTGATTTGACAACGTTCAATCACATCGAAAAGGGCCAAATGATGCGATAAAATCAACTTCTTTTTTTCTTCAATGGACGCATGATAAAAGTCTGCCTGATAAATATCGGATAAAATCTTCCAAAACCGATTCGTCGGATGCATATAATAAAATCCTTTTTGACAGGAAACAACCGAGGGGACCGTTCCCAAAATCAAAATTTTCGAATCAGAATCGTAAACCGGTTCAAAAGGATGTTTTCTTTCTTCCATTAGATGACCCTCACCAATTGTTTCTTTAAAATAGACAGCAGATAACAGGCAACCGGTTTATCGGAAACCGTTTGAACGAATTTCTGATACACAGCCAATTGATGACGGTATTCTTCAGCAGAAACCGCAGACAGTTTATAATCGATAATATCGATATGATCGTCGTATTCGGCAAACAAATCGATGATCCCGTGATAACTTTCAAGCCCATCTTCAAAATAAAATTCATACTCATGGTACGTCTTGGCCTTTTTCATTTCCTTAAAAAGAGGATGCTGCCACAAATCGGATAATACCTCTTTCATAAACGAAGAAACCGGTAAAGCATCGATATCCGGATGGCGATGATCGAGGACTTCCAAGCACTGATGAAATTGTTTTCCCAGTTCCAAATTTCTTTTTACGGTATCCTTCGCCAATGAATCGAGTTGTTTGGAAATCGCTTGTTTGATAAGCGGGGAAGATGAAAAATCAAACGACGCGTACACCAACTTTTCTCCTTCTATTTTTGTTTCGATTTTCCTGTGTTTTCGGTAGTCATTCGAAAGACCCAATCTCGTAAGGTCGACTTCTTTTTGATACGCAAAAAGGGCTTTACTGTTATTTAACAACTGTCGAAACGAAGAAAACCGATCTTCTTTAAAGCGAGCGGGTTCGTTTTTCATAACCAGATAAAATTTTTCTCTTGCTCGGGTCAATGCCACATAAAGCAAACGCACCTTTTCGGATAAATCGGCCTGAATCATTTCTTCTTCGGCCAGTTTTTTGATCACGGTCGGACTGTTTTCGTCATCATAAGCCGGAAGATATACACCGTATGTCTGAGAAATTCCGTAACGCTGTTTGATTTCACTGCGATTGAAACGACTGGATAATAACGGGAAAAAACAGTAAGGAAATTCCAGTCCTTTGGATTTATGAATGGTCATCAAATGAATGCTGTCAAAGCGATTGGATGCGATTTTATATTTCAAATCCGCTTTCCCCTCAACGACTGCTTTTAAAAACGCACAAGCCTCATCCGGATCCATATCGTTTGTTCCCATCGTTTCAAACAAACGATGAAGATATTCCAAAACCACCATTGAATTTTCAACATCGCCGATCAAAGAAAGTTTGCGGTAAATATCGATTTTTTCACAAAGAATCGAAAACAAATCGACATAAGAACATTGTCCCAGTTCCGCCGATAGTTGCCTCATCAACAAAATCAACGCATCTTCTTCCTGATCCAATAAATTATAAATCTGTTCATCAGAATAAGAAAACAAAAAACTTCTGGCAACCGAAAAAATCGCATGACGATATTCCGTATCCATTTGATTTTTTTTCAAGTGATGCAAAACCGTAAAAAGATTCGAAAAAAGGCGCGGTAAAACCGACTCGTTTAAATCCATATCCGCTTCGATCGAAAGCGGCAATTGCAAATATTCAAATACCTGTTTAAAAATCGGAAACGATTTGGTTTTATCAATCAGAATGGCAATATCACTGTACTTTAACGGTTCAAATCCATTTCGTTTTAAAACCATGGGCCTTTTTTCCATCAACTGCTGAATCCATCGGCCACAGATAAAAGCCTCCGTAACGGCTTCATCCCATTCTTTTAACGGTTCATACGTTAGTGCTTCCATATGATAATCCATTGGCTGAGATAGCGTTTCATACGCTTTTAAACCGTAATTCATGCGATGATCGTTTCGATAATCTGCATCCCCCACCTTTTCGCTCATTAAATCGTCAAAAAGTAAGTTGATGTCCTCCAAAACCTCCCGACGGCTGCGGAAATTGGCTGTCAAATCAATTTTAATCCCACCGTCTTGTTCGGAAAAACGATCGTATTTCTTTTTGAAAATAGCCGGATTGGCATTTCTGAATCGGTAAATGGATTGTTTGATATCACCCACCATATATCCGTTTTCGTTCAAAATAGCCTGAATAAAGGTTTCCTGAAGATCGGAGGTATCCTGGTATTCGTCGATTAAAATTTCCGTAAATTGCGAAGCAACCTGATCGTGGACATTTGGGTGATCGATTACCAAACGAATCGCCATTTTGGCAATATCCGGATAATCAAACAATAATTTTGATTTTTTATACTCAAACAGCCGTTTTATCACCGTTAAAGCCAACGAAAGGATCGTATGGATATCGTCTTTCATCCGCAAGAGTTCGTCTTTCATGTCTTTCAAAAAAGTATATTTGGAAAAATAATCTTCTTTGACTTTTTTCAAGGCCTCACTCAATTGTTGTTTGGCTTCTTTCAGCGTTGGACTAATCTTGGAAGAAAGACGCGGCAACGTAAGGCTGTTTAAAAACACCTTGGCATCTTCGTAAGCGGTTAACGAAGACAGTCCCTGATACACTTGGACAAATCCATCGTAAAGCGTCGGGTTTTCCTCGTTTTCGCATTCTTTAAGCACAGTTTCAAACAAAGGAAAAGTATCGCCGATTTTTTTAAGACATAGCGCCTCATACGCTTTGACAAAAGAATCCAACACAGCCTCTTGATAATAGTTTTCTTCATAGCATCGAACAAATTCTTCTTCATCGACCATCAATTCCAACTTTTGCATTACCGTTAAAACCATCTCTTTGACATTCTGGTCGTTTTGGCGGGCGTATTTTTTTAAGAAATTTAAAAAGACAGGATCCTCTTTCACATACAATTCCGTAAAAAGGCCGTCCAAATACGCTTGTTTTTTGACAGCCAGTAAAGAAGCGTCCATAATGCCGATGTCAGGAGATAAATCCAGTTCAAAAGCATATTTTTTTACTAGTGCCAAACTGTAAGCATCAAAAGTCGTAATAAACGCTTCTTCCAAAGCATTTGCCTGATCGAAAAGACCGTTTTGAAGCAACTTATTGCGGATTCGTTCTTTCATTTCCAAAGCGGCAGCATTGGTAAAGGTCAACACCAAAATGCTTCTGATATCCGTCCCATGCATACAAGCATCCAAAATCCGTTCGGATAAAACCGCGGTTTTTCCGCTTCCGGCACCGGCGGATACCAAAATATTTTTTCCTCGGGTATAAATCGCCTGTTCTTGCTGCTTGGTCCAAGCCATGTTTCATCACTCCTTAAAAGGTTTTTTGGGTAGTTCCACCCAATCGCCAACGGTCGAAAAACACAAATCTTTATAATCGCAAAACGCACAGGATTCATTTTTGCCGTCGATGATTTTAGGGGCAATCGGAAATTTCCCCTGATGGATTTGACAGGAGGCCTCCTCGATTAACCGTTTCACCAAAGCGATCAGATTATTCTGATCTTCTTCGGTAAAAATTTTGGAATACGATTTAAAAAAATTGGTTGTCTTCGATAACCCAAGCGACTGGATATAATCACTGTCGGAATAAGAAGGATCGAATAATGAAAGCAAAGAAGGATCGGCCAAACTGTATCCTTGCAGTTTAAACGATTTTTCCAGTTGAGGTGAATCATCAAGCAAAGGATCCAGTACCACCAAATTGACTTTCTGCAAATAAATCCCGATGATATGCAGTTTTTTTCCTTGAAACGGTTCGTAGCAGGATAACAGATACATATAAGCCGGTAATTGTAAATGAAAACCGTCTTCGACATTATCCAAGGATAAGACATCTTTTCCGGTTTTATAGTCGATTAAAACGGCATAGATTTCATCGTCGATTTGCGTATACATCAACTTGTCGATATACCCTTCGAAAAGATAGTTTTCTTTTTCAATGACAATATGCTGTTCGGTACGAATCGTTTTCAACTGAGAGGCGGCTTCTTTTTTCTGATTGAATGCCAACAGTTTTTTCAAAACTTCTTCCATCCGGTCGAAAAAGAAATCATCTTTTCGATCCACCGCATAACGCACCTTGTTTTTCTTGACAGACTTAAAAAAATCAAAATCTTCGGTATAACTTTCTTCCAAAACGGCATGAGCAAAGGTTCCAAGACGCGTAGGCAGCTCGGAAGAAAACGCATTTAAATTTAAAATGCGATCGGCATAATACCGAAACGGGCAGGCATAATACAATTTCAAATTGGAATAAGCTAGTTTCAACGGTTTCTTTTGAAAATGGGTTGAAAGTAACGAAGGTGAAAGTGGCCGATAACGATGATCAAATGCTTGATAGGAGGCGTCCTGCAATCCATATCGTTTTAAATCCGGATGCAGCGAACCGTATTTTAAATATGCATCATAATAACAGGAAAGTCTTAATTGATCTTCTTTTTGGGCAATTCCGTAACAAACAGAAGGTCTTTTCACCTCTAATTGTAATTCCTGAATCAAAAAAGAAGGTAAAAAGGTTTCCGTCGAAGAAGCTTTTTTATACGTCAATACCACTTGGGGAATACTTTGAATCAACCGTTTCAAATGATGAACCGTCTGCTTATTTTCTTCACTTGAAGTCATCATGCCGATCCGCTTTTTCAAGCCGTCTGTCAAAAAACCTTCTTCTTTCCGAATCAAAGGCGCCTGTCCTAAATTAAATCCCATATAAAACAAATAATCTTGTTGCTGTAATAACGAATCGGTATCAATAATCCGAATGGCATCCTGATAGCGCGTAGACGGATAGGCCATCTTTTTAAATTGATACTCAAAAAACGAAACGGTTTTATTTGGTGCCATATCCGTCAATTCGTATGTTTCAACAAGCAGACGCACCGAATCATAAAAAACAGAATCGGCAGGAAGAGCGGCAAACACTTCGTTAAAACTAGATTCGGTTTTTAAAAGCGATAAAAACCGTTTGGCAAAATCCGTACTCAAAATATTAAAAGACGGTAAAAATTCAATGGTAAAGCGATAATGATTGGCCAATCGTTTCAAAATAAAAACCGTCATTTGGTCTAATCCGGCTAAGAAAATATGATTTTTGTCAACACCGTTTTGCAGCAATCGATGAATCTCCGTTACGACAAAACGACATTCTTCTTCCATAGTCGCAAATTCGTAAACCGTCGGTCGATATGAATGTTCGAAGGAAGAAAAGGTGAAAACTTCCGTATATTGTTTTAATTTACGGATCAGACGTTCTGTCTGTTCTCCTTCTGCCGGATCAATCAAGGTAACGGGATATTGTTTCAAACGCAGTAAAAAAAGCGGATCTTCCACCAAATCGTTTTGTTGTTTTAAAAAACGATAAACCGACACAAGGCTGTCTAAGGTAGGGTCTTGATACGTGGTATCCTCCACATACGGAATTGCTTCTAAATACTTTTCTGCGAGTGCATAGCCGAATCCGTAACGATCGCAAACGGATAACAATGCCTTCGGTTTGATCTTAAAAAAAAGCCGTTGATGCAACTCTTCGTAAGTCAAGAAAATATATTGTTTAAACGTAGTCTGTTTTCTTTTCAAAAACCGTTCTTTAAAAGCCGGACTCGCAATTAAATAGCCTTCCCGAAATTCCTGCATGGTCTTCCTCCTTCTTTTTATCTATTATACAATATTTATCGAAAAAAGAAAAAGCATATCTTAAACGATATGCTACTCTTTACTGTCGATGTCTAAATGAATTCTCTTTCCTTCTTTAGAAGCACCTGCGTATAATACCGTTCGGATGGCTTTGGCTACATAGCCTCCTTTACCGATTACACGACCAAGATCGCTGGAATTCACCTTTACTTGATAATTAAGATGATCTTCACTATTGCTTAACAACGTAATTTCAACATCTTGAGGATATGCCACTAAAGGAAGAATTAAACTCTTTATTAACTCTTCGAAATCAATCATTTGGCACCTCTTACTTCGTGATATTGTTTGCTGCTAAAATATTTTTTACCGTAACGGTCGGCTGAGCACCGTTTGCCAACCATTTCTGGATTTTTTCGGCATTCAGTGTAACGGTTGCCGGGTCGGTACAAGGATTGTACGTTCCTAAAATTTCTAAGAATTTTCCATCACGTGGCGATTTGGAATCGGCCGCAACAATACGATATCTAGGCGCTTTATGGGCACCGAATCTTTGTAATCTGATTTTTACCATGCTCAAATACACTCCTTCTTACTAAATTCTTTTTCATTATACCATAAAAAAACAAACTGTCAAGTACTTTTTCTTGACAGTTTAAAAGAAACGATCCAACGGAAATTTATTGGAAATCTCTTGTTTTAACGCGTTGATATCGTTTTTTAATTGAGCCTCCAATTCCCCTTCCAATTTTTTATATTCAACCATGAGCGGATGCGCATAAAGATTCTTTTTTTTAGATGCTAATTCCGCTTGATATCGTTTCAAATCCGGGTGGTAAAATCCGTATTTCAACGCTTCTTGATAATTGGCTTCCGCATTTTTAAAAGCGACGATTTCTTTTTTTAAGGATAAAACGATTTTTTCTTTTAAATACAGGTAGCGTTTGACCTTTTCCTGCGTAAGCCACTCGCAGGCATATTCTTCTGCCAGTTGATAGACCAGTTGTTCATCCATACCTAACTCCTATTTCAATAAATTAACCAGTTGATACAATGTCTGGAATTTATTTTTGAAATTTTCCAATCGATCCTGAGGTCGGATTTTCAAATTCGTTTGCGCTTCTTTTAAAAACGCTTTGAAATAACTCGGATCATAATATAGTATTTTATACCATTTGGGATGATAACGCAAGTACATTAAAAGATCCAAATGTTCGTAAAGGTATTCCATATACGTCATTAGTACCACTCATCGAACCGACGGTCGAACAATGGGTCACCGGTACTTTTTTTAGCCAATGCCGAAGAAGACGCTCCCGCGCCGAAACCACTGATCAATTCCAATACTTTTTGAATGCTGGTTACTGTTTTGGTGACTTGATCCGGATCGATCTTTTTAATATAGCCCATCACATTTTTGATTAAATCTTCGGTTGTCGAGGACGATTTGGCCGGTTTTTCTTTTTCTTTGACTGTTTCCGTACTTTTTTCCGTCGGAAAAGCCTCTTCACCCAAAATACAATAATCCTCATACAATTGTTGCCATGTTTTTTCTTTATTGGCAACCATTGTCTTCATTAAAGGATGTCTTTTTACAAATTCTTTAAATTCATCTAATTTCGCACTCATTTATAACACCCTATTACTATTCTATGCAGGATCAAGCGTTTTGTCCTTTGTTTTGGAGGAAGACGGAAAACATAAAAAAAGCGCGTAAAGGCCGAAAAAAAGCAAGGCATAAAGTAGAATTTGATAATATTGTGCATAATGCCGAAGGGAAAAAAACAACCGAACAAAAATGACGATCAGCAAACTGAAAACACCGTACAAGATTCCTTTCAAACAAGATTTTAAATTGGCGACAAAAAGGCGGATTCCCTCTTTCTTCAAAACATAATAAGAGGCCAAAATGCAAATTCCCGTTGCGATCTCGGTCGCATAAATCGCTCCGCGGTATTCCAAACTTCCAATCAAAGCGACGTTCAATAAATATTTTGCAACACCGCTTAAAAGGGTGGCAATCACCATATAATGGGCTCGCGGCAACCCCAACGAAATACCGATTAAAACCTTGTAAAGGCCGAAAAACAAAATCAAGTCGGAAATATGATAAAAAATCAAGGCTCCGTTTTCCTGACTGTAAAACAAATGATAAATCTCATCGGAAAAATACTTCATGATCAAAATCAAAGGAATCAAAATATATAGGATCAAAGAGGTGCATTTTTTGGAAAGAACAGCCGCTTCTTTTTCTTTTTTATCCTGATATAAATAATTGATCCGCGGATTTAGCGCGCCTCCTAAAGCCTGGGCCAATACGATCGGGAAAAAAATCAACCGTACCGTTTCAAACATATAGGCCGTATAATAGCCTTCTTTCGGCAATAAAATCGAAAGAGTAATGGAATCCACCAACTGATAAATTGTAAAAAACATTGTCGTACAGCCATACGGGATGGCGATTTTATAAAGATACGTGATCGCCTTAAACTTCTGTTTCTTCTTGCGATAATAACGGAAGGTAAAAAATAAGATAAACAAAAGACTGCTTCCGTATCCGGAAAAGGAAATCAAAAAAACAGTGTGAATAATGTCATTTGGTTGTTTTATATGCGGAACAAAAACAATATACAAAACGACACGAACAAGATTTTCAAGGATAATAGCGAAACAAGACGGATACATCTTCATGAATCCTTGCAAAAAACCTTTGGAAAAATGTAACAAAGGGATGACAAACAAAGAAATGGAAGCCCATAAAAGATTGCCCCTAATTTGTTCGAAAGAGGCATGCTCGACACCTTCGAATAAAGAAACCGATAAAATCTGCCGACTGAAAAAAAGCATAAACAAAAAAAAGATCATTCCGATTGCCAGACACACAAACGTTCCTTTTTTCAGCAGATAATAGGCTTTTTCTTTTTCGTTATCGGCAATCAGTCTGGAAATCGCTTTGGATGTTCCCGGAATCAAACCAAAGGCCGATAAATCGGCAAAGATGGAAAAAGGAATATAAGCGTACGTATAAAGCGTCAGTCCCGAACTTCCCAAATCATTGGCAAAGCGAAAAAGAAAAATCAACGATAAAATTTTTCCGGTCAACTGTCCGATCCCCAAAATCAAAGCTTGTTGAATTGTTTTTCGTTCCATTGATACCACCCCATGGAATTAGTATGAACAAAATAGCCTTTCTTTATGATATTTTTTATAATGGTTTCATAAGATAAACTGGTGATACGATGTTTGGTGGAAAAAACAGAAACAACAATTACGATTATTATGAAAATATGCAGATGAACCGGATCTATTACGAACTGGAAGAAATCAACAGAAGACTTAGAAACTTAAACAATCGTTTAAGAAGGGTAGAAGGCTTTTTGGGGCTTTCGGCCGAAGACGAAAACAAGTAGGCAAATACCATAAGCAAAATAAAACCCTCCTTCATATTTTAATGTAGGAGGTGAGGAATATGTATTATTCGATGCCAAACTACGGGTATGGCTGCGGATGTATGCCTCAATATACTTGTTGCGGAAACAACAGAGGAGGCCGAAACGGCTATAGCTATGCGTTAATTTTAGTATTATTTATCCTTCTTGTCATCATTGGTGCAGCCAGATGGTAGAAATCAACTGAAATTCATGGTATAATATTATCTAGGTGATAATATGTACTTAGAAAAAGATATCGTTAAAGAAGGAAATCCTCTTTTACGTAAAACAGCCGAAAAAGTTGCAACGCCGCTATCTCATGAAGATTTAGCCTGCCTAAAAGGTCTTTACGAATATGTCGTCGCATCCAGTATTGACGAGTTGGTGGAAAAATACCAAATCCGGCCGGGAGTGGGGATTGCCGCTCCACAAGTAGGAGTTTTAAAACGAATGTTTGCAATCAACTGCACTGATTTTTTGGATGAAAAACAAACACAATACCTACTTGCGGTTCTCAATCCCGTCATTTTGAAAAAAAGCAAAGAAATGGTTTATTTACCCGGCGGAGAAGGTTGTCTTTCGGTTGATCGCTCCACAGATGGATTGGTTACACCGCGTCATTATCAGATTACAGCCAAAGTCTCTTTATACAATTTCAACGATCACAAAATCAAAACCATAACATTGACATTAGAAGGATACCCCGCTATTGTATTTCAGCATGAATACGATCATTTAGACGGTATTTTATATACCGATAAACTGTACTCGAAAGAGGATATTGATGCCGAACCGTTATACACCCTAGAAGATGAGGAAAGTCAACAATAACGGTGATCGTTATAAAATTTAAATCTAAACTTCTTTTCATTCGGCCACGTTTTGTGGTTACCAGACTGTTCAATTTGACAGTCTTTTTTTTATTTAAAACGTTAAAAAAAGCGTCTTTTTAATTAGACGCGTTTTTTTATCGATTACTGCTTGTTTTCTTTTCTATTCATTCGTTCTTCATGAAGACGATTCCTTTCAGCCCGTGCCGCTTCATACCGCTTTTCGGCTTCTTCTTTTCTTTGTTCGGCCTGTTTGATTTTTTCCATCGCTTCATCTTTTATTCTTTCTTGTTTAGAAGAACGATTCCCCTGTTGTTTGGCTTTCTCAAACGAAATCGTTCCTCGATTTTCTTCAAAATCGGCCTTCGCTTCCGCTTTTTTAGCGGCAAACTCTGCTTTGTCCACTTGCGCTTGGATTTTAGCACTTTCTTTCATATCATAAAACGCTTTTTTAAAAAATCCTTGTTTTTTATTTTCCATTCCCAATTTCCTCCCTCTTTTATTTATTCAAAATTTCATCACTTAAAGACAGAACTTCGTTTTTGTATTTATTTTTTCTTGCCTTTAAAATCGCCCGATACAAAAAAGAATTAATTGAAAGCAAAAGGATTCCGATTGCTCCTATCCCGATACCAAGCGGCATCGCAAAAGACAGTGTTGAGCCGATCACTTTCATCGCCAAACACATTCCAACACCAAGTAATAACGCACTAAAGATCCCAAAGCCATATGAAAACAGCACAGCCGGACGTCTGACTTTTTGATCCAAAATTTTCAATTTTTCCAATTTCGTTTTTTCACAAGAACGATATTCCTTCTGAATTTTGTTTAAAAACATTACTTCTTTTTCTTGTTGTGTCATTTCTTTTCCTCCTTTATGACGTTTTCATTGTACCGCTCGAATGTTAAGTTTTTTTATGCTTTTGTAAGATATTTGTAAAAAAAAACAAAATCGAAACAAAGTTCGATTTTGTTAAAAAAGGGGTGTTACCAACTTTAAGATTTTTTGCAATCCTCTTTTCCAAAAAGAAACCTTTTGTAAGGCTTGCAAATCACTCATGGCAAAGGTTTTTTCAAAATCCGCCGCCACTTCGTTCATTACTTTCTCATCATCGGTATACAGTCCGCATTCAAATTGTTGGAAAAAAGAACGCATGTCCATATTGGCCGAACCGACGACGACACAATAATCCGATAGGATGACTTTGCTGTGAACAAAACTATTGCGCATAAAGTAAATTTTAACCCCTTTTTCCAGTAATTCATACGCATAATTTTTCGTTGCTTCCCAGACAACGGCTTTATCCGGAATGCCCGGCAAAACGATTCGTACATCTATTTCAGCCTGCGCTTTATTGATCAAAAGATTCATCATGCTGGAATCCAAAATTAAATAGGGGGTCATGATATAGATTCTTTCTTGGGATTTGGCAATGATATTCAAGTAAACTTCCTTGGCGACCGGTCGATCATATTCCGGGCCGCTGCAATAGGGAATAACAACCGCTTGCGTTGTTTGGGCAAAGACGTTATAATAACGGTCATAATCGCTTGTCATTCCCGTCAAAAAATCCCATTGCCTTAAAAAGAACTTCGTAAAGGCGTTCACGGCACTGCCTTCTGTCCTGATTCCTGCATCTTTCCAGTAGCCATATAGCCGTGCCTCATTGGTATATTCATCCGCCAAATTCGCACCGCCGGTATAGGCTATATCCCCGTCAATAATCACCATTTTCCGATGATCCCGAAGATTCAATCCCATATGAAAGAAAGGCAAAAGACGATTAAACGGCTTAACTTTTATTCCGGCAACACGCAGTTTTGTTTTCATTTTCGCCGAAAAAACACTGTGACTTCCCATATCATCGTAAATGATCCGAATATCGATGCCGGCTTTGGCTTTTGAAATTAACCTCTGCGCAAATCGATCCAGAAGAATTCCATCTGCTACAATAAAAAATTCGATGAAAATAAATTTTCGAGCCTGATCTAACTTTTCAAGCAAATCATCAAACAATAAACCACCGGAAGAAAAATACTGTTGTCTTCCGCCGTAAACCGAAAAATGTCCGACCGATTGGAGATAACGACTATCCTCTGCTACTCTTTGATCACAAGAAGATAAGTCGATTCGTTCGCCACTGGGCATAGAAGCAACGGTAAAAACTTGACGAAACCGTTTTTTCGATCTTCTGAAAAAAATTCGTTCATCTAGGAAAAAATAAAGAATGAAACCGATTAGGAAAAAGACGAGAATTACAAAAACCAAAACAGCTTTAGAAGCATCGTTACGTTTAGAAGACAAAACCGCAATCGCAGAACAAACGCTCAAGGCCAACGACAAAACAATGTATCCTGTAAACGCATGAATGACCCATCCGTATAACAACGACAATACAGTCAGTTGCAATAAAAAAAGAAAAAGCAGCAAGACCGTTTTTAAAATCAGTGCCCTGTTTTTTTCCGTTCGAATTTTCAGTAATGCCCGTTCGGGTGAATGCGCGATTTTATTGTTCGGTGGTTGTTGCTTCATTTTCCCGTAACCTCCTCGCTTCCTGACAGATCCTTTCCATCTCCTTTTTTTCATCTTCTATTTGCTTCGTATACGTTTTACAATCCAGCCGATACATTTTTAAAATGCAAAAACCGATAACGATCGCACCGATCAAGCCGATCAAAACCAAAACAAAACCAATAACAACTGCCCATTCCTTTAATGAAATCAGCCAAATGCCGATGCCGATCAAAAACGCAGCCGACAATCCCCCGGTTATACCCACAATCGTCGACCGTTCCTTTTTTTTGTCTTCCAATTTTCCGGTTTGATTGAATGCAATTTCAAACGAAGCTTGCAAAAACTGCAATGCATCTTTGTGCATTAAAAAATGAGGCCGGGTAAAATAAAGAACTTTTGTATCCGAATATTGCGGATGTTCTTGTTCTTGAACAAGATTCCATCCGAAAGCAGCATAACTGTTTTTCAATTCTTCTACCACTTCTTTTTTAATATGAACCGTCAAACGATCCCAATCAGTTTCTTTCATGATTGTCATCCTCATGCAATAATGTATTGCTTAGAGCAATGATTTCATCGGCATATTTCTTTTTGTTTCGGAGAAAAACCACTCGGTAAACAGGATACGCACATCCGGCGCAAACAGCACCGATCATACTGACCAAACTCCCCAAAATAAGCCTTTTCCATTCCAATACCATCGCCATGCCCAATCCAAATACCAACACGCCGATAATTCCCAAAACCAACCCGAACATCGTCGGAAGACGTTTTACCCGTTGATCCAGTTCTTTCAACTTTTCCAAACTGGTTTTTCCTCTTTGGATGTATTGATCCCGAATTCGTTCAATTTCTTTTCTTTCGTCCGGAGTCGGACTAGAATAAGTATAAGTAAATTTATCACTCATGTTCTTCCTCCACATTCCTATTCATCTTCGTTCTTCTTTTTGTTCCCTCAATAATCATATAACTGCCGATGCCAATCGTGAATGACACGATAACAAAAGCGGATATAGCAACAATGAGGCGCATGTCTTGATCCATTTGCCCAAACGTCGGAATAAGGGTTGTTTCCAAAACCAAAACGGATACCAAAGCGTCCACAATACCGATGTTTCGAATCGTCTGAAGAAACGGATCCTTCATTCTTCTTACTTTGATGAAATGTCGAATGGCCATACCGATTTTATAAAAGGTATACGCCGCACACGTGATAGCCATAATATCGCCGGTCTTTGCCGGTCGATCGGAAAGAACCATCTGCACAGAAGCCACGGCTAAAGCGATGGCAAGAGGAACGATCACGGCTCCGTTGGCAAGGTAAACAGCTTGTTTTCCTTTCGCAAGGGCGAAGGCATCCTTGCTTTTCTTCTTAACGATATAATAAGAAAAAAGAATAAACAACCGCTGAACAGCCAACATCAAATAATATCCGGCAATAGAACCATACCAAATGGAGGAATACTGCCATGCGACGATCCCATTACAGAAAGCAAATAAAAGATTCAATATGGCTCCGCCGACGGTCACGGTAATCGTCCGAATTCCGTAATTTTCCAATACCGGACGAAATAGAGCATATTTTTTAAGTCGATCCGTTATTTTTTCCAATATTTTCATCTTATTTTTTTAGCGTTACGACAAAACGCGATCCTTTTCCAATCTCACTTTCCACCAAAATTTCTCCACCCATATTATCGATTACTTTTTTGACAAGAGCCAATCCCAAACCGTTTCCCTGCTGTTTATGTGAGGGATCCGCTTGGTAGAATTTATCGAAAATACGGGCTCCTTGTTCTTTGGTCATTCCGCAGCCGGTATCGGCTACTTCCAATAAAACCGAATCATCGGTTTCTTTTAAACGAATGCTTATTTGTCCCCCTTCAGAAGTAAATTTAACGGCATTGGACAATAAATTATAACAGATGATTTCCAAATAAGTCTGATCGGCTTCCAGTACAATATCATCGATCTGGCAATTTAATTCGATCTTTTTTTGAGCAATCATTTCTTCAAAACTTAGTACGATTTCACCTAAAAAATCTCCGAAATGCACCACAACTTTTTCTTCCTGAATGACCTGATTTTCCAGTTTATTCAGTTTGAGAATGTTGGTAATCAAATCCGAAAGCCTTTTTGTGGCATGCAGTAAAGTTTTCGTATAATCTTGACGTTCTTCTTCGGAAAGACTTTCGTCCTGCAACAGTTGGGCATGATTGGAAAGAATAGCCAATGGTGTTTTGATTTCATGGGAAACATTGGAAATAAAATCCGATTTCAATAACTCGTTATGGGAAAGTTCGGCGGCCATTTGATTTAAATTTTCAAAAATCAAATCATATTCATCGTATTTATCGTAAGGATGGTTTGGTTTCAAACGAACTTCGAAATTACCGCCGGCAATCTTTTCCGTCGCATCCAATATTTGCCGAACCGGTTTTTCAACCATCCATTTCCGACGAAACCAGTCAATAACGGTACAAACCGCCGAAAGAAACGCAATAATAAGAAACATGACCAATGAAACAATCCCAATATTTTGAATTGATTCCAATGCCGAGTAAAGTAAAACGGCACAAGTGATAATAACGGCAACAGTTATAAAGAAAATCAAATAACCCCAGACGGAAAATCCCATTTTTTTATTCATCAATAACCACCTTATATCCCAAACCGTGAACGGTAAGAATTTCAAATTCTTTCACAACAGCAATTTTTTTCCTAATTTCCGCAATACAAACATCGACCGAACGGGAAGAAGAATTCGAATCATATCCCCAAAATTCTTCCATTAAAACCGCCCTGGAAAAAGTCTTTTTTGGGTACGACAACAACCGATATAAAACGGAAAATTCTTTTACCGTCAACGGGATTTCAATTCCCTGATACGTCGCCAAATGTTCGTCTTCGCTAATAAAAAACGATCCGATTTCGATTTTTTGATCCGCCTGGATTTTAGCTCTTCTTAGTAATGCAGTAATGCGCATCTTCAACTCAGCCAGTTCGAAAGGCTTGACAAGATAATCGTCGATTCCTCTTTCAAATCCTTTTTCTTTGGAAGGAATATCGTCTTTAGCGGTCATAAAAAGAATCGGTGTTTGCGAATCAATAGCCCGAATCGTTTCGGCAAATTCAAACCCGTCCATAAGCGGCATCATAATATCACTGACAATACAATCGAATTTTTGTTTTTCCATAAATTGAAGCGCTTCAACTCCATTAGAAACGCCCATTGTTCGGTAGCCATAATGATTTAAATAACGACAAACACTTTCGCATAAATTGCGATCATCCTCGACAACCAATATATGGATCATCTTATTTTCCTCCCTTAATCTTGTTCATGATAATTCAGTATAAACCATAAATGTCAGGATTTTGTAAAGTTTATACAAAAAATGCTCTGTTTTTTAAAAAATTTGTTTTCTATCGGAAAAATAAAACCCCAGTTGTATATTCAAGATGAAAAATCAAGTTGAACATGGCCTTTTCCGACAAATGTTCTTAAATGGAACGACTTTTGATAAAGCCGTTTTTTTATATTTCTTTTTTCAACAATGAAAAAAACTCCGCTTAAACGGAGTTTTCTTAGATTATCGACGTTCCTTAATACGAGCAGCTTTTGCTGATAAGTTACGAATGTAGTTCAATCTTGCACGACGAACTTTACCCTTTCTTGTAACCTCAATATGGTCAATATTCGGCGAATGAACCGGGAATGTACGTTCTACACCGATGCCGTAAGACATTTTTCGAACGGTAAACGTTTCGCCAATACCTGTTCCTTGACGTTTCATTACCAAACCTTCGAAAACTTGGATACGATGGGTATCGCCTTCGATAATCTTAACGAATACTTTTACGCTATCACCAGCACGGAACGACGGGCGTTCTTGCATATACTGGGCCGTAATTTCGTTAATCAATGCTTGTCCTTTTGCGTTTGCCATGATCACTCAACTCCTTATCTTCCAACGTTCATGGCCTAAAATCCCAATTGCCAGCGGAACATTGTGCTTTGCCGTTTTAAACAGCTTTTTCATTTTATCATATTTCCAAGCGTTTTGCAATACTTTTCTATCGGTATTTTTCCACCTTAGAAGGGGTGGTAATGGAAACCTGTTCCAATTGAATTTTATCGCAATAAGCCATTTCGATGCTTTCTTTTGCGATAAACCGACTGTTTCGAATCGTAATATCGTGAATCGGTTTTTGCGGTAAACCTTGAAAACGAAGGGCAATGGCTGCCCCACTGCATTTTACGTTTTCAATGGAAATATTTTTGAATTCCGGAACATCGTCTTCCGTAATGGCATCCACTTTATCGGAGTCTGTCTTTTCCAACGTCGAAAGCGTATAACCCATTGTAAAAATCACAGCCTCTTCCACGATCTCGGCCATTTGGATATTTCTGATTAAAATATCTTCGACAACACCGCCGCGACCTAACGCCGACTTAAACCGAATCCCCGTATCGCTGCCGACAAACGTGCAGTTTTCAACCAATACGTGGCGAACACCGCGACTCATTTCACTGCCCACTACAAAACCGCCGTGCGCATTAAACACTTTACAGTTATGAATCCAAACGTTTTTACAAGGGGCTTCGATTTGCCTTGCTTCTTTATTTTTACCGGATTTCAAACAAATCGCATCGTCTCCGACCTCAAACACGGTACCGACAATTTCACAGTTTTCACAGGATTCCAAATCCAATCCGTCCCCGTTTTGAGCCGAAAATTTATTTTTAATTTTGGCATTACGCATCGTGAAATTCTTACAAAAAAGCGGATGAACGTTCCAAGCCGGAGAATTTTCTAGCGTAACATCTTCTATCAAAACGCGATTACAGGAAATAAACGATACAAAAACCGGACGGTACATA
The DNA here is from genome assembly GCA_900540175.1 of uncultured Mollicutes bacterium. Taxonomy (GTDB): domain Bacteria; phylum Bacillota_I; class Bacilli_A; order Acholeplasmatales; family Anaeroplasmataceae; genus Pelethenecus; species Pelethenecus faecipullorum. Next base: position 13,120 of record UQFG01000011.1, on the reverse strand, counting down.
TCATAATAGTCGGCGGCTTTTTCGAGCGCTTGTTCATCCTCATAATCCGGTTCTCCTTTTTGACTTCCCTCAAAATAGGTTTTGGTCGGACACCAAATACCGCCTTCTTTGGTCGGAATCACATAAGGACTGATTTTTAAACAACGATCCCATTCTTTTTCCGTCAATTTCCATTTTTTGATGCCACGCCATAAAAATCCGTTTCCGTCTAAAATTCCTTTGCCGGTAATCGCGATATTTTCCGCCTCTTTGGCCCAAATGGGAGAAACGGTACGAATTCGTTTTTTACCTTCGAAATTTGTCCAAATCAATGGGTATTCTTCTTTGGATTTCGTAAACTGCACAAATGCATTGTCCGCCAAATATAGATGGACATTGCTTTTTAACTGAATCGGCCCGGTATAATAAAATCCGTTGGGAATAACCACTCTACCGCCGCCTTCTTCATGGCAGGTATCAATCGCCTGTTGAAATGCTTTTTGATTGTTGAAATGAATATCGCTTTTGGCACCGAAATCCAAGACCGAATAATCTTCGTTTCGAAACGATACTTGTTCTATTGTAAAATCAATCATTTTTCTTCTTTTCCCTTTCCGTCGTACTGCCGAATCCACCGTTACGGACGGCCTCTACTTCATCATCAACGGTAATCCCGTATTCTAAGAAAATCCCTTGCATAAAACCGTCCCCTTGGGCAATCACGACCGTTTTACCCTCTTTGGAATCATTGGTCAATTTGGCAAAAATATGCCCTTCGTTATCCGAATAATAATAGTCGCTGTCAATAATACCGACCGTATTGTTCAGTTGCAGACGATAGCGAAAACCAAGTCCGCTTCTGGGATACAACTGCAAGACGTATTGCGGTTCCATCCATACTCGAATACCAGTTGGCACTTTAATCGTTTCTCCCGGCTTTAACACAAGATCAAACGGCGCAAAAAAATCATATCCGGCCGATCCTTTGGTTGCTCTTTTCGGCAGTTGAATTTGTTCATATACTTGTTCTTGATCGTTTTTCTCATAGGCACTGTAAAATTGTTCTTTTGATACCTTTTCAAAACGGGCTATTCTTTTTGATTCGTTCATAGGTCCCTCCCTTTAAATCAAAACCCTCATTATCGAATGAGGGATTTTTTCTATTTTCTTAATTTTGCTTCCAATTCGGCTTTCATTTGTTCATATCCCGGCTTTCCAAGCAGCGCGAACATATTTTTCTTATATGCTTCTACGCCCGGTTGATTAAACGGATTAACCCCCAACACATAAGCCGAAACACCGCAAGCCAATTCGAAAAAGTACACCATGTATCCAAACGAATAAGCCGAAACATTGGGAATCGTCACCCGAAGATTCGGAACACCGCCATCCACATGCGCGATCATCGTTCCGTTCATCGCCATTTTATTGACGTAATCCATTGTCTTTCCGGCCAAAAAGTTAAGACCGTCTAAATTATCTTTATCGGCTTCGATCGTAATATCTTTTTCCGGATTTTCGATATTGATAACCGTTTCAAATACTGTTCTTTCTCCGTCTTGAATCATTTGTCCCAACGAATGCAAATCGGTTGAAAAAGACGCCGAAGTAATCCAAATCCCTTTTCCGTCTTTTCCTTCGGATTCTCCGTACAACTGTTTCCACCATTCCGCAAAATACTGAAGACGCGGTTCATAGTTGACGAGCATTTCGATCTTTTTGCCTTTGCGATACAGTAAATTCCGTACCAACGCATAGATCAACGCGTCGTTTTGATCCACTTCTTCTTCCGTATAATCCAAGAAGGCTTTTCTGGCGCCTTCGAGCATTTCGTCAATATCAACGCCGCTGGCGGCAATCGGCAATAAGCCCACCGGTGTCAAAACCGAAAAACGACCGCCCACATCATCCGGGACAACGAACGTTTCGTATCCTTCGGTATCCGCTAACGTCTTTAAAGCCCCTTTGGCTTTATCCGTTGTCGCGTAAATCCGTTTTTTCGCTTCCACTTTACCATAACGTTTTTCCATATAGTCTTTGAAAATTCTAAACGCAATCGCCGGTTCGGTGGTTGTACCCGATTTTGAAATGACATTAATGGAAAAATCTTTATCCTTTAAATAGTCCAATAAATCGGCCGCATACGTGCCGGAAATTTGATTTCCGACAAAGATCACTTCAACACCTTCGTTGTTAAAATACTTTTTCAACATCTCAATAGCCGCACGAGCCCCTAAATAAGATCCGCCGATTCCGATAGCCAAAAGAACCTGAGACTGTTCTTTGATTCTTCCGGCTGCTTGTTTAATCCGACAAACTTCCCGATGATCGTAATCCATCGGCAAATTGAGCCATCCTAAAAAATCATTCCCCGCTCCCGTTTGGTTTCTTAAAGTGCGGTGTGCCGCCACTACTTCTTCTTTCATTTGGTTATACTCAGCATCCGTAAAAAAGGGTTTCGCCTGCGTAATATCCAACTGTAAATATCGATTCATTTTAAATCCTCCTCCAAATATCTAGTATTATTATAACACTAATATAAAACGTTTACAAGATAAACCGAATAAGGAAAAAGTCTCCTCTTAAAAAAGACGAGACTTCATTACAAATACGCCAAAATCGTATAATAGCCGCAAATTGCCACAAGCACACCAATTGCGATACCACCTAAAACTTCCGTTCCTTTGTGGCCGAGCATTTCTTTTAAATTCAATTTTTTTCCGAATCCCATTTCCTTTTTTTCTTCCTGCGGAATATCGGATGTCAGATGATTTAAAATTTTAGCGTGTTTGGATGCCTCCAAGCGAACCCCCATCGCATCATGAATGATAATAACGGAAAAGATGACCGCAGCGGCAAACGACCAATCGATCCGACCGTCCAAATCGTGTCTTTGAAATAAAAACAACGAAACGACAAGCGTAATACACGTGCTGGTATGAGAAGACGGAAAACCGCCGGTCGTAATCAAAGACCGCCAAAAAATCTTTTTATTGCGAATCGACAATAAAATAAATTTTAGAATTTGACAAAAAGCCATCGATATAATGCACAACCAAATAATCTGAAAAGCCCTTTGATTGATCAAATCCAGTAATCCGTCAATGGTTCCTGGATTATCAGAAAGAAATACCATCCAAATCCACTCCCTCTGCTACGTTTTTTACTTCAATAACTTCCGGAATATTTTCAATTAATAGAGATTCAATGCCGTCTTTTAACGTAGAATCAAGCGCGATACAATCCATGCAAGCACCGAGCATTCGGATATAGACGATGCCGTCTTTAAATCCGATGTATTCTAAATCTCCGCCTTCTGAATTGAGATAAGGCCGAATCTTATCCAATATTTTTATAATCTGTGTTTCTATTTGATCCATAATTCTCGACAACCCTTACTTTTTCTTTTTATTACGATTCTTATTTTGATGATAATAATGATTTTTATTCTGATTCGGAACAAAACCGGGACTTGTGGAAATATAACTGGTCGTGTTGACCGGTTTTTCCGGCTGTTTGGTGTTGTTTTTATTTCCCATCGTATCTTGTTCAATATATTCTTTGATCTCTAAAGGAACATCGGCTTTCGGCAAACGATTGATTTTGCCGGTATCGATTCGAATCGACGGTTTTTCTTTTAAAGACGATTCCAAAATCAAAGACTCACGATCAAAAGATTCTTTGATCAAAGGCCGAATTTTAATTCCGTCTTCGTCAACCGGTGTTTTTTCTTTCAAAACTTTTTCAACTTCGGCTGTTGTTTTCAAACGCTTTAAAACATAATACGGACATCCCATAGCACAAGACGATTCCAAATAATCGTCCATATATTGATAATAATTTTTACTGCGGGGATTGGCATCAAACCCTTTTAAACGTAAAATTCCCGAACTGATATCACCGACAAGATATAGATACCGATCGAAACATTCTTCGATATATTTTTCTTCAAATGTTTCTTTTACAAATGCATTGCGGAAATTTCTCTCCAGTTTGAATTTACCCTTTTTTGTTTCTACTAGCATTTTACCACCTATTAAGTATTATATCACTTTTGCTGCTTAAAACCAAGAATATATTTAGGAACTCAGTAAATCCCCCAAATAATAAGGAATATCGTTGTTCATAATCTCAAGCGATAACGGAATCCAAGTTTCGGTCTTTATCTTCTGCGACTGAAACGGAATAACACTTTGAATTTCCAAACATACGTAAAGGTTGATCTGTAAAATGGTTGTATTCAATCCGTAACTTTCCACATCGGCTTGAATATCAATTTGCTGATTGCCGACAACTTCCAGTTCAATCGGAATTCTGATGCCGTTTGATAAAAAATAATTCCGTCCGAAAAAATAACCGAGCGGAATTTCAATGGTTTGAAAATTTTCTTGTTGATTGATAATATCAATCGCATCTGTTACATATTTGGAGGTATTGGTCCGAATCAAATTGATTTTGCGAACATCCAAATAAGCATAACTTACTTTTCCGGATTGATCGTAGGATTCTTTCAATAACGATTCGCCGCCTAAATCGCTGATCACCGCATTGGTAACCCCTTGATCGATGACATCCCGAGAATAATTTAAAATCAGCGATTGGGCATACGTATTGACGGCCTCGGAAAAATAACCCATCGTCATTTTCCCGAGAAACCCTAAAATCAATGCCAACAAAAACGGCAGACTACTCTTTTTGAGATAAGATGTGAAAGGCTTCATAAACCCTTATCCCCGGTTCCCAACCGATCGCTTTGGCATATTGACAGACTTCCGCCAATTCGGCTTGATACAGTTCTTCAATGGTTTTGACACCAATGGCTTTGCCGCAAATCACACCACGTGCGATCATCTTCGGTGAGTTGTAAATTTCGACATCTAACGCACCGCACATCACAAATCCGCCGTACCCTTCGATAATCAGCAAAGTCGTATGATCCAAAGCCACCTCCAATGTATTTAATTCCAAACCGTCAGAAACGAACTTTCCTTCTTTTACTTTCATTGTATCACCAGTTCATTTTATGAAACCAAGCGGCTAAAATATTCCAACTGTAAGAAAGTCATTCAAATCAGCTTTGAAAGGTCGTTTTCTATACGGTTTTTCTTTTTCTTGCAATTTTTCCTTTTTTTCTTGGAAATTTTTTAGCAAAAAAAGACGAATCACCTTTCAAATTTCTTCTTTTGCCCGCACAATTAAGATTGCACAAAAAGCCATTAGAAATAGCGGTAAGAGCGGACTTAAATAAAGAGCCGAACCAAAATAAATCCAAATGCTCTCAGAAGCAACCCCCAACAAAAAACTAAATAGGATCGCCAAATAAACCAAGGCTTTTTTCTTGTTTTCGAAAAGCGCTTCAACCATCAAACGGGAATTGTTTGTCATCATCGTCGGTGTAAAAGGAACAATGAAAAAACGAAATCCTTCCAACAAAATACCGGCAGCAATTCCCAAACAGGCAATCGCGAACCAAGAACAATCTAGGCCGTCTGTCTTGGGAAAAAAGAAAGTCGGAATCATCAAAACCACCATAAGAACAATCAACAGCGGCAAACTTTTTTTCTTTTTTAAAATAAAAATCGCAATCGCCACACCGAATAAAAACGAGATAAAAGACAAAAATCCCAACCAAAAACCGACCCAATTTCGACCAATCAAATCGTCTATCATCGTAATCAAATTACCGGTTTGCATAAAAATGAATTTCCCGCCCCGAAAAGAAACGCTGTAAGCATCCATAAAACCGCCTACAAAAGACAAAAGCAACGTCACCAATAATAAATCTATTTTTTTCTTCAATTTTCACACCACCTTTTCAAAAAAAAAGATATGGATTTTCTCCATATCCATTTTTTTCGTCTAGTCACAAAGAAACAAATGATGAAATAGTAAACACCACAACATATCCAACCAACCGACGATAATTCCCGTCGGAATTGTTACCAAAATAGCGATCAAATATTTCAGCAGTGTTCCTTTTCTAAGTGCATGACTCCAACGAACCAATACTTCTACAATCTACAATCCAGTTTACACCGGGAATCAGCAATAAAATCAATTGCACCAATCTGGATTGCCTTTCAAACCATTTTTCCATTTTCAAACCTCCTGTCTATATTTTTTATTATAGCACAAAGAGTAAACATTGCAAAATTTTTAATTTTATTCTTTTAATCCAACCACCATACGTTTCCATTTAAGATGACGGTGACAAGATCGACAATCCAAATGAAAAAGGCACCCGGAAAAATCGTTAAAACACCTAAAACGATTCCCAAAACATTCTTTTTATCCAAAGACCGAATAATTTTATAAACACTCCAAACAATATCCAATACCGGAATACATAAAATTATTTTGGCAATAAGCGGTAAATCTTCAAAAAGTTTAATTATATCTTTCATTTTAAACACACTTTCCTTTACATTCAAATTTTCTTTTTTTGCAATGTTTTATATAAAAGGCAAACACATTCGGAAGCAATTGCTTCCTCGCGCCCGATGAAACCCATTTTTTCCCATGTAGTTGCTTTGACGCTGATTTGATTGAGATTCAGTTGTAAAATAGAGGCAATCGACTGGCGAATCTCAAGACGGTAAGGAGCGATTTTAATGCTTTCGGCATAAATTGTCAAATCCAAATTACCAAGTTCATACCCCGCTTCCAAAACCTTCGCATAACACTCTTTCAAAATGATTTTAGAATCCATTCCCAATGTTTTGGGGCTGTCGTCCGGATAAAAAGTTCCCAAATCTCCCAGTGCAAGCGCCCCTAACAAGGATTCGGCAAGGGCATGCAAAACCACATCGGCATCGGAATGACCATCCAGTCCCACTGAGGATGGAATCAAAACACCACCCAAATAAAGCGGTCGGTTGGACACCAAACGATGCGTATCCCACGCATGGCCGATTCTATACATTTTTCATCATCTCCTTTGAAAGGATATAATCCAATTGCGTTGTGATTTTAAAATTTTGATCCGTACCGTCAATCAGCGATACTTCCATCGGACTGTATTTCAACAACAAAGAAAGATCATCGGTTGCCGAAACATTTTCTTTCATTGCCTGTCGGTACGCTTTGATCAACGCTTCTTTCGGACCTCCTTGAGGCGTTTGTGCTTGAAACAGTTCCTGCCGGTTCAACACGGCAAGAGGATTTCGATGATAGATTGTATCTTTGCAAAAACATCCTACTAACACGGCTTTTTCCTCTTTTAATGCCGATAAACAGTCTTGCAGGGTTTGTTCTTTCAAATGCGGTCTGGCTGCATCATGAATCAAAATCTGATCTCCTTTGGCCGCACAAAGCCCACGATAAACACTTTCCTGCCGAGTGTTTCCGCCGTTTACGATCTTGATCAAAGGAACATACGGCTTTAGATGATGTTCTTCCCCTTCTTTGACCACACAAATCACTTCCAAACCGAACTTTAAAAACAACTCCAGCGAATGAGCATAAACCGGTTTATCCCCCAACGGAAGAAATACCTTGTTGATTTTCGAATTCATTCGTTGGGACGATCCGGCCAACAGTAATAAAACACTGACCATGGTTATCTCCTTTGTAGATCCTCAAATAAACGATCTTTGTAATACGCATAATTCGCATTGTATTTCGGATTCATGGCCAAAAGCAAGGCCGTTTTTCCATGATCGACTGCTTCTTGAGCGGTTTTGACCTCCGTAGAATAAACGATTCCCATATACGTTTGGATATCCACTTTGATCGCGCCGTATTCTGCCGAAACATGTAATATTTTTTCTTGATTCATCAAAGAATTTTTCAAAAGATCCATCTTCCGATAATCCGTTATCAAAGCAATAAAATCCAAGCCGGTCAACCGGTAGATCATCTCTTGGTCCACATACCGGAATTTCACCAATTTAATGTATTCCGATAAAGCCATGTTTCCGATATTACGCCCGTATTTTTCATTCAAATCCGGAATGGAAGCGACTTTAAAATAAACGATCTGAAAAACTTTTTGTTGGTCCAACAAGCGTTTTAATTGAGCAAACAATTCCGGTTCTCCTAAAACCTTATCCAACTCCGTATCCGTATGAGCAAAACGGTAATGATCCAAAAGACGGATCATCCCGCATCGTTCGATCTGCTTTCCGTTTGATATTCGCATTCCTTCTTCTTGAACGTAGGCATATCTCGTTCCGATATTGTACCGATATGAAAGCAGATAAGACGGTGTAACCTGATTGACTTGTCGCAATTTTTCTAAAACCAACGGCAAATCATCCGGATGAATGTTTTTTTGATACGCTTCTAAACTGAGGCTGTTTCCGCTTAAACAAAGTTGCTGAACCAAAATATCATTGATCCAGATACTGTTTTCCTTTAAATCGGCAAAAAAGATTCCTTCTTTGGTCTTTTCAAGAACCGTAATAAAACGGCTTTTAATCAGTTCCAATTCCGAAACGGAGTCAGCTAAATTTTTTTCCATTCCGACTAACGTTTCACTGCCTTTTTTATCACCGACAAACAATCTTCCTTTGAGTTTTCCGAAAAGGAGAATGGGTGTTTCCGTAAAATAATAAGCACTGACATCGCCCGCCTCGTCATGAATTTCCAAATTCATCGGTTGACTAGATGTTTGATTGACAGGCGAATAATAAATGTTCAAATCTTTTTTAGAGGCTTCTGTTCCGTTTAATGAAAAAATCCGGTATTTTTTCTCGATCACATCAAATAAATTTTTTTTCAAGACTTCTTCTTTACTGAATCCCAAATCTTGTAAAAACAGATCCGAAATATCTGTAATTCGGTTTTTCCGATCAACCAAACAGTACAATTTCGTTTGACTCAGCGTTTCAAACAGTTGATGATTAAAATTTTCTTTGGATGCCGAAAGTTCTAAAAAAACAATCATGCAAAGACCGACCAAAAGATCGATTCCAAGTAAAATCCATTCGACGATCGAATTCCACCACTGGTTTTGTTTGATTTCGTGATAAAATACTAGAATAAGGCCGCATCCGAAACAAAGAAAAAAACAAAGAAAAAACCGTCCTTTTAACAATTGGTGTTTATTCAACGATTGTTTTAAAACAAATATCAATAAAATCGTACATAAAATAAACGGAATGATCGGATGTTGATACATAATACTCTGCCTCTATTTCTTAAAAGATAAAATCTCGATAATAAAATAAAACAATCAAAACAACAATCAGTAACGATATGGCAAGAACAAAAACCGGTTTGGCCAACGATGAAAAATAATTTTTCTTATTACTGGATAACCTCAGTAAAAGAGCAAAAGGAGCCGTTATAATTTCAATTACGATATTGATTATTTTCATTAGACTGCCTCCTATTTACCTAAAAATAAATTGATGTATTCCAACAAAGCATTTTTATTGTCGATTGCCACCATACAACCGGCTGTTGCCACATGAACGTTTCCTGTTTCTTCGGATACGATAATCGTCAACGAATCCGTTACTTCGGAAATTCCGATTCCAGCCCGATGTCTCGAACCGATCGTTTTATCCAAATTGTTGTCTTGCGTTAACACATAATACGCACCGGCACAAACAATTTTATTCCCCCTGATGATAACCCCACCGTCATGTAACGGAGAGTCTTTGATAAAAATCTGCTCCAACAGTTCTCTAGAAATATCCGAATTGAGTTGAATGGCCTTTTCGGCGTATTGCTCTAAGGAGTTGTGTTGTTCGATGGTAATCAAGGCTCCTACTTTCATAGACGATAAATGAAAAACCGCATCGACAATCGCTTCTTTGGTTGCGTTGGTAGAAGAAACAAGCATATCCGCTCGGGTATCGATTTTACGATTGCTGTCCATGATTTTCCGAAGATCCGGCGCAATCAGAATGACGCATATCAAAATATACGACTGCAGAATAATCGGATAAACGATTTTGGAAATTTCCAAATTCAGTTGGATGGCAAGCCAATCTAGAACTAGCAAAAGACAACCGATCAGAATCAAAGGAACCAAACGCTTGATTCGAAACATCAGAAAAACAACCAATGAGACAATCAATAAAATCAAATAGGCATCCAAACAAATTCTTGCAATCGGATTTTGATTGAAAAATTCGATAATCTCTTTCATACTATCACCTACTCCCTATTATACAATAATTTTCACCATTAGAAAAGAAAAAGATGTTTGCAAAAATTTTGATTTTTCAAACATCTTTTTAAATTTTATTCCGTTTTCAACTCTTTTTCTTCTTTTTTCTTTTCGCTTCTATATCCTAAAATACCGGCAACGACTCCTCCGACCAAAACACCGCCGACAATGCCGATGATTCCGGTAAGAATAAGATTGATCGAACCAGTTTCTGTTATCACTTTCGCATCCATAAAATAGATTTGCATATTGGTTTCAAACAAGTTTTTGCTAATTGTTTTATAAAGTTCGGTTTCTTGTTCAAGTTGTCTTTTTAGATTATCCATCTTTCCGGCAAAGGTTTGACTGTCGGATAAAAAAGTCTCTCCTTTACCTTCTTCAACCAAAGCGATATTTTCCAATTTCTTTGTCAAAATTCTGATTTCATCTTCAATTTGAGCAATTTCGGCATTTATTTGAGCGATTTGATTGACAATATCTTTTAAGGCTTCCGTTGTGACGACAGTTGAACCGTTTGTTTGATTCAAAAGAGCCTCTTGTTGACTTTCTAATTTTTTTAACCGGCGAATCAAATAAGAATCATTGGATGGATCAGTTGGATCTTCGTAAATTTTTTCTTTCAATGTAGCTAGTTGTTTTTCATACAACGCTTTCGTTTTCGTATAATCTTTCACATAGCCATTATAAGCGAGTTCATCTTGAAGGACGGTTAAGGAAAAATTGGTATCCGCATCGGTTAATACTTTGGATAATTCCTGTTTTATTTGCGATAAATAAGCATTGCTGCCCTGTACATCAACCGAAGCGTCTCCGAAATAAGAAATCAATAAATCATAGTTTGCAATCAAAAAATTTACCTGATTTGTCAAATACGCCAACTGTTCTTCAAACGTATCAACCGATTCATATTGAGTCAGATTATAATCGTAGTTCTGTTGATTTAAAATTTCAGTGGTTTTATAAAGCGGGTATTTAGCCAACTCCACTAAAAATGCTTTGGCTTGTTTTTCATTGCTGAAAAAATTCGCATTGACAGAAATAACGTATTCTTCCAAAGTCGTTTGTTCCTCTTGTTTCGGCGTATAAGAAATGGAAAATTGAGCACCTTCCACACCGTTTTTTAAAGAAGAAAACGATTCGTCCTTTTCAATCGTCGCAAGAATCGCTTCTTCGGAAACAATTTCAAAGTAATTGAAAACAGACCCGTCGACATACGTACCTTGATCTAAATTCGGAATACCACCATATTGATAGCGAATGGAATAAACCGCCTTCATTGGATTATAGAAAAAAACCACTCCTAAAACGACAATGAGCAGAACAAAGCACGCTAAAATCAAACCAATCAGTTTTTTAGCCCAAATCCAAGAAAATATTTCTTTAATGCTGACACCGTCTTCGTTATTATATAAATCTTTTTGTTCCATCATGTACGGTTGTATAAAATGAATTTATACTTTCTCCTTTCAAAGTATCAACTTTTACAGTCAGTCATTTTATTTTAGCATTTTTTTGTCAGTTTGCAAAGTATCTTGTCAATAAAAAAAGAAAAAATCACTTTCTTATCTTAATTTAACGATTTAAAATACTGTTTTTCAATTGTGAAAAAAGGCCTGGGGAAACACCTTTTAACCAGTACTCAAAATCAAGGCACAATCAAAAAGTGTATCATTTAATTTAAAGTAAACGATTTCCTAAAAGATTGGCAAACAAAATTCAATCATGATAAAACTGAATATCCAATTGGTATCTCTTGTTATACTTTATGAATCAACGGTTTTGCACTTTGAAGAAAATATATTTTCAACTGCCTCATCATAACTACAAATAGATACTGTTCAGTAGGTAGAGCAGCATTGAAAACTTCGACTTTTAGATATAAAAAAAGAAAAAGGTTGATGAAAAAGCTCAAAAAACTTCATTCTATCAACCTTTTTTCTTCTATTTTGATCTTTGGTTTAAAAGTGTTAAATGGTGCCTCAGGGCAGAATCGAACTGCCGACACAAGGATTTTCAGTCCTTTGCTCTACCGACTGAGCTACCGAGGCAAGAACAAGTGGCGGTTCGGACGGGACTTGAACCCGCGATCTCCAGTGTGACAGACTAGCATGTTAACCACTACACCACCGAACCGTTTTGGTTGCGGGAGAAGGATTTGAACCTACGACCTTCGGGTTATGAGCCCGACGAGCTACCAGACTGCTCCATCCCGCGATGTATGATATCAAGTTGGCGGAGAAAGAGGGATTCGAACCCCCGCGGGACTTTCATCCCCTACCGGTTTTCAAGACCGGACCCTTCAACCACTTGGGTATTTCTCCAAAATAAAAGAACAATTGGTGGATCCGACAGGACTCGAACCTGTGACCAACCGGTTATGAGCCGGTGGCTCTAACCAACTGAGCTACGGATCCGATTTGGTGGCTCCGGAGGGACTCGAACCCACGACCTAGCGGGTATGAACCGCTCGCTCTAGCCAGCTGAGCTACAGAGCCAAATACATCCAATCGCCTAAATTAAAAATAACTCAAATGGTGGAGCTAAGCGGGATCGAACCGCTGACCTCCTGCTTGCAAAACAGGCGCTCTCCCAGTTGAGCTATAGCCCCAAAAATGGTTATGGTACCTCGGGCCGGGGTCGAACCGGCACGCCTTTTTAAGAGGCATGGGATTTTAAGTCCCACGTGTCTACCTATTCCACCACCGAGGCAAATAAAAGTGGTGTCCCGTACAGAACTCGAATCTGTGACCCCTTGATTAAAAGTCAAGTGCTCTACCAACTGAGCTAACGGGACATAAATGGTGCCGAAAAAAGGAATCGAACCCTCAACCTACTGATTACAAGTCAGTTGCTCTACCAATTGAGCTATTTCGGCTGAATTCAATGGTGGAGGTTGACGGGCTCGAACCGCCGACCCTCTGCTTGTAAGGCAGATGCTCTCCCAACTGAGCTAAACCTCCAAATATACAAAGAGAAGCCCGGCAACTACCTACTCTCGCACAATGTACTACCATCGGCGTT
>UQFG01000010.1 GCA_900540175.1 uncultured Mollicutes bacterium | reverse complement strand
ATAATAAAGATAAAATAAAAAAAGAAGGGAAGGACAGTTGTGCTGAAAAAACTCAATATCATTTACGGGATTTTGCTTGGTTTGATGCTGTGCCTTATTCCCTTGATCGGATTTTTATACGGATTTGCTTCACCGACGCTGTTTATAACGGTTTTATGTGTGGTTTTACTGGGACATCCGATTCTATATTTGGTTATTTTATTGATTAAAGAAGCGAAAATTTTCACCTACGATTCCCCGCCTTTTGCCCCATTGTGTATGGTTATCACTGTTTTGGGCGGTTGTTTACTGTGGTATTTGTTTTACCATATCGAATTTAACTTCAGTTATTGGATCTATTTGTGGTACGGGTGTGTCTTGTTGGTTTTCGCCGTTCCGATGATTGTCTTTAAAATCATCGCATTATTTCGCAGTAAAAAAAGCGATAAAGGACCGAAAATGATGGTTAGAAAGTAATTAGGAGAAAAGGATATGAAAGAGTACAATGCTTTGAAAATAGAACAAAAATGGCAAGCGTATTGGGAAGAAAATCAAACCTTTAAAACGGATATTTACGATTTTTCCAAACCGAAATTCTATGCGCTGGATATGTTTCCTTATCCATCCGGACAAGGACTTCATGTCGGTCATCCCGAAGGATATACGGCAACGGATATTGTTTGCCGGAAAAAACGGATGGAAGGGTACAATGTTTTACATCCGATGGGGTGGGATGCGTTTGGGTTGCCTGCGGAACAGTTTGCGATCAATACAGGGCACCATCCCGAAGAATTTACGAAGAAAAACATTGCGAATTTTACTCGCCAGTTGAAAATGTTGGGTTTTTCGTTTGATTGGTCGAAAGAAATTACGACGTGTGATCCGAATTATTATCGTTGGACGCAGTGGATTTTCAAACGCCTTTACCAGGACGGACTGGCCAAACAGGTATTGATGCCCGTTAACTGGTGTGAAGAATTGGGAACGGTTCTTGCCAATGATGAAGTGGTCGACGGAAAAAGCGAACGGGGCGGTTATCCGGTGGTTCGTAAAAATATGAAACAATGGGTCATGGATATTCCATCTTATGCCGAAGAACTGCTACGCGGACTTGATTCACTGGACTGGCCGGAATCGACCAAAGAGATGCAGCGCAACTGGATCGGAAAGTCCGTGGGGGCTGAAATTCGCTTCCAAGTCGATCAAACGAAAGAGGCTTTTGTCGTATTCACAACGCGTTGCGATACGCTGTTTGGGGCGACTTATTGCGTGTTGGCACCGGAACATCCGCTGGTACGGACGATTACCTCTTCTGAACAACGTCCGCAAGTGGAGATGTATCAAAAAGCCTGTGCTTTAAAAAGCGATTTGGAACGAACGGAATTGAATAAAGAAAAAACGGGTGTTTTTACCGGTAGTTATGCCATTCATCCCATTACCGGATGTAAGATTCCGATTTGGATTTCCGATTACGTCTTGTTGACATACGGCACCGGTGCGATTATGGCCGTTCCGGCTCATGATGCAAGGGATTATGCTTTTGCCAAAAAATACGGTTTGGATATTATCCCGGTTTTAGCCGGAGGGGACATTACCCAAGCGGCCTATGAAGGGGACGGGCTTCATATTCATTCGTCTTTTTTAGACGGCTTGGATAAAGAAACGGCCATTGAAAAGATGATTTCTTATTTGGAAGAACATCAAATCGGAAAGAAAAAAATCAGTTATCGCTTAAGAGAATGGATTTTCGCCCGTCAACGGTACTGGGGAGAACCGATTCCGATCGTCCATTTTGACGATCATGACGAAGTGCTGGATGATGCCGATTTGCCGCTGGTTTTGCCGGAATTAACCGATTATAAACCCAAAAACGGTACTTCTCCGCTTGAAAACGCACCGGATTGGGTCCATACGACCTATCACGGAAAAAAAGGAAAAAGAGAAACCAATACCATGCCGGGTTCTGCTGCTTCCAGTTGGTATTATTTACGGTATATCGATCCAAAAAACGAAACGATTTTTGCCGATTATCAGTTGCTGAAGCATTGGATGCCGGTCGATTTATATGTGGGAGGATCCGAACATGCCGTTGGACATCTGCTTTATTCTCGGTTTTGGAATCATTACTTATACGATAAAGGCTTGGTTCCTTATCCGGAACCGTTTCAAAAACTGTTCCACCAGGGAATGATTTTAGGGGAAAACAATGAGAAAATGTCCAAATCAAGAGGAAATGTCGTGAATCCCGATGATGTGGTCAACCAATACGGGGCGGATACGTTGCGTCTTTATGAAATGTTTATGGGACCTTTGGAAGCCTCTTTACCCTGGAGCAGCAACGGGTTGGAAGGAGCAAGAAAATTTTTGGATCGGGTTTGGCGCTATTATAACAGTGAAGAATATACGTCCAAATGGGTTGATGAAAACGATGGAACGCTCGATCGAATCTATCACCAAACCGTCAAAAAAGTATCCAATGATTACGATCATTTGCGCTTTAATACGGCGATCGCCCAGTTGATGGTCTTTTTGAACGAAGCCTATAAAGCAGGGAAGGTGTATCGACCGTATATAGAAGGATTTGTTCAACTTCTTTCTCCGGTATGTCCGCATTTGGGAGAAGAATTGTGGGCTGTTTTAGGCCATAAAGAAACGATCGCCTATTCAGCTTGGCCGCTTTACGATGAGTCGAAATTGGTATCGGAAACGGTATTGATGGTTGTGCAAGTCAACGGGAAATTGCGTGATAAAATGGAAGTGCCTGTGGATGCGAGTGAAGAAACTGTAATCGATCAAGCTTTAAAAAGCGACAAAATTCAGTCGTTTTTATCCGGACATACGCTCCTAAAGACGATTGTGGTTGCGAGAAAATTGGTTAACTTTGTCATTCGATAAAAAAAAGAAATCACCCGAAAGGTGATTTTTTTTCGGATTACTAAAGGGTTTTCATGTTTTAAATTGTAGTAAAGTAAAACAAGTTGTGGTATAATAACTAGTGCGATTTATGAAGTGGAGTGATGATGTTGAGTGATATCTTGAAAATTAGCAATTTGCATGCCAAAATAGAGGAAAAAGAGATTTTAAAAGGCGTCGATTTAACGATTCGCACCGGTGAAGTTCATGCGATCATGGGACCGAACGGAACCGGTAAATCCACGCTTTCATCCGTTATCATGGGACAACCCAAATACGAAGTTACCGATGGTGATATTAGCCTGAACGATGAAAGTATTTTACCGCTTGCGGTAGATGAACGGGCCCGCAAAGGGATTTTTTTGGCTTACCAATATCCGGCTGAAGTCAGCGGCGTAACCAACAGCGATTTTATCCGCAGTGCGATGAAAGCCGTATCTCAAAAAGATGTTCCGCTTTTTTCGTTTATCCGCAGTTTTGAAAAAGCCTGTTC
The DNA here is from genome assembly GCA_900540175.1 of uncultured Mollicutes bacterium. Lineage (GTDB taxonomy): Bacteria > Bacillota_I > Bacilli_A > Acholeplasmatales > Anaeroplasmataceae > Pelethenecus > Pelethenecus faecipullorum. The sequence goes on along the minus strand of UQFG01000010.1, from coordinate 50,430 downwards.
GGAATTGAAAATGCCGGAAGATTTGGCTCATCGGTATTTGAACGAAGGGTTTTCGGGCGGCGAAAAGAAACGCAATGAGATTTTGCAAATGAAGTTGTTGAAACCGAAATTCGCGATTTTGGATGAGATTGATTCCGGTTTGGATGTGGATGCCCTTCGGATTGTGGGAGAAAATGTTCAGTCGATGATCAATGAAAATTTCGGCTGTCTTTTAATTACGCACTATCAACGGCTTTTGGACTACATCAAACCGAATTACGTGCATATTATGATCAATGGAAAAATCGTTTTGACGGGTGGTCCGGAGTTGATTTCCAAAATCGATCGACAAGGATATGATTGGGTGAAAGAAGAGCTTGGCATTGATATTGTTCCCGAAAAGGAAGAAAAGACCCACGTGTTACTCGGCTCTTGTGCCCATAGCGGTAAAAAATAATGTTGTCGGTCAATCATAAAACGATCCTTGAGGTGTCGGGTCTTAGCTTTGAGGATCATCATTTGGTTTGTCATCAGACGATCGAAGAGGTGCTTTACTTAGAAGAAGCTTGCGACATTACAATTAAAAGCGGGGCTCATGTGAAAATCGTCGATTGCTGTTTGGATGGCATCTATTCCATCACAGTTGAAAAAGATGCTGTCTTGAACTATCAGCTTTTGTGCGGGTCGAACGGTTTTAGAACGATCGCCTGCAGCGGAACGGTTGAAGTTCTGCAGATCGCAACGGAAAAAACGGAAGAAACCTTGGAAATTCATCTGTTGGATCCGAATGCGACGGCTTCGGTTGATTTGCTTGCCGTCAGTCTTTTCAAACAAACCTTTCATCAAAAAATCATTCACGATGCGCCAAACACGACTTCTAACATATCCAATCATGCCGTTGCTTTAAAAGGGGCTGTTCTTTTGCTGGATACCGTAGGAAAAATAACCAAAGGAATGGCGCATTCGGTTTGTCGTCAATCTTCAAAAGGAATCGTAATGGATGATGATTCGAAAATAACATCTTGTCCGATTCTTTTAATCGACGAATACGATGTGGTTGCCAATCACGGGGCTGCCATCGGTAAAATGTCGGATGAAAGTCTGTTTTATCTAATGAGCAGAGGATTAAAGAAAACAGAGGCTTTTTTATTGATTTTAGAAGGAATTATTGCCCCTTTTATCCGCATGATTCAAGATGAAACATTGAAACAGAAGATCGCCGATGACCTTCGAAAAATCATACAGGAGTGATAAACGAATGCTCAATATTTGCAAATTAAGAAATGATTTTCCGCTTTTGAGGGATCATCCGTCGCTTTCTTATTTGGACAATGCCGCTTCCGCTTTAAAACCGGATGTCGTTATTGAAACAGTGGACCGGTATTACCGCCAGTTGGGAGTCAATGTCCATCGCGGTGTTTATAAACTTTCCTATGAGGCAACGGAAGCCTATGAAGAAGCCAGAAGTAAAATTGCCGATTTTATCGGTGCCGATTTTGAAGAGATCGTATTTACGAGGGGCGCCTCGCAAGCACTCAATTTGGTTGCGGAAAGTTACGGAATGAATTTTATTGAAGCCGGGGATGAGATTATTACAACCGAGTTGGAACACCATTCCTCACATATGCCGTGGCTTCATGTGGCTCAAAAAAAAGGTGCGAAATTGATTTATGTGCCACTGGATAAAGAAGGAAGAATCACAGTAGAGGCTTTTTCGAAAGTGTTATCTGCCAAAACCAAAGTGGTCGCCATAACTTATGTTTCCAATGTAATGGGGTATGTTACACCGCTTAAAGAAATCATTCGTTTGGCTCATGAACAAAAAGCCGTCGTCAGCGTCGATGCCGCTCAAGCAGCTCCGCATATGAAGATCGATGTTCGGGAATTGGATTGTGATTTTCTTTCTTTTTCCGGCCATAAATTATGCGGCCCGACCGGAATCGGCGTATTATACGGTAAAAAAGATTTATTATCCGCCATGCCGCCTGTTGAATTCGGGGGCGATATGGCCGATGAGGTCGATCGATATCAGATGACGTTTAAGGATATTCCTTACCGGTTTGAAACCGGGACGCCGATGATTGCCGAAGCCATTGGATTGGGTGCCGCCTGCGATTATCTTTCCTCAATCGGACTGGATGAAATCGCCAAATACGAGCATATGCTGAAAGAACGGGCATTGGAACAATTAAAACAGATTCCCAATGTCATCATTTACAATCCGTCTTGTGAAACGGGGATTCTCGCCTTTAATATCAACGGTGTTCATCCGCATGATGCGGCTTCTGTCTTTGATAAAAACGACGTTTGTATCCGAGCGGGACATCATTGTGCTCAGTTGATTACCAAATGGCTTCAAACGATGGGAACCATTCGGGCATCGTTTTACTTTTACAATACCGAAGAAGATGTTACACGGTTTATTCAAAGTGTCAGGGAAGCCAGTTTGTTTTTTACAGGGGAGTAATTTTTTAGAAAACGAGGTAGAATATGGACTTAAATACATTGTACCGGGCTGTTATTATGGATCACTATAAAAATCCTAAAAATAAAGGATTGAAAAAGACGGATCCTTATCATTTGGTCCATTTGACCAATCCTTCGTGCGGGGATGATATGCGTGTGGAGGTATGGATCAAAGACGGGATCGTCCAAGATGTCCGCCAGGAAGGAAAAGGATGTTCGATTTGTCTTTCGTCGGCTTCGGTGATGAGCGAACTGTTAAAAGGAAAAACCAAAGAAGAGGCGGAGCATCTGATTCAACAATTTTATAAGATGGTCAAGGGCGAGGAAGTTGAAGACGAGGTAGAATTGGGCGAAGCGATTGCTTATGCCGGTGTTCGTGATTTTCCGGCTCGTATCAAATGCGCGACACTTGCTTGGAAATGCATTGAAAAAGCAATGGACGAGGAAAAAGACCATGAGTAAGAACAATCAGGATTTAAATGCCATCGTAGGTGATTACAAGTATGGGTTTAAAACGGATGCAGAAGCGGTTTTAACTTCCGGAAAGGGATTGTCCGAAGCGGTTGTCGCTTTTATTTCCGATGCCAAAAAAGAACCGTTATGGATGAAAGAATTCCGGCTGAAAGCCTACGAATCCTTTACGAAACTGAACAATCCTCTTTGGGGACCCGATTTGTCGGAAATCGATTTTAACGCTTATACGTATTATATTAAATCAACCGAGAAAACGGAAAACAATTGGGAGGATGTTCCGGAAAAAATCAAAGAAACGTTTGATAAACTGGGGATTCCGGAAGCGGAAGCCAAATATCTGGCGGGATCGTCGACTCAGTTTGAATCCGAAGTCGTTTATCACAACAATTTAAAGGAACTGGATGATTTGGGGGTTATTTTCTGCGATACGGATACGGCCCTTCGCGAACATGCCGATTTGATGCGCCGTTATTTCGGAACGTTGGTTCCGTTTACGGATAACAAATATGCGGCGTTGAATTCCGCCGTATGGAGTGGTGGATCGTTCATATACGTTCCGAAAGGGGTAAAACTGAAAAAACCGGTTCAGTCTTATTTCAGAATCAATTCCGAACGAATGGGGCAATTCGAGCGAACTCTTATTATTGTCGATGATGATGCGGATATTCATTATGTGGAAGGCTGTACGGCGCCGCAGTATTCGAAAGACAGTCTTCATGCCGCAGTTGTGGAAATATTTGTCGGTAAACGGGCGCATTGCCGTTATTCAACCATTCAAAACTGGTCGAATAATATTGTCAATTTGGTAACCAAGCGGGCATTAGTGGATGATGAAGGACACATGGAATGGATCGACGGCAATGTCGGTGCCGGTCTAAATATGAAATACCCGGCTTGTATTTTGAAAGGGCGAAAAAGCAAAGGAACAACCGTTTCGATTGCTTTTGCCTCATCCAATCAACTGCAAGATACAGGAGCCAAAATGATTCATATAGGAGAAGAATCTTCCTCTACCGTTATTTCCAAATCGATTTGTCGCGGTGGCGGAAAAGTCAATTATCGGGGAACGGTTTCCTGCGGATCGGCTGCCAAAGGAGCCCGTGCGCATATTGAATGCGACACATTGATTTTAGATCCTATTTCCACCTCCGATACGATTCCGACCAACATCGGTCAAAACGGAGATATGTATATCGAACATGAGGCCACTGTTTCGAAAGTCAATGAAGAACAGTTGTTTTACCTGATGAGTCGGGGACTGACGGAACAAGAAGCGACGGAAATGATCGTGATGGGCTTTATTGAGCCTTTTTCCAAAGAATTGCCAATGGAATATGCCGTTGAACTGAATCGTCTGATCAAATTGGAAATGACGGATTCAATCGGTTAAACAGAAGAAACCATTTGTCGAAAACGAATGGTTTTTTTCTTTGATCCTTCTTATTTCATGGAAGTTGATTGAAATAAATATTAAATCGATCATAAAATCCATTTACAACATAAAAACTTGATTGTTTTTAGATATTTTATCTAAAAAATAAGAAAAACGCTTAAATTTTTATTTGGATTTTATTTGCTTTTTTCTTCATTTCGTTTTAAAATGATCTGTACAAAATGAGCGGAGTACATGATGATGAATGAAAACAATTATTTTGACGAAAAGAAAGAAAAACTCGGTTATCTCGATTTCGATTGTTCCAATCGGACCCTTTCGACATTGATTCGACGGTCCATTGATAAAGAAAGCCTTATTCATTTGAATTACGAGGAGTTAAAGCAAATTAAAGGATTGGGCGACGTGAAAATAAGGGAGTTGGTTGCCAGTCTTGAAAAAGAAGGCTACCATAATATCATCATTCCGCCCACGGAATGCCGAACCAATAAAGAAAAATTAATCCAGCGAAAAGCGTTGCAGAAAAAGTTTTTGGAGTTACTTGTCCGTTACTCCAGTTTAAATGTCCAAAAAATTGTGGATGACTATATTATCAAATTATTGAAAATGCAAGTTAAAAAAATGCATAGTACGGAATTACAGCGAAAAATCGAGATTCTCGAAAAAATGATACGCGAAGAATCCAAAGAATATTATTATTAATAGCAGTCTCTTCTTTTTTAGAAGAGATTTTTTTATGACAAAATTCGGCATTTTCCCGTTCTTACCTGCATAGATTAAGTTAGGTGATAGTTATTAAAACGACCATTCAAGATATTGAAATCGCCTATGATAAAACGGGTACGGGGGCCCCTGTTCTTTTACTGCATGGGTGGGGTTCCAATAAAAAAACTTTTGTTCATGTTTCCAAGACGTTAAGCGATTATTTTACGGTATACAGCCTTGATTTGCCGGGATTCGGAGAAAGTTCGATCGGTGTCCCTTTGAAAGTAGAAGAAATCGCCGATCTTCTTCATCAGTTCTGCTTGAAAGAACAAATCGACACACCGATCGTATTGGGCCATTCTTATGGGGGAAGAATCGCAATCTGTTATGCGGCCAAATATCCTGTTGGTAAATTGGTTTTGGTTTCATCCGCCGGGATCCGTCAAAAACTGAAAATATCCAAACGCTTTAAAATAAAAGTTTATAAAGCCTTGCGGCGCTGTGGGTTGCCTTTGAAAATGGGTTCGAAAGATTACCGAGATGCGGATAATGTCAAACGAATCATGTTGGTGACGGCCGTCAATACCGACTTAAAAGAACAAATGAAAAAAATTCAGGCACCGACCCTGTTGATTTACGGATCTTTGGATCAGGTAACACCGCTTCAAATGGGAAAAACGATCGCCGATACGATTCCAAGTGCCAGTTTGATCGAAATGGAAGACTGCGGACATTTTCCTTATTTGGAACGGGCCAATTATTTTTTGATTGTTTTGATGAGTTTTTTATTGGGGGATTCGGATGGATTATAGTCTCTTGTTGTTTGCGGTTTTGAAAAGTTATCTGTTTTTGACGATTTACCAACAAGCTCATTATCAATTCCGTTCGTATGCGAAACATTTTTTGTCTAATTTTCTTTATTACAATTTATTTCCGATTTTTATCGTAACGGTTGGTTTTTTTTCCGACGATGTGTTTGTTTGGTGGCTTTGCGGTATCTATTTGTTATTTTGCGGTAGCTTTTATTTGTTTTGCCGGAAACCGTTAAAAGTGACCAAACGAATGGCTCGGTTGATCGTTTTGGTGGTTGCTGTGCTGATCGGATATTTCTTTATTCCTTTTGCCGCACCGCTGTTCTTGTTGTTTTCGGAATACGCTGTTTTTCCGGTGTTGTTGTTGGAAAAAGGGATCTCCTATATGTGCAATCGTCCCTACATTCGAACATCCGAAGAAAAATACAGTCGCTTTTCCGGAAAGCGGATTGCGATCACCGGCTCATTTGGAAAAACATCAACGAAGTTTTTACTTCATCAGGCGCTGTCTTGTTTTGATACGGTTGCATCGACTCAAAAAAGTTACAATACCCCGCTTGGAATTTCCAAATTCATCAATGAAACGCCGCTAGATGCTTATCAAACCGTCATTTTGGAATACGGAGCCAGCAAAAAAAACGATATCGCTTATTTATGTCGGACCTTCCCGGCGGACGTTGCGTTTGTTACAGCCATCGGCTACATGCATTTAGACGGGTTTAAAACGATAGAAGAAGTGATACGGGAAAAAATGATTTTGCCGGAACGGTTAGGGGATGACGGGATTGCGGTTTTGAATTACGAATGTGAAGAGATTCGCAATTATCGTTTTCAAAATAAATGCACGTTGGTTACTTATGGATTTGATTACGGTGATTACCAAGCCAGAAATATTGAAATCGGTTCGGTTTCCAAATTTGATTTTTACTATCTTGAAGAAAAATTGGCAACGGTTGTCGTTCGATTGGTGGGCAAACATCAATTGCTGAATTTAACAGGTGTATTGGCTTATTGTCATCACTGTGGGTTGGATCTTCTTAAAATTGTTCGAGCCGCATACGGTTTTCATGTAGAAAAAAATCGTTTGGAAAGGAAACAATACCATCGGCAACTGGTTTTAGATGATTCGTTTAACAGCAATTTAAAAGGCTTCAAAGAAGCCCTCTATATTTTAAAAGAATCGCCGGGAACGCATATTTTATTGACACCGGGGATGGTTGAATTGGGAAAATATGTTCGCATTCTTTCCGAACAGTTGATAGAAGATATCGTCAACGCGTGCGATATTGTGATTTTAGTCGGTTATGCCAATACAAGAGTGTTTTATCAACGGTTAAAAGAATATGCGCTTGAGGTGTATGTCGTTCGAAATTTTAAGGAGGGATATCGGTTGTATCAGACGATGATCAAAACCAAGGATCTGACAACTTTGTTGATTGAAAATGATTTACCGGATTTATACAGAGTGGGGTGGACGATTTGAAAATCGGTATTTTATTCGGCGGGGCTTCCTACGAACATGATATTTCCATTATCAGCGCTTATCAAGTCCAAAAAAAATTGAAAGAAACCTATGAAATCCATATGCTTTATCTTTCGACATCTCAAAAACTTTATTTGGCCGATGCGGTCAAATTGGCTGATTTCAAAAAAGAAAAACTTAAAAAATTAAAGAAAACGATGTTTAAAAAAGGCGGTATTAAACAATTTCGCTTGGATGCGGTGGTCGGCTGCATGCATGGTGAAAACGGGGAAGACGGATTGGCGGCGGCGCTGTGCCGATTTTATGAAATTCCATATTTGGGCTCGGATTTGTTTGCCTCCGCTTTGGCAATGGATAAAGCAGACACGTATTATTTCTTGAAAGGACACGATCTTCCGGTCATCGAAAGTACGGTTTATACGTATGAGGATTATTTGGATAATAAAGAACTTCCTTATTTTCCCTGTATTTTAAAACCGGTTTGCGGCGGTTCGTCTATCGGCATTTCCGTTTGTCGTACGAAAGAAGAGCAGCAGGAACAGTTGATTCGCTCTTTTGAGTACGGTAAAAAACTGTTGGTTCAGCCGTTTTACGATCACATCGAAGAATACAATTTGGCTTTGAATGAAACAACGTACTCCAATTTAGAAAAAATTGCCAAAAAAGATGCGATTTTTACCTTTGAAAATAAATATACGGATGCCTTTAAACAAATGCACCAATCCTTGATCGACGATGCATTGTATCCGGAATTTTGCGCTCTTGCCAGAAAAGTTTACGATAGTCTCGGGTGCAGCGGGATCATCCGAATTGATTTTTTCTTGTTGGATGATCAAATCCTCATCAATGAAATCAATACCACACCGGGTGCTCTTTCCATTTATTTGTTTGCTGATTTTAAACAAGTATTTGCCGATTCGTTGTTGCTTTGTTTGCGAAAGAAACGAAACAAACCGGAAAAAAAGAATTTTTTAAAAAACAGTGAAATTCAAAAATAACAGGCTTTTGCATCGGGAAATGTGTACCGGCTGCAAAAGCCTTTTTATTGCTTTCGGTTCTGATTTTTGGTATAATGATACTACTTTAAGAGGTGATGTCGGCATGAAATATCCGGATGCGTCGGTATTGAGACGGTTTGCGGCTTTTTTAATCGATTATTTTTTGTTATGGTTGTTTGCCAATCTTTTGCTGAGCTGGCTTGTTTATCCGCTGGTAGGGTATGACCTAGCCAACCTTTTAACTGAAAAAATAGCGATCATCGGCGATCATTTATACGATCATACTTTGGATAAAACCATTTATCATCAAGTTTTGATTTTAATACTGCTGCAATTCGGATGGATCAGCGCCGTCATGCTTCCTCTTATCGTTCTTTATTTATGTGTTTTACCTTGTTTTTGGGAAAAACAAACGTTGGGACGGGGTTGTTTTGGGCTTCGTGTGGTTTCCGTACAAGAAAAAAAAGTCGGCTTTTTACGACTGTGTTTACGGGAAATTTCCGGTTACGTTTTGCTTGGTTTGTTTTTTGCGTTTTTGATCGTTCCGCTTTTGTTTTTGGCTTTTTTCGTCTTTTACACAAACCGTTCCATTTCCGATTATATCGCTAGAACACGCTTGATTTCGCTTCGATCGACGCCCCCTTATCCATTTCATTACTTTTCCGATCAGCAGGAAAAGAAAAGAGATTTTATCGATGCCGATGTCAATAGCGTTTTAAATCAAGAAGAATCAGCGGATGATTATAAAGTATTGTAGGAGTAGGGTATGATGAAACAATGGACGATCTTTCAAGCAAAAGAAGACAGTAAGCCGTTCATCGTCGATGTTTTCCGCATGCTGGTCGGTTCGAACATCGAGATTTTCGAACAAAAAGAATATATGGAAATTTTACATACCCCGTTTTCTTTTTCGCAAATAGAAGCGGCCTTTCAATCGCTAGAAGAAGATTTGAATACGACGATCTGTCTTTATCAAACGTATCCTTTTGAAAAAAACTCGGTGGAAAAAGAGTTGATTTTACCTTATTTTTTAAAGCAGAGTTACGGAAAATTTCAACTGAAAAGCCTTCTTTCGGCCATTCCGTCTGTTTTGAATCCGACACCGTTTTTGACGTTTATTTTGGAAGGAAGCGGCATTGATGCAACCGTCATCAAGGCAATGGGGCAAGCCGATTTGAATGTTTCAAAGGCGGCCGGAAAACTTTATATGCATCGCAATACGCTTCTTTATAAATTAGACCGCCTCAAGCAATTGAAAGATTTTGATTTAAGAACGTTTACGGATTGTATGCTTCTTTATCGTCTTTTGTGATTCTTGTGCAATTTGCACATAGCATGAAACCGTTTTTTGTTTTAAAATAAAATCAAAGATAAACAGGAGGATAGCAATGGCTACATTAGATTTAGTAAATATTAACAAGATTTATCCGAACGGTGTTCAAGCGGTTTTCGATTTTAACCTGAACATCAAAGATAAAGAATTCATCGTTTTCGTCGGTCCGTCTGGTTGCGGTAAATCCACGACTTTACGAATGATTGCCGGGTTGGAAGATATTTCTCAGGGAGAATTATACATCGACGGCGAATTGATGAACAATGTCAATCCGAAAGACCGTGGAATCGCGATGGTATTCCAAAGTTATGCCCTTTATCCGCATATGACGGTTTACAACAATATGGCTTTCGGTTTACAACTTCGTCACTTACCGAGAGAAGAAATCGATCGAAGAGTGGCGGAAGCAGCTAAAATTTTAGGTCTGGAAAAGTATTTGGATCGTTATCCTCGTCAACTTTCCGGTGGTCAGAACCAACGTGTTGCGTTGGGACGGGCAATTGTTCGAAACGCCAAAGTATTCTTGATGGACGAACCGCTTTCCAATTTGGATGCCAAACTTCGTGTAACCATGCGCGGTGAGTTGACGAAACTGCATAAACGGCTCGGTTCAACGACCATTTACGTAACGCACGACCAAATTGAGGCGATGACCATGGCTTCTAGAATCGTTGTCATGCGAGACGGTCGAATTCAACAAGTCGGAACACCGGAAGAGATTTACGAACATCCGGCAAACGTCTTTGTCGGTGGATTTATCGGAACGCCGCCGATGAACTTTATTTCCGGTACCATTGATAAAAGCGGTAAATTCACTTCCTTAAAAGGAAACCAAAGTGTCATGATTCCAGAAGGCAAAATGAAGACGGTTGTTGAAAAAGATTATGTCGGTAAACCGGTCATTTTGGGAATCCGTCCGGAAGATATTCACGACGATGAAATCGTTTTGGAAACGTATAAAGATTCAACGGTGGAAGTACAAGTCGATATCGCCGAATTACTCGGTGCGGAAACCAACATTTATGCGAGTGTAGGGGATGATTCGATCATTGCTTCGGTTCCTGCTCGCAACGATTTGGAAAAAGGAAGTATGGTCCGGTTGGCTTTTGATATGAATCATTGTCATCTTTTTGATAAAGATACGGAAGTTGCAATTTTATAATTTTTAAGAAAGCCGATGTGAAAAACGTCGGCTTTCCTTTACATTGATTTTGTTTTTTGTTATAATAAGACAAAATGAGGAGGTTATAAAGAGTATGACAGTTTTTGATCAGATCAAAGAAATCATCGTGAAAGAATTAAAAGTAGATCCTGAAAAAGTAACACCAGAGGCATCGCTTAAAAATGATTTGGGCGCCGATAGTTTGGACGCGGTTGAAATCATTATGGATATTGAAGATGAATTTGATGTTCAGATTGCAGACGATCAGGCAGATTCGATTCAAACCGTCGGTGATTTGGTAAAATATATTGAAACGTTAAAACAATAAGAACGGAAGCTGCCACGCAGCTTTTTCTTTTAGGCGGAAAGGAGGGAAAAGACGTGATTAAAGATACACAGTACTGGATTACAAGATGGAAAAAAAGCAAGAATTTTGAAATGGAACAAGATAGAATTAAACCGAAATTCTATTTGTTTGCGCCGTTTCCGAAAACCAATCAGTACGGTTTTCAGGATGCACAGATTCGGTCTTTGATTGCAATCGACGTACTTTCTAAGTACCGACGAATGGCCGGGTATAATGTTTTGTTTCCGATCGGTTACGATTCGCTTGGACTTTCGGCTTTTATGGAAAATAAAAAGCACAGCAATACAATCAACGATGATCTTGCCCGATTATTTCAGCGTCAGATTTATGAACTGGGAATCAGCATCGACGAACAAAAAGAAATTAATTTGCGTCATGATTCCTATCTTTCTTCCTTGCAGTTGGCCTTTATCGAACTTTATGAACGTGGGTATATCCGCTACGAAAATACAACGGTTTTCCAAGATCGTAAAACGAAGAAAATTTTTGATTCTTATTTTCAAAAACCCTCCTTTGAACAAACGGTTGTTCCGGCTTTTTATTTGGATTTGAATCCGATTAAAGACGACTTGATTGTTAAAATCAATCAGTTACCAGTCGATTCTTCGACCAAAGAACAATTGTTTCAAATCTTAGAACCGCAAAAAAGTTTGACGGTTCCGTTTTCGGTAACCAATCATTTGATGCTGGAAATTACCTTAAAACATCCGGAATGGCTGGGTGGGGTGACGTATATCTGCCTTCATCCGGATTATCCCGATTTTTCTTCTTATATCGTTTATGATGAATATCCGGCTGTTGAAGCGTATTTATCCGATGAGGGAAAAGACTCTTTCGGCGTATTCAGCGGCAATTATGCGATTTCTCCTTTGACAGGCAAAAAAATCCCGATTTTTATCAGTACGGAATATCGGGAATGGATTCATCTCGGTAATCCGGCTTATAGCGCAATCGATCGGACCATCGCCGAACAAGAAGGATTGCCGATTATGGAAGTGATTGAAAACAATGTTTTAATCAACAGTGATTTTTTAAACGGATTGTCGATCGAACAAGCAAGAACGAAAATCATCGACGTGTTTCAAGAAGCGGAAATGGCGACGGTTCAAACCTATTATGCCAAAGATCGGATTCTTTTGTCCTCAAGTGATGCTTTTGGGGCATTGCTGCCGTTTTTAAAAGATGAGAATGAGCAACTTTATACACTTAAAAATCATCTTCCTTTTCAACTTTCCTCTTCGTTTCGGCCGGTTTTGAAAGAAGATATCGCGATTCCGGGAAATCCTCTAAAAGGAAGCATCAATCACATTTTTTCTTCCGGAATGATTCCGTTTTTGGCGCTTTTATACGATGATATCGGCGCCAACAGTTCTATCTTTTCCGATGAGGCAACCCAGTTGTTTACAAACTGGCAGGGGATTTCGTTTTTGGCTATTTCCGAAAGCGAAATCATGGAATCGCTTTTTTTTCCGCTTGTGATTCATACCATCTTAGAAAAAGAAAATCAGGTGGTCTTGCCGCCTTATTGCCGTCATTTGCAGTGGGTAGGGGACGTTTTTGACGAACATGCTTTAAAGATGAATCGGGCCAATCACAATTTGTTTGACATGGATCGAATTTTAAATGAATACAAAGCCGATGCGATTCGGGTTTATTTCCTTCATGCACCCCTAGATCAGAATTTTTTATTTCAAGAAGAAGAACTGGCAAGTACCGCACACCTGCTGAAAGATATCGAATCTTTTTTTCATAAAGATTTCGTTGAAGACAACAACAGCATCGATTATGTCCTTTTCGAACTTTGGAAAGATTTGACGACCCGGCTACAGCAAAATGAAATTACAACGTATGCCACGACGCTTTTCAATTTTTATAAACAGGTTTTATGGCAACAGCAAATTACTTTATCGCAGGCAAAATTATTTTTAAAATTATTGTATCCGCTGGCTCCGTTTCTTTCGGAAGATTTGTATGCTTTTTTATGCGGGGGCAAATATTTGATCAGTGATGAAGGGTGGAATCTTTAAAAAAGTCAGAGTTTCTGACTTTTTTTATATTGATCGCCTTGATAAAGGTTGTGTTCTTTTAAGTAGCGATCGATTTGGTTATGAACAACCCGTTTGTTTCGACTCCAAAGCGGCGCGACCAAATCGTCTTTTAAGGCATCGGCACAAAGGCGGTGGATGACAACGTCTTTTTTCAAGCGTGCGATTTGTTTACAACAAATGCTGATGTATTCGTCGAGCGATAAAACATGAAACGGCTGGTTGCGGTATTCTTCGTAAAGCGGTGTATCTTTTAAAATCAATAAACAGTGAATTTTGATTCCATCGATCGGCAATTGATTGATGAAGTCAATGGTCGAAAGCATATCGGTTTCCGTTTCTCCGGGCAGACCGTTTATAATGTGGACAACGGTTTCTATTTTTCTTTGATGCAATTCCAAAACGGCTTGTATCAATTCTTCATTGGAAGAACAACGGTTGATCCGTTTGGCGGTTTGTTCATTGGCACTTTGCAGACCGAGTTCGACGATGACTTTTTTCCTGCGATTGATTTGTTCTAAGTAGTCATAGATTTCTTTTGAAAGGCAATCGGGTCTGGTGGCAATCGCAAGGGCGACGCACTGTTGCGGCTCAAAGGATAGGATTTCTTCGTAAATTTCTTTTAAACGGTCTAAGGAAGCGTAAGTATTGGAGTTGGCTTGCAGATAAGGAATGTATTTTAATTGTTTCCATTTGGCATCCATTCGCTTTTTGATTTGATAAAACTGTATCTTAAGCGGTATCCTCGGGCTTAAAGCCGTATCCCCGCTTCCTTTTTTGGAACAGTAGGTACATCCGCCCACTCCTTTTAGACCGTCTTTATTGGGACAAGTAAAACCGGCATTGAGAGGAATTTTGGCAACTTTACTTCCGAACCGTTCTTTATAGACGGCATTGATGCAACGATAATGTTTTTCCATCCGATCACCTCTTGTCTATTATAACAAATTTTATTCAAAAGTAGTAATCGCAAACTTTTTTTGGTATAATAAAACTGTTTGAAACAACAACATAAATAGGAGGTATTTATTTATGCTGGATAGAATCAGAAACTGTATTTGCCATCCGAAATGGATTGGGAACTATTTTAAAGATAAGATCAGATATATTGTAGCCGTTACCTTTTTATTTTTAGGTGTTTACGTGGCTGTTTTGGCCCTTCGGATTTATACGACCGAACCGTTTTCGGAAGGTTCGGTCAAAGAATTGACTTCCGCCGTCATCAGAGGAAAAGAAAGCGATGTTCGATATGATGATACCACCCATCGTTTAACAGGCAGTTATTGTGTTTACGAAGGGGATGATTTTCAGCTGATTTTTTTACCGGAACAGGATGTTCGGGCAACCTTGGGAATCCAGATTCTTTTTTTGGAAACAGAGGCTCGGGTATATTATGCCGGCATGAAAGCGCAAAGTTATCGTTATGATCAAACGGTCGTCTCCTCTTTTTCTTTAGCCGATATTCAAAAAAATCAAAGTGAAGATATTTATCAGTTTAAAATTCTGTTGGGCGGTGTTTTAGATTCGACGCATCTGTTTTTTCAGACAATGGTCTTCTTAGAACGTTTGGGCATGGAGTTGGGCTATTTTGTCATTTTACTGATTTGTATGTTTGTGTTTACGTATTTTTTAAATCCGAGTATCGAAGGAAAAATAAGAATCAAACTGGTTTTTTACGATGCGATGATTTTCTTTTTTGTAGAATTGCTATCGGTATTGTTTGCCATGAGTTGGTTGCAGTATGTGGCGTTGATTTTACCGATCGTTTATGCCAATATCACGTTTCGGCATATTGTGCGAGTGGTTGTAAAACAGTAAGGAGAAAATTATGAAATTGGAAGAAATTCTTATACGGGAGC
Source organism: uncultured Mollicutes bacterium (assembly GCA_900540175.1). Taxonomy (GTDB): domain Bacteria; phylum Bacillota_I; class Bacilli_A; order Acholeplasmatales; family Anaeroplasmataceae; genus Pelethenecus; species Pelethenecus faecipullorum. The sequence continues at coordinate 35,354 of UQFG01000010.1, read as the reverse complement.
AGTTGATAAAACCGGATGAATGTTCCGTTTTGAAAGCGACGTTCCATGAAAAAAGCAAACGACTGGAAATATCTCTTAAGTTCAAAAAAGCATTGAATTTAAAAACTTATCAATCGGTTCAACAAACGATCGCTTCTCTTTTTGAACCACTTGAAATCCAAACGGAAACAGCGATCTGCTACGAAGATGACCGTTTGAATGAATCGGATTTCAAAGAATATTTAAAAGCGATTTTGACTCGTTTGACGCAAACATCCGGACGGTTTAAAATCTTGGATTTAAACGAATGTTTTATTGAAGACAATCAAATAAAATTCAACGTGGCTTGCGATGCGCTCGGCGTTGATGATTTGTGTGAACCGATTCGAAAGGCTTTCGAACAGTACGGTTTGGCGGTTACGGTTTTGTTGGTTAAAGACGAGAAAAAAAGCATTCAAGCTCAAATCGACGCGCTGCAAAAAGAAATCGATGATACGTTGGAACAACAACGACAACAAGCCAAAGAAGTTCACCGAATCAATGAAACCATGCAAACGGAACGAAAATACAACCGAAATACGGCGCCGTCTTCCATCAGTTTTATTAAAAATATCCCGAACAGCCAAAACGAACTTTCCATTTACGAAAATACCAACGGATTGCCGATCTTTTTGATTCACGCAACGGTATTTGGCATGGAGGTCAGAAGTTTTGCCAAAACGAAATCTTCGCTTGCTACGCTGAAAGTGACGGATGAAACCGATTCGATCATGGTAAAAAAATGGTTGCGCAGCGATACGGAAAAAGAACTGTTTGAAAAAGAAATGGCAACCGGAAGTCTGCTTCGAATCATCGGGAAAGCGGAATTCGATTCGTATGCCAAACAAGTCGTTTTGACAGCCTCTACGATCCAGTATTTAGGAAAAAAACAGGAAGAAGAAGTGATGGATTCGGCCTTGGAAAAACGGGTGGAATTGCATTGCCATACCAAAATGAGCAATTTAGACGGATTGACCGATGCGGAAGATTACTTAAAAACCGTCGGTAAATGGGGTTGGAAAGCCATGGCTTTTACCGATCACAACGGTGTTTACGCCATCCCCGATATTGCGCATGCAATTGAAAAAATGCCCGATTTCAAACCGATTTACGGAGTAGAGTTGAATTACGTGGATGATGAAAAATATGCCATCGCTTTTGATCGACGGGATATTCCGTTAAAAGATGCTTCGTATGTGGTATTTGATATCGAAACGACCGGACTATCGCAAAGTTATGATGAAATCATCGAAATTGCCGCCTGCAAAGTATATCAAGGAGGCATCATCGATACGTATGAGGTCTTTGTCAATCCGAAAATTCCGATTCCGGAAAAAATCAAAGAATTGACGACGATTACGGATGAAATGGTTGAAGATGCCCTTCCGATTGAAGATATTCTTCCGCAATTTATGGAATTTTGTAAAGGAAGTATTTTAGTAGCCCATAATGCTCAGTTCGATGTGGGGATGATTGTAAGGGATTTAAAGCGTTACCGCATACCGTATGAATCTTTTCCGGTTATCGATACACTTAATTTATTCCGGGCCGGGTATTATCAGGAAGTCAAAACATTCAATTTGAAAAGTCTGGCCAAACATTTTAAAGTCAAACAAGAACAACACCACCGCGCCATTGACGATACTAGAGTGACGGCGCAGTGTTTCATCGCGATGCTTCACGATCTGTTCCGTAAAGGAATTACCAATTACGAACAAATTAATGAAGCGATCGATCCCGCTGTTTTTTTCCGCTATGTCATTCCTTCCCATATTACGGTTTTGGCCAAAAATCCAGTTGGGTATAAAAATATGTATCGGATTTTATCCGATGCGTTAACCGATCATTTCTACGGTTCGGCACGGGCGCTTAAATCCGTCATCCGCAAATATCAAGAAGGAATCTTGATCGGCAGCAGTTGTGTCAACGGAAATGTCTTCGAATTGGCGTTGAACCGGAGTACAGAAGAATTGGAACGGGAGATGGATTTTTATGATTACATTGAAGTCCAACCTCCGACGGCTTACCGCCAACTGTTTGAAGATATGCCGGATGGAGAACAACGGGTTTTGGAAATTATTCAAAAAATCATTGCCATTGCCAAGAAAAAAGGAAAAACGGTTGTGGCAACGTCCGATTGCCATTACTTGCGACCGAATTTGAAAAAATATCGCGATATTTTGATTGCCTCTCCGCAAATCGGCGGCGGAACACATCCGCTGGAACGGTATCAGGAATCACCGGATATGCACTTGCGAACGACTGAAGAAATGCTAGCGGAATTTTCTTTTTTGGATAAAGCATTGGCCTATGAAATCGTTGTTACCAATACGAATCGGATCGCCGATCAAATCGAATCTTTTCCGGCATTCAAGAAAGAAATGTTTGCCCCAAGTGACGATGAATTTAAAGATTCTTTCTTAAAAATCCCTTCCATCACAGAAGAAGTCAAACGGATTGTCGCCGTCAATCAAGAGCGTCTTTACGGAACCAATCCGCATCCGATTGTCCAAAACCGGATCAAACGGGAACTTAATTCCATTATTTCCAACGGCTATGCTTCGGTTTATTATATGTCGCATTTATTGGTTGTTCAATCGCTTTCAGACGGGTATCTAGTCGGTTCCAGAGGGTCAGTCGGTTCATCGTTGGTGGCAACGATGATGGATATTACCGAAATCAACCCCCTTTCGCCGCACTATCGGTGTAAAAAGTGCAAATTCCATACGTTCCGTATGAATGATGAGGAAATCAAACAATATGGATTGACCGAAGAAGAAAAGCCGTTCCAACCGCTGCTTCGTTCGGTTGATTCCGGTTACGATTTACCGGAGGCGGTTTGTCCGATTTGCGGAACACCGCTTACCAGAGACGGTCACGATATTCCGTTTGAAACGTTTTTGGGTTTTGACGGCGATAAAGTTCCGGATATTGATTTGAATTTTTCCGGTGAATATCAGGCGACAGCCCATGAATATGTCCGTACGCTAATGGGAAAAGAAAATGCATTTAGAAGCGGTACGGTAGCGACCATCGCCGACAAGAATGCATTTGGTTATGTGAAGGGTTACTGCGAACGAAAACAGATTTCGTTAAGAAGTTGTGAAATGGAACGACTGGCAACACACTTAGTCGGAGTCAAACGCTCTACCGGACAACATCCGGGCGGAATCATTGTTGTTCCGCATGCGGTGGATATCTATGATGTAACACCGGTTCAATATCCGGCGGACAATACGGAAAATACGTGGCGAACGACCCATTTCGATTACCATTCTTTTGAAAACAATTTGCTTAAATTGGATATTTTGGGACACGATGATCCGACATTGATTAAATTTTTTATGGATTACGTGCACAAACATCAAGAGCAGTTTCCGTTTACATCACCGCAGGATATTCCGATTGACGATAAAAACATTTACCGTCTTTTCTCCGGAACCGATGTGATCGGCCTTCAAGAATCCGATATCAACAGTAAAGTTGCTTCTTTTGCGATTCCCGAACTCGGAACCAATTTTGTAAGACAGATGTTGATTGAAACCTTGCCGAAAACTTTTGCACAGTTGGTTAAAATTTCCGGTTTGTCACATGGTACGGATGTTTGGAATACCAATGCACAGGATTTGGTTTCCGGGAAAACCGAGTACGGAAAGATCGATTTTAAAGACATCATCGGTTGTCGGGACGATATCATGGTTGACTTGCTGCATATGGGATTAGAACCGCTAAAAGCATTCCAGATCATGGAGTTCGTCCGTAAAGGAAAAGTAGCCAAAGATCCGGCCAAATGGGAAGAGTATAAAAAGGCCATGATCGAAAAGAATGTCCCCGATTGGTATATTTGGTCTTGCGAACGAATCAAATACATGTTCCCCAAAGCCCATGCCACGGCCTACGTCTTAATGGCGCTTCGAATTGCCTGGTTCAAAGTCAATGCGCCGGTTTTATTTTACAGTGCTTGGTTTTCCAAACGGGCAAAAGGACATTCCGTACAAGCGTATTTGGGCGGAAAAATGGCGATTCGGGCCATGATGGATGAATTGATGAAAAAAACCGATCGAACGGCTACCGACGACGATAAATATACGGCTTTACAGGTGGCACTGGAGATGACATCCAGAGGAATTCGGTTTTTACCGGTCGATATTATGAAATCTTCCGCGACGGTTTTTGAAGTAGAAGGCAATGCATTGCGGATTCCGTTTGCGGCCGTAGACAGTTTGGGTGAGAGCATCGCTTACGATTTGGTTGAAAAACGGGAAGAAAAAGGATTTACATCCAAAAAGGATGTTTTAAAACGGACACGATTGAGTACAACGCTTTACGAACTCTTTGATACGATGCATGCGTTTGGCAATTTACCGGAAGAAGAACCGGAACAAGCACAGGGAATTTTCGCTTTTGCCGATTAAGTTATGTGAGATTGTGTGAAAGAAGGATCAAATGTTGTAGTTTTGATTCTACTATGCTATAATAATAACAAAACAAAAGGAGGAAAATTACTTTGAAACAAAGTCCGCTATTTTCGAATATTCAAACGGGAGAAGTCGTTTATGATGATGTAGATCGCGCAACCTATAAAGGGATTACCATTAAGACATGTTTTTTATTGTTGATTACCATTGCCATTGCGGCGGTAGTTGCCTTTGCGTTACCGCAAATTTTAGAAAACAATATGACGGCTTTCGTAACAACTTTGCTTATTTCTTCGGTTGTCGGCTTTATATCGGTGATCGTCGGAAGAACATCGGAACGATTGGCCAAATATTTTTCGGTAATTTACGCCGCGTGTGAAGGTCTTTTCTTGGGAAGTATTTCGGCGATTGCCGAGGCTTATGTACCGGGGGCCGTTACCACCGCTTTGTTTTCCACGTTGATTATCTTTGCCGTTATGCTGACATTGTTTGCTACCGGTATTTTAAGAGTGGGCAGCAAATTTCGTTCATTCTGTTTTGCGTTTACGCTAGGAGCACTCGGTATCATTATGCTGATGAGCTTGTTTTCGCTGTTCATAACGGATTATTCGACTTATTTGGGTGTAATGATCGGTGTTGAGGTATTTTTGTTGATTTACGGTATCGTTACGCTGTCTTTAAATTTTGCGGAGGCCAACGCAGTTGTTCAACGTGGGGCTTCCAAAGGTGCCGAATGGTCGGTTTCTTTGGGGTTGATGATCAGTATCGTATATATTTACGTTGAAGTTTTGCGTTTGATTATGCTATTTGCCGCCAGAGATAATTAAGAAAAAGAGCCTGTTTAAAAGCAGGCTTTTCTTTTTTAAAAAAATTCTTTACAAATTCGATAAAAAAGTTTATAATTCATACAAAGCAATGAAAAGAAAGAGTATTTATAAGCCTTTTATCTAGCGAGTCATAGATTGGTGGAAGTATGATATGAAAGTTATAAAGAACGCCTCTTGGAGCTGCAACCTGAAAAAAGTAGGGTGTGCCGGGTTCGCCCGTCATCGCGTCTAGGTTTGATAGAACCTATAGAGTTTTATTATCGTGAGATAATAATGAACTAAGGTGGCACCACGTAAAATCGTATCTTTACGTCCTTAGACTGATTTTAAAAGTCTAGGGACTTTTTTTCTCTAGACAAAAGGAGGAAAAATGAAAAAACAAGGAAAGTATTTATTGATGTTGAGTTTGTTTGTATGTTTGTTCTTTTTATCCTGCAAACAAACCGATAAACTTTACGTGGCGGTATCGCCGGATTATGCGCCGTATGAGTTTGTCAATTTAAATGAAAGCGGTCAAGATCAGTATGTCGGAGCAGATATTGATTTTGCCCATTATTTAGCCCAACAAATGGAAAAAGAATTGGTCATCGAAGCGATGGGATTTACCGAAGCCTTGGCTTCTGTTCAAAACGGACGGGTCGATTTGGCGATTTCCGGTTTTACCTATTCTTCCGACCGGGCTAAAAATTATGAAATGTCGCAAAGTTATTACGATGACGGTGATGGAGATCAGGTTGTCATTGTTTTAAAAGAAAACCAAGATAAATACAGTACGTTTGAGGCTTTGAACAAAAAAGAAGTCCGTATTGGTGTCCAAGACGGTTCGGTACAGGCCGATTATGCCAATGAACAGTTGCCGGATGCAACCAAAGAAAAAATCGCCACGATCAACGACGGAATTTTATGGTTGAAAGAAAAAAAGATTGATGCGATGGCGATTGCCAGCAATGCCGCCGAAGTGGTTATGACGACCAATCCGGAAATTGTGATTTGCGATGAGAAATTTGATGTTACCGGGAAAACGGGATTGTTTGCGTTAGCCAAAAAGGGCGATAAAGAATTAATTGCCGAAGTCAATGCGATCATTGATGAAGTCAAAGAACAAGGTCTATATGAAACATGGTTGACCCAAGCTCAAGAACTGTATGTACAATTAGGGGAGGCGGCTGTTGAAGGAATTGTGGACGATGCGCCTTTTATTGTTCGGATTTGGAAGATGTTTGTCAATCATTTCGGCGATTTCATGAAAGGGCTTGGCATTACGCTTGCGTTATCTTTGCTCGGCGTTTTGTTTGCGGCGGTTTTCGGTACGTTGCTTTGTTTGATGAACATTTCGAAAGTTCGTCTTTTAAGGTGGATTTCAACGGCTTATATTGAAATCATTAGGGGGATTCCTCTGTTGTTGCAGTTGACGGTTATTTTTCTTTTGATGCCGAAAGGAATGTCGAAATTCATCACCTGTGTCATTGCTCTGGTGATCAACAGTTCGGCCTACCAAGCAGAAATCTTCCGCTCGGGAATTCAGTCGGTGGATCAAGGCCAAATGGAAGCGGCCAGAAGTTTGGGGTTGAGTTATCCGAAAGCGATGTTCAAAGTCATTTTGCCGCAGGCAATCAAAAATACGTTGCCGTCGCTTGCAAATGAATTTGTTTCTTTGATTAAAGAAACTTCGCTTTCTTCAACGTTTTACGTCGGGGATTTGATGACGGTGAAAAGTATTATTACTTCGACGACATATGATTCGTTGACACCGTATGTGATTATTGCAATCATTTACTTTATCATCACATTTTCCTTATCGAAACTGATCAGATGGTGGGAAAAGAAAGGAGCAACCGCATGAAAGAAAAAGAAATTATGATCGAAGTTCAAAATCTTTGTAAGAATTTTGGCGAACTGGAAGTATTAAAAGGTATCAACCAAAAAATTTACAAAGGGGAAGTTGTCAGTATTATCGGGGCTTCCGGTAGCGGAAAATCGACGTTTTTGCGGTGTCTAAATTTATTGGAAATGCCGTCATCGGGAACGATTCTTTTCGAAGGAAGTCCGCTTTACGATTCCAAAACGGCTCTTTTAAAACAACAACTTTTGCAACTGGATCCGAAAAAGCAGAAAGAAGATGTTGCTGCCATCAAAAAAGAACTGGCTGCCTCTAAAGCAAGCGACCGCCTTTACCGGAAATCATTGGATAAAAAATTGAATTTTTATCGTCAGAAAATGGGAATGGTTTTTCAGCATTTCAATGTTTTTCCGAATATGAGTGTGCTTGAAAATATAACGCTTGCTCCGATTCAAACAAAAAAAATGGATCAAGAAACGGCGGAAACGAAAGCAAAAGAATTGTTGCAGCGGGTCGGTTTATTGGAAAAAGCCGATCTTAGTCCCGCCAAATTATCCGGCGGTCAAAAACAGCGGTTGGCAATTGTAAGAGCACTGGCCATGATGCCGGATGTCATGCTCTTCGATGAACCGACCAGTGCGTTGGATCCCGAAATGGTCAAAGAAGTGCTGGATGTCATCCAGTCGCTTGCTCAAAGCGGAATGACCATTGTCATCGTTACGCATGAAATGGCTTTTGCCAAGAAAATCAGCGATCGGGTTTTGTTTATGGATGGCGGTGTGATTGCCGAAGAAGGAACGCCGCAGGAAATTTTTGAAAATCCTAAAAACATTCGAACCAAAGAATTTTTAAGTAAGGTGTTGGCATCATGATTTTAAAGAAACCGAACGTATATCAAGATTTTAATCAAGAAAAAGCGATTGGCGATTTGTCCAAAGCCATTCAGTATAAAACCATTTCTTATCAGGACGTATCGTTGTATGATTTTGAGGCTTTTGAAGGATTGCATCAATTTTTAGAAGATGCTTTTCCTCATTTTCACCGTCTGGCTCAAAAAACGGTTGTGAACCGGGGAAGTTTGCTGTATCATTTAAAAGGAAGCGATCCGATGTTAAAACCGGTTTTATTCATGGCCCATCTGGATGTGGTTTCCATTGTCGAAGGGACTGAAAAAGATTGGGTGCATGATCCTTTTTCCGGTTTCGTCGATGATACGTATGTTTGGGGAAGAGGCGCACTGGATACCAAATGTATGGTAATCGGTGAGTTATCAGCCATCGAATATCTTTTATCGCACGGTTTTAAGCCCAAACGGGATATTTATTTTTGTTACGGTCACGATGAAGAAACGCAAGGTATTGCCGGTCAATGGGCGATATCGCGGATTTTAAAACGGAAAAATATCGCATTGGAATATGTTCTTGATGAGGGATGTGGCTTTGTCAGTGCCAAACAGTACGGAGCCGATATGACGATCAATCCCGTCGGTGTTTTCGAAAAGGGGTATTTGGATGTTAAAATTACCGCTCACTCAACCGGCGGGCATTCGTCCAATCCGGGGAAGGGAACGTCTCTTGCAATGGTATGCAAAGCGATTGCGGCAATCGAAAGTCATCCGTTTGATGCGTATTTACCCGAGCCGTTGAAACAGACTTTTCTTATTTTAAAAGACTATATCACCGAAGAACCGTTAAAAACGTATGTATCGGATTTGAATCGCTACGAAAAAGAATTGATAAAATATTGTTATCAGGATGAGAAATTAAATCCGTTTGTTCATACGACCATTGCGACGACGATGCTTTCCGGAGCTTCTAAAAGTGCCAACGTGTTACCGCAGACCGTTACGGCAACCGTCAATTTAAGGACTTCGGAAAAAGATTCCATTCCCTCGATCATAAAGCGGTTTTCTTCGTTGACCGAAAATGTAGAAATCACTTATGAGGGCGGACTGGAACCTTCGTTGTGTTCGGATGTGACAACACCGGCTTTTCAATGGATTCAAAAGATTGTTTCCGACTTTGTCGAGGGGGCTTTGGTCGTTCCGGTATTGTTATGCGGTGGGACCGATGCCAGATATTACGATGATTTGACGACTTCCTCTTTCCGTTTTTGTCCGTTTGTTTACGATGAAAAACTTTCCGCAACGGTTCATGCGACTAATGAACGAATGGAAAAAGAAGGTTTTATTTACGGTATAAAAATGCTGATTGATCTTATCGAACAGTCTTGTTAAAATAGAAGCCTACCGAGATGGATAGGCTTTTTTTAAAAATACAGAATGCCTAAGCAACCCCTTTGCTTTCTCATATATTAGCAATGAGGAGGGAAAAAATGAATTTTCAAGGCTCAAACTTAAATTGCAATCAAGGGGTACCTTACCCGATGAACGATTGCAATCAAGGCACCTGTCCAAGTTGCTTACCGACGTATCAGCAGTGCAATCAAGTTGTTCAAACCTGCAACGTTCAGGATGTACCGCATTATGTGAATTATCACACGCATGTCATTAACAACTGTGTAAAACGTCATATCAATATTCCGACGTATTCCAATTCACAAGAAAATGTTATGGTCAATGAATATGTTCAGGGAATGCCGCTTTACCAACAACCGTTTTTTTACAATCAGCCGTTTCAACAGCAAATGCCTTTTTATCAACAACCGCTTGATCAAGGCAATTTCGGCGGCATGCCCAATTATCAAGGAACAACTCCGTTTACACCGTTTGGTGCATAATCCTTAAAGATGCAAGCTTTACAGCTTGTTTTTTTATTTTCTTATTCTTATTAAGAATCATTCTCTATTGACAGAAAAAGAAAAACAGAGTAAAATATAGATAAATAACATGATGAAATGCTATTTTTGTGGAAAAATAAAATGAAGACTTTTATTTTCGGACGAAATGAGATAAGTCTTTTAAATATTTTTCAGAAAGGGAAAAAAATATGGTAAAATTTTATCAGTGTGATCATTGCAAAAACACGGTAGAAATGATTTATGATGCCGGTGTACCGCTTGTTTGCTGTGGTCAGAAAATGAGTGAATTGGTTCCGGGAACCGTCGAGGCATCCAAAGAAAAACATATTCCGGTTGTCAAAGTAGAAGGCGATCAAGTCTTTGTCGAAGTGGGAAGCCTTCCGCATCCGATGATTGCAGAGCATTTTATTGAATGGATTGTTTTGGAGACGACTACAGGCGTCCAACGCAAACAACTTCATCCGAATGAACAACCGCACGCATGTTTTAAGTTGTGTGACAACGAAAGCGTAGTCGCTGCTTATGCGTACTGCAATTTACACGGTTTATGGAAAGCCTGTGGCAATGTTTAATACTGTTTAAAAACAGTTTTTAAAAAAAGAATAGGAGAAGAAGAAAATGAAAAAATGGAAATGCAAAGTTTGCGGCTATGTACATGAAGGAGAAACGGCTCCGGAAAAATGTCCGGTTTGCAAACAACCGGCTTCGGCTTTTGAGGAAGTAAAAGAAACGAAAAATCCTTATGCCGGAACAAAAACGGAAAAGAATTTATGGGAGGCTTTTGCAGGTGAATCACAAGCCAGAAATAAGTACACTTATTTTGCCTCAGTAGCGAAAAAAGCCGGATTCGAACAGATTGCCGCTTTGTTTTTACAAACAGCCGACAATGAAAAAGAACATGCCAAATTATGGTTTAAAGAATTAGGTGAACTAGGTGATACGGCAACGAATTTACTTCATGCTGCCGAAGGCGAAAACTACGAATGGACCGATATGTACGATCGGATGGCTCAGGAAGCAGAGGAAGAAGGTTTTCCGGAATTGGCCGAAAAATTCAGAGGAGTTGCGGCAATTGAAAAATCCCATGAAGAAAGATATCGGGCTTTATTACATAATGTGGAAGCCAAAGAAGTATTCGAAAAAGCCGGTCTTACCGTTTGGGAATGCCGGAATTGCGGTCATATTGTCGTAGGCACCAAAGCACCGGATGTATGTCCTGTTTGTGCTCATCCGCAAAGTTTCTTTGAAGTACGGAAAGAAAACTATTAATTCTATCATTGTTAAAAAAGAAGCAGAGGCATCACCGATACGGTGGTGCCCCTTTTTTTTAAATCCAACCCGATATACAAAAACCTCAATCTGTCATTGATTGAGGTTTGGTTTCAGATTCATTTGTAGGATCGGCTTTACTGGAAGTTTGTTTTTCTTCTTCCAAGGCTTTTTTTTCTTCTTTGGTCAAAGGAACAGGATCATATCCGCCTTTAAATAAGGGATTACAGCGCAATAAACGTTTGGTTGTCAAATAAGAAGCTTTTAAAAATCCGAACTTTTGGTAACACTCTTTGGCATATTGACTGCAAGTGGGTGTGAAACGACACCGAGGTGGTTGATTGGGGGATATGCCTTTCTGATAAAAATCGATTAATTTGATTAAACCTTTATTTTTCATGGTTGCTATTTAATCGAAACCACTTTTGTGATTTGATTGTTTTCATCCAAATAAATTTTATGTCTTTCGTATTTTTTAAAATAAGTTAAAACTTCTTGATATGGTGTTAAGTCCACCGGAGTTACGGATAGTTTTTCTAGTAAAAGCGGATTGGGTTGTCTCATTTTGATTCCGATGATATGATACTTCTTATGTGGGGTAATAATAAAGCCGTAATCATCCGGCAGATAAGTTTCAAAAAGCGGTGCTAATGCATTTTTTTCGGTTGTCGGACCATCTAGGCTTTGTTCGTAAAGTTCGGTTTGGCTGGGATATTGAATCAACAACCATACGGCCCCGGCCTTTAGCGAGGATTTGAGCGGTTTGGCACTGATGAAAAAATAGATGGAAACAGACAAAGTTAAAGCAAATCCGATCATGGCTCCGATTAAAGGAATTAAAACAGCCGAAGAATAATGGCATAGAACAACGATCGCATACCCTAGTAAGATAGCGGACACCACAAGCATCAAAGTACCTAAGATCTTTTTGGAAACGGAAGGACCATCTTTTTGTTTTACCGCGCGTTCAAATTCCCGGTATCGTTTGGATCTGAAAAGCGTGACGCCATCTAAAACGAGCATCATCGCCGCCGCATAACCTAAAAAGATTCCCAAAATACTTCCCAATCCAAATAATAAATTATCGATGGAAACGGGCGGTTGCAGCGAATCGATTAAAATGGTTGCATAAGTGACCATCATCGCTAAATCGCCCAAGGTAATTAAAATGCCTTGCCACAACCTTTTTCTGCGGATCGGCAGCAAGCGAATGATCATTATAAATATATAATTGCTGATAAAGACCGATACTGCAAGAGAAATAAAATTCATAATCTACTCCTTTTTTGATTCAAAGACGTTACTAGTATTATACCATATTTGCGCTCTTAAAACAAAAAAAATAATGAAGCGGATGCATTCAATTAAAAGGCACTTAAATGAAAAGCATTACATATATTATAACTAGGGAGGTATGTATAATGAATGAAGTCCGTGAAATAGTCACGAAAGCGGTAGTAGCAAAAGGTAAAAAAGCCATGCACATTACACATAATATCCAAACCACGGCACATCCCTATTCAGTATTAGGATGCTGGATTATTAATCATGAATTTGAAGCTGTTCGCAATGACAACCTTGTTGATATAGATGGCGAATTCGAAGTTAATATTTGGTATTCTACGGAAGAAAATACTAAAACAGATGTATTACGAGAAAAGGTAGCCTATCATAAAGATATCAAAGTCAAAAGTATCGTAACAGAATACATGAAAAATAGCGATGATGTTTTGGCGAGGATATTAAAACATCCGACAGTCACCAATGCTAAGATTATCGATGATGAAATCAAATTAGATATCGATATGGAAATCATGGCGGAAATTATCGGTGAAACCAAAATGCAAGTCACGGTGTTTATCCCGGTCGTATCGGACGAAGAAGATATTGATGATTTAGATATTGAAGTAAATGAAGATTTTTTAACGGATAAATAAAGAGAGTTCACAAGGACTCTTTTTTTTAGTTATAAAATGATTGTTCCTTCCATATCCTAATACCATAGGAGTGTGGGTGACATGAAAATACTCGTTCTTGGAAAAGGAATTGCTAATGACGGCATGGTGTTGTTGCTGGAACAAAAAGAACTGGAATTCGATTATTTGAATCCGGAAGAAGTCGCACATTTCGACTATACGTATGTGATTAAAGCACCGGGGATTCCGCTATCGGATCGAATCATACAAGGTTTTATCAAAAAAGGAATTCGGATTTTAAGCGATATCGAAGTGGCGATGTTGTTGCACCCCGGCTTTTATATCGGCGTTACGGGAAGCAACGGAAAGACAACAACAGTCAGTTTGATTTGCCATTTGCTGAAATCCGGTTATGATGCGGTTGCTTGCGGGAATATCGGATACAGCATCGGAAAAGCCGTTGTCGAACATCCAAACGCTCAAATTTATGTCGTGGAATTGTCTTCTTTCCAATTGGAATGTGCTCAAATCGACTTGAATATCAGTGTTTTATTAAATATTCATCCGTGTCATTTGGATCACCATGCGACGTTTGCCGATTATATAGGCAGCAAATCGAATATCTGTATTCATCAAACGCCACAGCACTGTGTTGTGTATTGTGACGACGATCCGCACATTCAGACAATTATTCGACATACGGAGGCCAAAAAAAGCAGTTTTTCCGCCGATAAATCCCATGCCAAATGTTGTTTGCATCAAGATGTCATCTACTACGAAAATAAACGGATATTCAAATTGACAGAACCGTTTAAGGGCAAGAAACATTTGATTGAAGACTTGCTGGCAGCAATCGGTGTTGTGTCGTTGTTTGCCAAAATCAAACCGTCTATGATCCGCAAGCAATTAAAATCGTTTGAACCGATCGATTATCGAATGATGCCGATGAATCCTTATATTTACAACGATGCCAAAAGTACGAATCCTTATTCGACGATTGCGGCCATTGAATGTTTTCAGTCGGTTTTTTTGATTTGCGGTGGGTATGATCGAAAAGAAAATTTGGAAAGTCTAAACGATCATTTATACAAAATCAAAAAAGTTTACGCTTACGGTCAAACCAAGGATAAAATCTATCAGTATATGCGCAAACACGATAAAGAGTGTTGTGTTTTTCAAACCGTTGAAGAAGCGTTTTGTCAGGCACTGAAAGAACGCCAAAACGAAGTGGTTTTATACTCGCCGATGTTTGCGTCTTTTGACCAATTCGAAAACTATATGGCCAGAGGAAAATATTTTAATACGCTATTTCAAAAATACGTTTCTTCAAAATAAAAATCTCTAAAACCGATTGTTTTAGAGATTTTTTTCACTTTTCACTTACAGATAGTAAGCGATCTTATAAAAGTTAGGGTATTCGGCAAGGACTTGGCTTAATCTAGTCTTGCTGGAAGAACCCGGATCATTGATTGTAAAGTTCGCTGCCGATAAAGAATTGGAACCTACATAACCTGTAATGGTAACCCAGTGCTGAGAACCGTTGGCTTTTTTCAGTCCGATTAAAACCGGTTTGCCTTGTTTTAATAAGTTGTAGGAGGTTGCCAGATAGTTGCTGGAAAAGGAGAAAGCATAGTTGCTCGGCCAGTACATATCACCTGAGGCAGTATAAGTAGAGGAGTTTCTCATATCAAGCGGTGTGATGGTTTTACCGGTACGATAACTTTCAATCATAGCCATATCCGTTGTCAAACAACCGATTTGCTGCATGGTTTGACCGTATTTTCCGATGGTTACCGATGCCCATCTGGAATCGTATTGCTTGTAGCTTACGACATTTAAAGCGATTGCCGGGTACGCATAAAGACTTTTCAAATAATCGTTGTGTACATATCCGGTCTTATTTCCTTCAAACAGGACTTTGCTCCAAGAGCCGGAACGGCTTAATTCAACAACATAGTCTTTATCCGCAATTTTTTCGGTGATTGTATAATCAGTAGACGGTCCTTTTCTTACATTCAGATTCATCCCTTCCGATGCAACCTGTTTGGTATTGGAAGATACGATCTGAACATAGTCTTTATGAACGTAACCGAATTTATTTTCCTGGTATTCCGTATAATAGAAATCACCGGAACTTTCAATCACCATCAGGTAAGATTGATTCGGTGCTTTAGCGACAATCGTAGAAGAAGTCGAGGCTTTGGAACGGACATTCAGATTGGAACCCGATGTTTGGACGATTCCGGCCATCGATCCTTTTTGGGCCGCATCGGCATTGGTTTTAAATAAACCGACTACGGTAAAGGCCATGATCATGATTAAAATGATCTTTTTCATTTGTTCACCTCCTTGGTACACCTTCATTATAAAGAAAAAACCCAGGGGGTGGGCTGTCAATATTTACCAATTTATAAAATTAAGTATGAAAACGCATCCATCAGTTTACTTTTCCAAGCCGTTTCTGTATGAATTTCGTTTTGATCGATTAAAATATGGACATTTTTGTTTTTTTCTTGTAACAAACGGATATTTTGCAAACAAATTCCGTTCGCCTCGTTTTCGCCGGTATAGAAGTAATACAATTTCGGTTCCGTCGGAAAAACGATCGATTCGAAGTTACCTTCCGGCGCAAAAAGAATACAGCCTTTGAAGGATTCTTTAAAAGAAAGATAAAGGGCGTTTAACGCGGCGTTGGCACAACCGACACAATAACAATAGGCATTCATTCGGTAGCGTTGTTTTAAAAAAGGATGAAGTTTTTCATCGATAAAATCGGCTAAAATCGTCTGTTGATATTCTTCCTGTCGTTTTTTCAAGTCAACCGCACCGTCGATGGCGATCACTAAGACATCTTTATCTTCTTTGGATAAATCCATCAGTGTTTCTTCCAATAAAAACGATTGTCCGTTATCGGAAGTTTCTTTATGAAAAACATTTTGGCCGTCGAGAAAATAAATCGTCGAATAGTAACGGGAAGTATTGTTGTAATCTTTCGGCAGAAAAACCGTAACGCGTAAACTTCTTCCAAGCGGCAGACAATTGATTTTAAAACTTTCCAACATAGTTATCACCTGCTTTCATTATACTTGATTTCCGTTTGTTTGCTACAAAAAATATTTTTTTGGCAAAGTTATATTGACAGTGCCAAAAAATAAGACTATAATAGAGAATGTAATTGAAATGGAGGATTTTTATGAAAGAAACAAAAAAGTTTAAAACCGAAACAAAACGTTTATTGGATATGATGATCAATTCTATCTATACGCATAAAGAAATATTTTTAAGAGAATTGATTTCCAATGCCAGCGATGCGATCGATAAACGCCATTATGTGGCTTTGACCGATAGTGCGAAGGCTTGTGATCATTATGAAATTTTGATCGAAGCCGATCGGGAAAAACGAATTCTTTCGATCAGCGATAACGGAATCGGAATGACCAAAGAGGAACTGGTTTCGCATTTGGGTACGATTGCCAAAAGCGGAAGCAAGGAATTTTTAGAGAAGATCGAAAACGAAAAAACACCGGATGTGGATATTATCGGTCAGTTTGGCGTAGGATTTTATTCGGCCTTTATGGTGGCCAAACGAATCAATGTTTACACGAAATCGCTTGAAAACGATGAGGCGTATTTGTTTACTTCCGAAGGATTGGAGTCTTATTCGGTTGAACCGATTGAAAAAGAAGATTACGGTACGAAAATCGAAATCGAATTACGGGATAATACCGAAGATGAAAACTACGATACTTATTTAGAAGAATACCGGATTAAAGAATTGGTAAAGAAATATTCCGATTATGTTCGTTACCCGATTAAAACCTGGGTAACCAAATACGATCCGAAAGAAGAAAATGCCAAAGACGACCAAGAAGATGAAGAAGAACATACGCATTTGGAATTGGAAACCATCAACTCCATGTTGCCGATCTGGAAGAAAAACAAAAGTGAAGTAACCGAAGAAGAATTAAACAATTTCTATAAATCCAAATTCATGGATTATCAAGATCCGATCACATCCATTCATTTGAATGTGGAAGGGATGTTGACGTATAGCGCCTTGCTGTTCATTCCTAAAAAACCGTTATTCAATTTTAACGATCAAAATGAAAGAGGCTTGCAATTATATACCAAGGGTGTCTTTATTTTAGATAAATGCAAAGATTTGATTCCGGAATATTTGCGTTTTGTCAAAGGGTTGGTTGATTCTGCCGATCTGCCGCTCAATATTTCAAGAGAGATGCTGCAAGAAGATCGTTCGATCAAAAAAATAGCTACCAACGTCGAGAAGAAGATTCTTTCCGAACTTGGTAGAATGTTGAAAAACGATCGGGAAAAATACGAATCTTTCTTTGATGATTACGGTGTGAATTTAAAATACGGACTGTATGAAAATTACGGTGCCAAGAAAGATTCTTTGAAAGACTTGATCATTCTTCTAAGTTTCAATCAGGGAAAACGGATTTCTTTTGCGGAATATAAAGAAGCCATGCCGGAAGGTCAAAAAGAAATTTATTATGCTGTTGGTAAAACCAAAGAGGCCGTTGATAAATTGCCGCAGATGGATTTGATCAAAAATAAAGGATACGATGTTTTGATTTTAAGCGACGATGTCGATGAATTTATGTTACAAGTTTTAAATGAATACGAAGGATTGAAATTTAAATCCATCAATCAAGGTGACTTGAACTTGATCGATGAAGAAAATGCGAAAAAAATCGACGAATTGAAAGAAGAAAAGAAAGATTTATTGGAAGAAATCAAAAAAGTATTGCCGGAATGCAAAGATGTTATTTTCTCCAAACGCTTAAGTGAAGCACCGTGCTGTCTTTCTGCTGCCGAAGGGTTATCGTTTGAAATGGAAAAAGTTCTTTCCGCTCAAAACCACAGAGAAATGAAAGCGGAAAGAATTTTGGAAATCAATCCGAATCATGCCGTTTTCCAAGCCATTGAAAAAGCGTATGCCGCCGATCCGACGAGTTTGGAAAAATATGCACAGTTGCTGTATACGCAGGCATTGTTGATGGAAGGCATTTTACCGACCGACCCGAAAGAATTCTCCAATCGTCTGTGTGATTTGATGATTCACTCCGTAGAATAATCGATTAAAAACCGAAAAAATTATTTTCGGTTTTTTTATTTGAACGATGTTCCATTTAAAATAGTGGAAAGTAAAAAGAAGATTTGCTATAATGTTAAAAAGAAGGTGGATAGCATGTTTTTGGTGTATGAAAACGGCGAAGCATTTTGGCAGGACAATGAAATGTTATTGAAAAAAAATCGGTTGGAAACGGTTTTTTTTGAGAGTAATGCCAAAGGATTGACCGATTCAAGGAAAGGATTTGCCGTTAAAGTAGAAGAAGGAAGTCGCATTTTGGTTGCTTTATCTTACTTACACCATCCGATGGTGTTATTCGGTGATCCGAATTTATGTGCTTCGTTGGCGGAAGGATTGATTGCGAAAAATCTTTGTTTTCAAAGAGTATTGGGAAAAAAAGAATTGACAGAAGAATTTTTAAAACAGTATGAACGACGGGTAGGCGGTCACCATCAAATTTCTCATCAGTTGGCGATCATGACTTGTTCTGTTTGCGCCGATTGCAACACGGATATGGTAGAGCAGGCGACTTTAAACGATGTCGATGCCGTTTTTTCACTTTTGAAAGAGGCTTCTAAAGAAATGAAAACCGATGCACCGGATTATGAAACGATACTTTCTCAGATCCATGATTTTGCCGTAATTAGAAAGCAGGGAACGATTATTTCCCTTGCCAAACGAGTTCGCCAAACATCCGATTTATGTGCCATTTCCGCTGTTTTTACCGTTTTTAGCGAACGAGGAAAAGGATTGGCCAGAAAAACAGTGACGTATCTTACCAAAACCATCTTGAAAAAAGGAAAAATACCGTACCTGTTTGTGGATCAATCCAATCCGGTTTCCAACCATTTATACTTAAGTATCGGGTATCGCTATGCTATCGAACAAATTGAGATAAGTTACTGCCCTTTCAATAAGTAAATAAAATGAAAATGGTCGTATTTGAAGATGCGTTTGCTAGGTGGCATGAAAAGACATCTAAATTCAAAAGAGTTTATTCTTCAAAACTAAAAAAATCAGGCATGAACGATTTACATGCCTGATTTTTTATATCCTATTTCTATTGGGCTTGGTATCCCGCATCGATGACGGCTTGGATCAAAGTTTCTTTGGAAACCGTATCTTCACAAACACAAACGGCATTCTGTTTTTCCAATGAAACCGTTACGTTTTGGACACCACAAATGGCAGACAAAGCTTTTTCCACACGGTTCGAACAATGGGAACAAGCCATTCCAGATATGTTTAACGTGATTGTTTGCATCTTTTTTTCTCCTTTCTCAGTGTGAAATAAATTCAGTCGAAGTGCATTGCATACGACGAAAACACTGCTTAAACTCATGGCTAGGGCGGCGATCATCGGATTCAATTTCAGCTGAAATGGTAGATAGAAAATACCGGAAGCCAGCAAAATACCGATACAATTGTAGAAAAAAGCCCAGAATAAATTGCCTTTGATATTGGCCAAGACCCGCTTGCTTAAGCGGATGGCATGATAAACATCGTTTAAAGAATTGGAAATCAAAATAATGTCCGCCGACTCAATGGCAATATCCGCCCCTCTGCCGATGGCAATTCCGATATCGGCGCTGCTTAACGCCGGCGCGTCGTTGACACCGTCTCCGACCATTCCCACCAAATGTTTCGTATCTTGTTTCAATCGTTCGACGACTTTTTGCTTGTCGGTTGGTAATACGTTGCTGATGACTTCGTCAATTCCGACTTCCTGAGCGATTTTTCGGGCGGTATGGTCATTATCTCCTGTCAGCATAACCAGATGGATGCCTTGCTTTTTCAAATTGGCAATAGCTTGATAAGAATCTTTTTTTACCGGATCTTTGACGGCAATTAGTCCGATTAGTCGGGTATCCTCGGCAATCAAGAGCGGCGTTTTGGATTCTTCGGCCAATTGTTTGATTTTTTCTTCGTAAGAAGATAAATCGATGCCACGTTCTTTTAAAAATTTTTCGTTTCCGATCCAATATTTTTTCTGCTCGATTCTTCCGGATATCCCCAACCCGGAATAACTTTCAAAATCGGTCACTTCCAAAAGCGGTAGATTGGATTCTTTGGCTTTGTTGATAATAGCCAACGCTAGTGGATGTTCGGATTTTTGTTCAAGTGCATAGGCAATATGTAGAATCGGTATATCCTCACGACCGATGATGTCCGTTACAATCGGTTTTCCTTCGGTAATGGTTCCGGTTTTGTCTAAAATCAAGGTTTTAATCCAATGTGTTTTTTCCAGTACCTCTGCGTTTTTAACCAGTAATCCGTTTCTTGCCGCGACACCCGTACCAACCATAATGGCTACCGGTGTGGCCAGTCCGAGCGCACAAGGACAGGCAATAACAAGAACGGAAACGGCCATACTGAAAGCGACTTCAAACCCTTGGCCGATTGAAAGAAAAACAATAAAACTGGTCAGCGCAATCAGCATTACAAGCGGTACGAAAACCGCCGATATTTTATCGGCCAGTTTGGAGATCGGCGCTTTGGAATTGGCCGCTTCTTCAACCAACCGAATGATGGTGTTGATGGTGGTATCTTCCCCTACTTTTTCGGCTTTTAAAACAATGTATCCGTTGGTTAAAATCGTCGAACTGATCACTTTTTCACCGACTTCTTTATAAACCGGTAAGGATTCGCCGGTGACATTGCTTTGATCGAAGGAACCGGATCCTTCTTGAATCGTTCCATCGACGGGAACCAGCATGCCTTTTTTAACAACAACTAAATCATCCTTTTTGACTTCCTCAATCGGAAGTTCCAAAATCGTTCCGTTTTTTTGAACCAATGCCATTTTCGGAGACAGATCCATCAGTTTTTCGATTGCCGAATTGGTTTTCTTCTTGGATTTGCCCTCTAAGTATTTCCCGAACGAAACCAAAACTAAAATCATAGATGCCGATTCAAAATAGACATCGTGGGCGTAAATGTGAATGGCATCAAGATTGCCTCTTCCCAGTTGATAAGAAAGCATGAACAAAATATACAAACCATAGATCACAGAAGCAGAAGAACCGATCGCAATCAAACTGTCCATGTTCGGCGATAAATGAAGTAAACGTTTGAATCCGTTGAAAAAATAATTTCTGTAAATAAATAAAACCGGGATTGTTAAGATGAATTGCAAAAGAATGAGCGTAAAAGCATTTTCCTCTCCGGCTAAAAACGGCGGTAACGGAAGATGGATCATCGGACCCATAGCCAAATAAAACACCAAAACAGTGAATCCGGCAGCGATCATCAAATTGCGTCCTTTATGATCCGAATCGTTGGCTCTCCGCTCTTTTTTATCCGGATCTTTGGCTATATATCCGGCATGGTGCACACAGGCGATGATTTGCTCAACAGAAAGAATTTTCTCATCGAATTCAGCCACCATGGAACCGGAAAGCAGATTGACGTTTACGCTTGTGATCCCGTTTAATTTTTCCACTGCTTTTTGAACATGGCTTTGACAGGCAGCACAAGTCATTCCTTCGATTATAAACTTTTTTTTCATGAAAAACCTCCTTATTGAAATCGTTTGAATAAATCGACGATTTCATCCAAAACGGCATCGTTTCCGTTCATAATATTTTCTTTGACACAACTTTTCATATGTTTTTCCAGCAATAGATTGGCTGTTGATTTGACGGCTTTATCAATTGCCGATAACTGAATTAGGATATCATCGCAATAGCGATCTTCTTCAACCATTTTTACAATTCCCCTGATTTGACCTTCCAAGCGGTTCAATCGATGAATCAATGATTTTTTATCGTCATCCGATCGCATTGTCTTTTTTTCACAACAGTTCATTTCGATCACCTCGCCATCATTATATACCCCCTATAGGTATATTGTCAATGTTCTACGCAAAAAATTTAATTTGTTTTTACTGGTAAAAGTTAGTTCTTGACAAAGGAAACGCGATTTGTATATAATATTAATGAAAACAAATAGGCCTTCATCAAAGGGGAGTAGCTAGATTAGTTTTTACTAATTACCATGATCGTCATCTCGGTAACTGTTATCCGGTCATGGTGTCGGATTCGATATGCAAGACCTTTATTCAAGTGTTGTTGAATAAAGGTCTTTTTTCATGAGGAGGAAGAAATGCAGAAAAAATTATACGAATTGGAACGTGAATTTAAAAGCGATGTTCAAAACGGTTTAACCGATGAACAAATCGCTGAAAACCGGGAACAGTACGGAAAAAACGCATTGGAAGAAAAAAAGAAAGCCAATCTGTTTGTTAAATTCTTAATGCAATTTAATGATGTTTTGATCATTATCTTGTTGATTGCGGCGGTCATCAGTGTCGTGATTGAACCAAGCGAATTTGTGGATAGCATCATTATTTTGGTTGTTGTTATCATCAATGCCATTTTAGGTGTTTTTCAGGAAAACAAGGCGGAAAAAAGTTTAGAGGCACTGAAAAAGATGTCTTCTCCGACCAGTAAAGTCATCCGCAACCATTCGTTGATGACGATTGATTCAAAGGATTTGGTCGTTGGGGATATTATATTGGTTGAGGCCGGTGATTCCATTTCGGCGGATGCCCGGATTATTGAGTGCACCAATTTATCCGTAGATGAATCGGCATTGACCGGTGAATCGGTTCCGGTTCACAAACACAATGAATACATTGAAAAAGAAGATATTCCGCTTGGAGATATGAAAAACTGCTTGTTTTCTTCGACTTATGTTACCAACGGAAAAGCCAAAGCGATTGTAACAAATGTCGGTATGGCTACGCAGATCGGACGGATTGCGGGAATGCTTAACGAGCAAAAAGATGTCGCCACACCGCTTCAACAAAAGCTTGCGACGGTTGGTAAACTGATCGGAATTATGGCGCTTATTATTTGTGCGGTTGTCTTTGTTTTGGAAATGATCGGCGGATTGAATTGGATCGATGCGTTTAAAACGGCGATTGCGCTTGCGGTTGCGGCGATTCCGGAAGGTCTTGCTACGGTTGTTACCATCGTTCTTGCGATCGGTGTCAGCAAAATGAGCAAACAAAATGCCATTGTCAAAAAACTGCCTGCTGTTGAAACACTTGGGTCTTGTAATGTCGTTTGTTCGGATAAAACCGGAACGTTGACGCAAAACAAGATGACGGTAATGAAAATCTACCAGACGAATTTAAAAGATTTAAAAGATTTGGATGAAAAAGAACGGCAAATGCTTTCTTATTTTGCGATTTGCTGTGATGCCGCCATTCAAAATAAAAACGGTAAAATCGAGCGGATCGGCGATCCGACTGAACTGGCTTTATTGGATGTGAATATTTCTTTCGGAAAGGATATATCTTCTTATAAACGATTGTTGGATATTCCGTTTGACAGTGAAAGAAAATTGATGACGACGGTTATTCAGGAAAACGGAAAATATTTGGCTATTACCAAAGGTGCACCGGACGTGATTTTAAGTCGTTGTACCAATGCGGCAAAAGAAGTTCAACAAGCAATTTCGGCCAATGAACAAATGGCGAAAAAAGCCTTGCGGGTATTGGCACTTGGTATTCAATCCTTTGATTCGTTACCGGATGCTGCAATCCTTGAACAATCCTTTACGTTTGTCGGATTGGTTGGTATGATTGACCCGGCTCGTTTGGAAGTGAAAGATTCGATTGCTTTGGCAAAAGAAGCCGGTATCCGAACGATTATGATTACCGGGGATCATATCGTGACCGCTTCGGCGATTGCGGAAGAATTGGGCATTTTAAGAGAGGGCGATAAAGCAATTACGTCGACGGAATTGGATCAATTGTCCGATGACTATTTAAATGACCATATTGAAGATTACAGCGTTTATGCTCGGGTGGCACCGAAAGATAAAGTTCGAATCGTAGAAGCATGGCAGAAAAAAGAAGCCATTGTCGCGATGACCGGGGATGGTGTCAACGATGCACCGGCCTTGAAAAAAGCAGATATCGGATGTGCGATGGGAATCACGGGAACCGATGTATCCAAAGAAGCGGCCGATATGATTTTGGTTGACGATAACTTTGCCACCATTATTTCTGCGGTAAAAGAAGGCAGAGGAATTTACAACAACATCAAAAAGTGTGTGAAATATTTGTTGTCGTCTAACATCGGCGAAGTTTTAACTATTTTCTTGGCCTCGTTTATTTCCGCTGTATCGCCTTTAACGTTGGGTGTTCCGCTGTTACCGACGCATTTGTTGTGGATTAACTTGATTACCGATTCGCTTCCTGCTTTCGGAATCGGAATGGAAGAAGCCGAAGACAGTGTCATGAGTGAACAACCGCGTTCGAAAAAAGAAAGTTTCTTTGCCGATAAATTAGGCTTTAAAATTGCAGTGGAAGGCATTATCATTGGACTAATGACGCTAACGGCTTATATTATCGGTCATTTTGTTGAGCATTCTCATGAAATCGGTCAGACGATGGCATTCTTAACACTTTCTTCAACTCAGTTGTTCCATGCTTACAATGTCAAATCCAATCATTCCGTATTCTCAAAACACAGTTACAAAAATAAATTTATGAATATGGCTTTCCTCATCGGTTTTGCTTTACAGTTCTTGGTGATTTACTGTCCGGGTATCAACGATATTTTCAATTTATCTCCGCTTGGAATCGGTAATTTCATGATTTGTATGGGCTTATCGCTGGTGATGGTTGTGATTATGGAAATTGTAAAGTTTGTGAACCGCCGTCAGTTGAAAAAATAATAAGATTTCAATAAAATAGTTTTCTAATTTATAAAAAAACGCAAAGATTATCAAAGTCTTTGCGTTTTTTATTACTTGTTTTTTTAAAAAGAGCAGTACCGTTAGCCGGTCTTATTGTTCATTGTATTTGTTCTTGATGTATTGATCGATTTCGATGGCCACTTTTTTCGTAGCGGCGACCGCTTCGACAACGGTTCTGGCGCCGGAAACAACATCTCCTGCCGCATAAACACCCGGTCTGGTTGTCGCTCCTTTTTCGGAAGCTTCGATCAGTCCTTTTTGGTTGGTGTCAATCTGTTTGGTATTCTTGACGATATTGGTTTGGGCACCTTGACCAATGGCTATGATAACAGAAGAACCTTCGATTTTGTAGGCATGTTCGCTGTCGTTATAGTAAGTAACCGATCCGTCTTCTTGTTGTTGCTTAAGGACCGGTTCGACAATGATTCCGTCTTTTTCGATGGATACGGTATTCAAATAATAATTCATTCTGGCACCATCTACTTCGGCCAACTGCAATTCTTCCTTAAGCGCCGTTACCTCCTCGCGACCTCTAAAGAAAATAATATCGACTTTGGCTCTGGTCTTTCTTAAAATCGTTCTGGCGGCATCCATTGCGACATTGCCTGCTCCGATAATTAATACATGGTCTCCCAATTCCTGATAAGAGTCGGGATTCTTCAAAAAGTCAATGGCAAAGTGGACATTTCCAAACGTTTCCCCGGGGATTCTCAAGCGGTTTGGTTTCCATACACCGGTGCCGATGAAAATGGCATCGTATCCATCTTCAAACATATCGTCGATGGTAATCGTCGGTCCGATCAGTGTATTCGGACGGAACTGAATCCCCAACTCCGTCATTCGTCCCAGTAGTTTGTCCAGCAACGATTTGGGAAGTCTGAATTCCGGAATACCGTATCGCAATACACCGCCGATTTTATCTTTTGAATCGATGATCGTAACGTTATAACCTTTTTGAGCCAATAAAACCGCTAACGTTATTCCGGCCGGACCAGCACCGATAATGCCGACCAAATGACCGTTTTTTTCGGTTTGTTGCAGTTTGGCTTTTTCTAAATAAAACGTTGAAATATAATTTTCCACTTCGTAAAATTTAATCGGCATGTCTTTTCGATTTAAAACACAATGCCCCATACAATTTTTTTCATGGGGACAAATCAAGGAACAAACAGCGGATAATGGGTTGTTTTTGAACAGAATTTCGCCTGCCTCATCCATTTTCCCTTCTAAAAACATCTGCATAATCAACGGAATTTCGGTTTGAACCGGGCATCCTTGTTGACATAGCGGACGTTTGCATTTTAAACATCGTTGGGCTTCTAGTAAAATATCGCTCATCTTGTATTCACCTCATCTCTTTTATTATAACAATACTTTTGTAAAAATGAAAGCGTTTTTTATTTTTAAATAAGGATTAAGAAACTTTTTTTAATACATTTAAATCAGATGAAATATGATATAATGAGACTATGAATAAAGAAATAACATGGGTTTGCCAAAAAGGTCGCCCGCTAAAAGAAGAAATTACGTCGCACTTATCCAGAAAATATTATAAACATTTAAAATCGTTGAAAGTTGTCTTCTATGTCAACGGGACTGTCTTTAAAAATTATGAGTTGGTGCAAAAAGGAGATGTCATTGCTTTTTTTCTACCGCAGGAACAAAGAAAGTCCTCTTGGGAACCGCTTGCTGAAAAGTTGAGAATCTACTATGAAAACGAAAATTATTTGATCGTTTATAAACCGTCATTTTTACTGACGATTCCAACCAAAGCCGAACCGAAAAGTTTATATCAGATGCTTTGCCATTATTTAAAAAGTGAAACGATCCATATTTTGAATCGTTTGGATAAAGAAACGTGTGGATTGGTTGTGGTTGCCAAAAATCGTTATGCCGCTTTTTTAATGCAACCGGTCCATCAAAAAATGATTCGCAAATACCGGTGTATGGTAGAGGGGTGTGTTTCGGAGGGTGGACACATCGAAAATTATCTAGCCAAAGCGGAAAATTCCAAAAAACGGTATGTTACAACCGATAAGAATCAAGGCCAATTGGCTATCAGCGATTATACGGTTTTGCTTTCCGGCAAAGATCGTTCGTTGTTAGAGTTCGTTTTGAAAACCGGTAGAACACATCAGATTCGAGTCCATACCAGTTCGATGGGGCATCCGATTTGCGGGGATACTTTTTATGGGGCTTGCGAAGACGAACAATTTTATTTGGAAAGTTGCGAAGTGGAATTCACGGATCCTTTTACGAAAGAAGAAATAAAAGTTTTAACGGAAAACAGGTGGTAAAATGGAAGAAAAAGAAATAGAAGAATCTCAACATAAACACTATAAAAGAATCCGCATTGTGATTCAGGCTTTCTTGCTTCTTATCATTTTGGGATTATGCATTTGGGCGATTGTTTATTTGTTTCCGCTTTTTATGCGGCTGCAATCCGATGAGATATACCGCAACGAAATTCTTGCTAAATTGGAGAGTTTCGGCAGTTTCAGTTGGGTATTGCTGATCGGTGCGCAAATTTTACAAACGGTTTTGGCGGTGATTCCCTCCGGACCGATTGTAATTATCAGTGGGATGATGTATCCGCCCGCAATTTCTGTTATCATTTGTTTGGTGGGGCAAACATTGGGTGCTCTTTTGGTGATTTTGCTGGTTAAAGCGTTCGGATATAGTTTTTTGGCTTTGTTCGTCGATCCGAAACAAACGAAGAAATTCAAATTGTTAAATGACGGCAAGCGTTGTGCGGTTTTGATGTTTTCGTATTTACTGATTCCGGTTTTGCCAAAAGATCCGGTGACCTTCATTGTTCCGTTTACTAAGGTGAAAACAAGTTGGTTTTTACTACTCAATCTAGTTGCCCGTACGCCGATGACGATTGTGTCGGTCGTGTTTGGAAATTCTTTGATTTCGGGCAATTACTGGTTGGGGATCGCACTTGGGGCCATCAGCGCTGTTTTAGCGGCACTTTGTTTTATTTTCAATAAAAAAATTGTTGCTTTTATCGATAAAATGGCAGCGAAAAAAACGGCAAAAAATACCTCGTCATAGCGAGGTATTTTTTTTATAAAATCGTTCATACTAATGGATGAAAGGAAGTAAAAAATATGACTAAAGTTTCATGTAATGCCAAATCATGCGGATACAATGAAAATTGTGAATGC
Source organism: uncultured Mollicutes bacterium (assembly GCA_900540175.1). Lineage (GTDB taxonomy): Bacteria > Bacillota_I > Bacilli_A > Acholeplasmatales > Anaeroplasmataceae > Pelethenecus > Pelethenecus faecipullorum. The sequence continues at coordinate 7,330 of UQFG01000010.1, read as the reverse complement.
TTGAAAAAACACATCGATGTGGAAGGACTTTTTGCCAAAAGTAAAATCGGTACGTTTTGTCAAAGTTTCAAAAATCCGCACCGTTCCGATGTTTTGATGACGGAAATGGCTCGGGAAATGACGGAATTACCGCATGCCATCAAGGTCGAATGCAGCGCAAATTATTGTGCGTACAACGAAAATAATTTGTGTGTAAAGGAAAACATCCAAATCGGTAACGAAAATGCACAGTATCGCAGCGAAACACAGTGCGATAGTTTTAGAAGCCGTTAAAAAGTTCAAGAAGGATAGGATTGAGTTTACTCGGAGCGATTTCCGGATGAAACTGAACACCGATGATCGGTAAAGTTTCATGGACGATCATTTCTATTTCGCCATCCATACTATAGGCGGTCGCTTTCAAATTCGGCGCCAACTTTAAAATACTTTGATGATGGAAAGAATTGACCAGATAATACGTTCCCTCATATTCAATCCAATGATTTTCCTGTTGATGATGTAAAATATCTTGTTTTAACGATCCGCCCAAAAAAACATTGATGCTTTGAATACCTCTGCAAATTCCCAGCAGAGGTTTTTTTGTTCGGACGGCTTCCAATATGATTTTTTGATCCAACAAATCCATTTCCTCATCGATTTTTTTACAAGCATAAGGAAATTGTCGGTAGTATTTGCTGTGGATATCGTTTCCGCCGGGAATTAAAAAACCGTCAAAAGAATCAAGTGGGGTAGTCAAACTAATAAAATCAAACGTTAAATCGTTTTGTTTTAAAAATTCGCAATAACTCTGATGAACAAAATAATCGGTTTCGTCTTTTCGTACGGCAATGCCTATTTTCATGCTGATCACCTATTTAAATGTATTGCAAAACGATCGGGAATATGAGATGATATTCAAAAAGGAGATGAATCGATGGAAGAGATAAAACAAGAATTGCTTCAACTGGCCGATCCGAAGTATTTGCAATATTCTGAAAAACTGATTTTTGATTCGTTGCCGATTTTAGGTGTACCTACCAAAGAAGTACGACGCTTGGCCCAAAAAATCAAAAAAGGAGATTTTCGTACCTTTATCGCGGATACCAAACCCGATTTTTACGAAATGCAATTGTTGATGGCCTATGTCATAGCATCTTCTCCGATGAAAATGGAAGAACGGTTTTTCTATTTGGATCGCTTTATTCCGACGATTACCGATTGGGCGGTCTGCGATGGTTTGGTTTGTACCTTAAAACCCAAACAAGAAGAAAAAGAAATGTTGTTTGCCTATCTTTTGAAATGGCAGAACAGCCGCAAAGAATTCGAAGTTCGCTTTGTAGCCGTTGTGTTGATGTCTTACTTGGATGAAAAACATATCGGAGAAGTTCTAAGGATTTTACAAAATCTTTATGTTGAAAAATACTATGCCAAAATGGGGGTGGCCTGGTGTTTGGCAACGGCGTTGATTTCTTTTAAACAAGAAGTGATGGATCTATTTAAGACCAATCGACTGGATCCTTGGGTTCAAAACAAGGCCATTCAAAAAGCCAAAGAGTCCTATCGGATTTCTTCTGATCTCAAAGAAGAACTATTGAAATATAAGCGTTCAAAATCATAAAAATATGGTATAATGTAAAAAGAGGTGAAAACAATGAGAGTAACGAAGATGCGATCGAATTTCAGCATGATCGGCAATTTTGTTTCCTTTTTAAAAGAAAATGAACAACGCATTAAAAATATGTTATTGGATTATACGGTTCAGTCCGGGATGGAAAAACTGCCCAGCGGGGAAGAAGTGAAAACATTACTGTTTCAAAAAGAAAATGTTCATATCCGTTTTTTACCGGTAAGAATTGATTTTGATTATGTATATGCCAACGCGAACTGTACATCGGAAAAAGCACTGGAAAGTGCTTACCAGTTTTTCCGATTGTTTGGTGAAATATTTTATCAAGTGTCGGCCAACCGGATCGCGCTTGTAACCAGCGGCTTTTTGGATAATGCCAATCATCAAGCAGTAGAAACGTTAACCAAAACATTCGGGATTGCCGCTTTGTTCGGTGATTGTCAGGAATTCAGTTTACGGTTGAACAATGTCAAAAATTATTTTGAACCGTTGAATTCGGTTTTGGATATTCGTGCCGGCGAGGCTAAAAATGCTAAAACAAATCAAACGTTACCGGTTTTGATTGTCAATATCGATGTCAATACATTGGCGGCTAATAAAGAAAATCGTTTTCAAGCGGATAAAATGGAACAGTACTTATCTGACTTGGTTTTAGAAGAAGAAGATAAAATAAGAATTATCGAATCTCTATAAAAAAATCCTTAAGGATTTTCCCTTAAGGATTTTTGATTGTTTATTTTACGATTGTACCGAAAACCTGACCGGCTAAAGCACCGGCATTGGCTTCATCGGTATCAACGTGCATTGCTAAAGCATAATTAGAAGATACTCTTACAACGGTATCGCCGAAAATAAGGGCTCTTCCTGTTTGAGTCGTAACTTTGACTTGGACGATTTGTCCGTTTTCCACGCCGAATTCTTCGGCATCGCTTGGTGTCATGTGGATGTGGCGTTTGGCTACGATAACGCCTTCTTTTAATTCGACTTCCCCCATCGGACCAACCAGTTTACAAGGAGCCGAACCGGCTACATCTCCGGATTCTCTTACGGGAGCGACGATTCCCAGTGCTCTGGCATCGGAAAAAGAAACTTCTACTTGATCCGCATTTCTTTCCGGTCCCAAAATGGAACAGTTGAGTTCGCCTTTCGGACCGACTACTTTGACTTTTTGATTCGATGCGAACTGGCCCGGTTGAGAAAGCATTTTTTTGACTTCTAACGTTGCATTTTCTCCGAATAGTTTGGCAAGTGTTTCTTTGGTTACGTGAACGTGTCTTGCGCTTGTTTCGATGATAAATTCTTTCATTTTTTTATTAATCCTTTCCAAATTTCAAATTTGACAGTTTAATTATATCATAAAAGGAACCGTGTAGCATACTGAAAATGAAAAAATTGACTTTTCATGGAAAATTGATTCGGTTCAAAAAATTATTTGAGGTGTGGTGTATGTTTTACTATATTTTTGGTATTGTAATCGGAATTTTATTGCTGGGACGGTCGTTATTGACCTTCAAACGGAATAAAAATTCTTTTTTCATGGATTTCGTTACCGGTATTTTATTTTTGTTTGTTTCAGTCGGCGGTTTTTTCGTTCCGAAGTCGTTGGAGTTTATTCCGATGCTTTTCCTGCTGGTTTTGGCAATCGTGTACCTTTTAATCGCTTTAATAACAAAATCCAAGAATCAATCCGGTCAAAGTAAAAAAAAGTCTGGTAAATAGAAAATCGCGGTAAGAAATCGCTGAATAGATGCTGTATATTTGAAGATGAATGGAAAAACCTAAAAAATTTAAGGCCGAATAAAAAATAACGGGAGAAGGTTTTTGACTAAACCCACCTAGTATTTCCAAATAAGGATAAAACAGAAAAGAAGCATCGAAAAATAGACCAATCAATACCCGAAAAACGATTAAGATGCCTAAAATATTAAGAACAATGGTTGTGTTTTTAGGGATGGAGCGCATAAAACAGGCTAGATAATTTTCTTTAGATGGAATCGGCTTTCCAAAAGTCGATTTATTTTTTTTGCCAAAATGGAGGAATAAAACCGCCGAAAGAAAAAAAACAAGATAATAAAGAAGAAAGGAATAACCGAAGACCCGACAAATGATACTGCAAAACGGTAAAGATAAATTGGAAAAAACACAGATCAATCGTTTTCCTTCTTCGACGGATATTTGTTTTTGCTCTATGGCCTGTTGAATCAATTTGGTGCTGGCCGGGGCGCCGCATAACACGCTTAAAAGAATCAAATAACAGGAGTTTTTATCTTCCACCGCAAATAACTTTTTAAATATCGGAAATAATAGGGAAGAAATTTTTTGAGTCAACGGTGTTATGCTGATCAAATCCAAACAGATCAAACTGGGATATAAAACCGGTAAAAGCGTCATAAACCATAACTGAGATGCTTCCAAAACGGCGGAAGATACTTTCGCAGGAAATAATATCAATAAAACCAAAATAAGATAAAGAAAAAAAGACATGCCTATCCCTCATTGGATTATATGAGAAAAAGGCAGAAATTATTTTTCATGAAGCATTATCTTAAAATTTTAAATAAATAAATCCTTTACTTATTCGATGTTGGATTACCTATTGATAACAATTCGCTGAATGTGACATGAAAAACTTCGTTATCAGCAAAAAAACAGTTATTCTGTTTTGTTGAACTGGGCATATCAACAGCAGAAATTGCAAACCTTAAATTGAAGCAGAAATGCGATGCAGTTGGCGTGGTTTATTTTGAAATTTATATCCGAAAAAGATATCCATATCCAAATCATTATCGACCATTATCAAACTAGGATATCAGATTAAACGCTACAAATTTTGTTTTAAAAGATATCGTTAAAAAGCACTGAGTTTAAAGAAAAATCTTGTAAGCTCAGTGCCTTATTTTCAGTCATTCACTTTATTTTTTGAAAAGTCTAATTTCCATTTGCCATCTTTTTTCACTAATTTATCATAAACATAAAATAACCAGGCAATTGCGATAAATATAACTAGTAGAATCAATACCCATAAGAATACTTTACCAATACCGATTTCATTGACATCTAAGAAGAAATAAGGATAGATTACACCGGTGTAATCATTAGATAAAATAGCACCTCTTATTAAGATGAATGCAACATAAATAAGTGGCAAGACAGTGCACAATAACGTGTCATACCATTTTATTTGTTTGTGAGCATCAAACAATAGGCCATCTAAAACAAATAAAAGAGGGCAGATGATATGTTTTGTTAAATTTCCTAAATTATTCCAACCAGGACCAAACATATTATCTGTTAAAAGGATATTATAAACTAAAAAAGTCACAAGGATCGCAATCGAACTATAGAATTTAAGTTGCTTACAACAAGTGTTGGTACCTTGTAATTGACCGTTTTTAACATATCTGTAGGTCGAAATGAATACAGCCAACATAACGCCAAAACATAAAAAGTTAGATAAACTAGTATAATAGACGAAACATTCTAAATTAGGAGTTTGTCCGGCAAATAATCCGAATGATTCAATGATACCAAATAAAGATATCGCAAGAAAGATTGCTCGATAAGTTAGTTGAGCTACTCTGTTTTTAATCATAATTACACCTCACTTCGCAGATTATATCGAAAACGCACCTATTTTGTCAAGTGTTTTTTACATTATCTTTTTAAACGTTATGATTCTATTATGATCATTTTTCAATATAAGAAAGAGAGTTGAGAATAGGCCCATACCTTCTTGAAAGTATTTTTAAAGGAAAGGAAAACACTTAGAAATTTAGTTCTCTCATTTTAAAATTAATTCTTTAGGGAAGTGGATTTTATTTCTATTAAAACCAAAAAATTTATAAAAATATTAAAAAAACCCCAAAAAAAATATATTTTTTCTTATTTTGTATAAAAACAAGATAAAAAAATATATATTTATACAAAAAAACCAAAAAAAGTATTTATAAATCAAACAAAATGTGCTATTATTTTTACATAATGGTAAAAGTCACTATAGGAGAAAAATTAGTTTATGAAAAAAACACATTTTATTCATGATTCATTGCATGGCCAAATTCTTTTATCGGACATGGAAGTTCAATTGATGTCTAGTGATCTTTTCAATAGATTGCATGATATCTATCAAAACTCAACTGCTTACCTTACGTTTCCTTCCAACCGAACCAAACGTTTTGAACATTCTCTTGGAACTATGAAATTGGCTTCTGATTTATTTTATTATTCGATTTTAAATGCGGAAAATGAAGTTATTGCCGATTTTTATCAGCAGATGAAGGAACAGTTGAATGACATTATTAGAAATTATAGAGATAATATTTTAATTGACAACCCAAATTTGGAAAGTTTTGAAACAATGGCATTCGATTCATTTTATAAATATCTTATACCAAGCAATGTTGCAGAAAGTAATAAAACGGCCCATGCGATTTTAATACAATCCATTCGACTTGCCGCTTTATTGCATGATATCGGACATCCGCCTTTTAGTCATGTAATAGAAGGGGCTTTGAATAAAATCTATAAAAATATAGTTCAAGAAGAACACAAAACACAGCGAATGCAATCGTTTATAAAGATTTTTTCCTCATCGAATACACAGCAGCAACTTCATGAAAAATTGGGAATGAACATCAGTGATTATATTTTAAAAGATATTGTTAAAAATCATGTTCATAGGCATATTGATGATATTTCTTTAAGGGAAAGTCAACAACAACTTTTTGAATATTTAGTATATCAATGTTGTATGAAAATTCTAAATGACGAAACTGTTTTTGAACAATTGCATGTATTAATATCCGGTTCTTTAGATGCGGATCGTTTGGATTATGTCTCGAGGGACATGATGAATTCGGGAATGGATTGTGGCAAAATTGAATATTGTCGGATTGTAGTCAATTGTAAACTGCAAAAGTTAGAATATAAAAATAAAAAGAAAAAGAAACAAATTAAGTATATTTTTGCTTTACCGATTAAAACATTAAATTCTATCGAAGATTTTTTAAAAAGACGTTTTTCTTTATATAAGAATATTATCTATCATCACCGAGTAGTAAAAACAGATTTCTTATTAAAAAATTGTGTTGAACACTTAATTATGAATTATTTAAAAAATGATGAGGCGGAAAATACCAATATAGAGCGAGCTTTATTGCCCAATGATATTAATGGGTTATGGTTTCCATTATCTAAAATAGAAAGTTCTTCTTCAAAAAAAGACGTTTCAACTAATTTTTTAAATGAAGAAAGAACCAAATTAATTTCACAATGGAATGATTCTTGGTTGATTGTTGTTTTAAGACAAATTTATTACAAAAAATATTACAGAAAGAAAACGACCAAAGAAAATACGGGTGAAGAATATATTATATCCCGTCAACTTTTAGAGTTATTACAATATAAAAAATATTATTTTTCATTAATCAAACGAAATTATGACTATGGACAGTTGGATCGAGAAATTTCAGAAAACATCAATTATAAAAAAATTGAAAAGAAAATCGAACAATTGGATCAATTAAAAGAAAATGTGGGAATCAATATCGATCCGATCTTGGATTATCTTAAAAATTTAAAGTCTCACGATGAACGATATATTCTTCAATACATTTTGAGCAATAAAATAATTTTTGATGATGAAGAGGAATTTTTAGAAAGAATTCAAAATGTTGTAAATTTAGTTTTTAAAAAGCACTTTTCAAATGCAAAAGCATATGATAT
>UQFG01000009.1 GCA_900540175.1 uncultured Mollicutes bacterium | reverse complement strand
GCCGAACAAAGTATTCTTATTCAACCGTGAAACGGAAAGTAGGTTGAGATAATGGTAATGAAAAACCAGTGGAAAGCATGGTTGTATTTGTTGCCTTCTTTGTTTTTCTTAGGTGCGTTCATGTTTTATCCGCTTATTGATGTCATTATTTATTCTTTTGAGGAAAACTTTAAATTTACGACGCAGATCTATACGGGGATCGGATTGGATAATTACCGGTTTATTTTCAGTGATTACCGGTTTATCGAGGCGCTTAAAAATACGTTTTTGATCGTCATCATTACCGTTCCGCTTTCGACGATCATCGCGTTGCTGATTGCGGCGGCGCTCAATGCCATTCGACCGCTTAAAAAAATTTTTCAAACAATCTTTTTCTTGCCGTATGTGACCAATGCGTTGGCCGTCGGTTTGGTATTCATGGTTATGTTTGATTTGACACCGGATACCATCGGTGTGATGAATACCATTCTTTCTTGGTTCGGGATTGAGGCAATCGATTGGCTGAACGGGTCTTATTTCAGTAAAATGTTTGTTCTTTGTACCTACATTATATGGAATGTCATGCCGTTTAAAATCTTGGTTTTCATCGGGGCACTGCAATCGGTTAAACCGGAACTTTACGATGCCGGTAAAGTCGACGGGGCATCGAAAACCAGACGGTTTTTCAAAATAACCATTCCGATGATTTCCCCGATGATTTCCTATTTGGTGATTACCGGTTTTATCGGGGCATTTAAAGAATACAGCAATGCCGTCGGTATTTACGGAGAAGATTTGAATTTTTACGGAATGAATACGATTGTCGGTTGTGTTTACGACTATTTGTATGCGGAAACAGGAGGATATCCTTCCAGAGCGGCGGCCGCGGCCATTGTCTTATTTGCAATCATCATGGCGATTACAGCCGTCAATTTGCTGATCAGTAAGAAAAAAGTCAATTATTATGCCTAGGAGGGATACGATGCAAGGGACTATGAATCATCGGTCTGTTTCGAATATCGAAAAAAAAGATCGAATCAAAACCAGTGTGCAGTATATCTTCTTATATTTGTTTTTATCGCTTGCCGCTATTACGGTTTTATTTCCGTTTTATTGGATGATTTTATCTTCTTTCAAAACATTGGCGGATTATACCAGCGAAACAGTGCCGAATTTTATCCCCAGTCATGTGACGACCGAAAATTATGTGACGGCTTGGACGAGTGTGCAACTGGGAAAATATATGCTGAACACATTGATTTATGCTACGGCAACAACGGCTTTAATGGTTGTCGTTTGTATTTTCGCCGCGTTTGCGTTTGCACGCCTGCATTTTAAAGGCAAAGAAGTGGTTTTCACGTTGTATTTGGCAACCATGATGATTCCGATGGAATTGTTTACGATTACCAATTATGCGACGGTTGTGAATTTGAATTTGCGAAATACATTTGTGGGATTGATCTTTCCGTCGGTTATTTCCGTTTTTTACATCTATTTGCTGCGACAAAATTTTCAGCAGGTTCCCGATCAAACGTATTATGCATCGAAACTGGACGGAACGACCGATATGAAATATCTTTGGAAAGTATTGGTTCCGCTTTCCAAACCGACGATTATAACGATCGTTATTTTAAAATTCATCGAATGCTGGAATTCTTATATTTGGCCCAGACTGGTAACGACCAAAGAAGAATATTTCTTAATCAGCAACGGAATTCAGGAATTGCGTAATTCCGGGTTCGGAAGAGAAAATATTCCCGCGATGATGGCCGCGGTGGTACTTGTTTCCATTCCGCTTCTGTTGTTGTTTTTGGTTTTCCGTAAGCAGATTATGAGCGGTGTTTCCCGCAGCGGACTAAAGGGGTAAGAACGATGAAAAAAAGAATTGTAATGGCTTTTTTATGGGGATTAACGGTTTTATTGTTTGCTTCCTGTCACGGTGGCAAATCGTTAACGGAATTTATTTTACCCGAGGAGTTGGATCTTTCCAGAACGTATCATCTTACTTTTTGGGCTAAAAACGACAGCAATCCGACACAACGACAGATCTATGATGATGCGATTGCCGATTTTGAGGCCCTTTATCCGAATATCGACGTGGAAATTGTTCACTATACTTCCTATCCGGATTTATATGCGACGATTTTACTGAATATCGGAACGAAAACTACCCCCAATGTAGCGATTGCCTATCCCGATCACGTGGCGGCTTATCTGGAAAGCCCGAATTTGATTGTCGAATTGGAACAACTGATCGATCATCCTAAATACGGGCTTGGCGGAGCAGATGTTCGATTTGAGGCACCTTTAAAAGATGAATTTGTAACACAGTATTTAGAGGAAGGTTATATTCGTAACGCCTATGACGGAAAGACGCATCTTTACACACTTCCGTTTATGCGTTCTACCGAATGTCTTTATGTCAATAAAACGTATCTGACGGAACATCAAATTCCCATTCCCGAAGACAATATTTTTACGTGGGATGAAATTTGGTCGATTTGCCGACAGGCTTTGGTCGATGATCCGACGATGATTCCGCTTATTTATCAGTCTTCGGATAATTTCTTTATCGAACTGGCGTATCAAAACGGGTATGATTTTACGACGGATGAAGGCGATTTGCTGTTCAATAATGCCGATAACCGAGCAATGGTGCAAAACTTAAACGAACTGTATAAAGAAGGACTTTATGTGACCAAAGCGATGACCGGAATTTATCCGGGCGATAAATTCAATAAAGGAGAATGTATTTTCGGAATCGATTCCAGTGCCGGTTCGACTTGGATGGGACCTTCTTCTCCACTCGGACATACCGCGCAAACCGGTGAAGACTTTGAGGTATTGGTGACGACGATCCCGCAAGTGGACAAAACAAATCCGCAAGTGATTTCCCAAGGACCGTCTTTGTGTCTGTTTAACAAAGAAGATCCGCAGGAAGTTTTGGCTTCTTGGTTGTTTATGCAATATCTGTTGACCAATGAAGTGCAAATTTCCTATGCTCAAACAGAAGGGTATTCGCCTGTTACGACGAAGGCCATCGAGTCAACGGAATTTCAGGCGTTTTTGAATTCAGAAGATATTTACGACGTACAAAAAGCGGCTATTTTAAATGTCATGGAATACAAAGACAAAACCTTTACGACGCCGGCCTTTGTCGGTTCGGCCGATGTCAGAAAACAAGTCGGACGGATCATCGATTCGGCCAGTCAGTCTAAGAAAAAAGAGATTGACGTGTATGCCCTTTTTAAAACGGCCATGAATAATTGCCGCAGATAAAACGTTTACATCTTTTAGAAAGATTGTTTCTGCATAAGAAATTCTTTATAATGAAGATGTAGTTAAATTAAAACATTAAAAGGAGTATAAAATGAAAAAATTACTGGGTGTAATTGCAGTATTATTCGGATTATTTTCATTGGGGTCTTGTTCGAATCAATCGAAATTGAAACAAGCGATGACGTACGAACAATTCATGGAAGCGGAAACCGGTGATGAAGTAACCATCGAAGGATTTATTGCCGCAAAACAAAGCTGGTGGAACGATCAGGTAACGCTTTATTTATTGACGGAAACGTCCGGAGAAGGTTATTTTGTTTACAATATGGCTTGTACGGAAGACGAAAACAACAATGTTTACAAAATCGGAACGTACGTTCATATCGAAGCATCCGCCAAGACGGTTTATGCCGGTGAACATGAAATCATGGGCGACGATATTACCAAAGTCGAAGTGATTGATGCGGGGGATAAAACGATGAATACCACCCCGATTGACGTATCAAACAAATTGACTTCCTTAGAACAATATCAAAATTCTTATTTCAAAGCGACTTTAACGGTCGTAGAATACGAAACAACCGATCAAAATGTGGTTGTAGATTCTTCCAACGCGTTCGGGTATAAAGGCTCAACTCCGACCGATGATTTATATTTTACGATTTCGGACGGCACAACCGAATTGGCTTGTTGCGTTGAGGCGTATTTGACGGGTTCGGAAACGGCGGTTCATCAAACGGTACAGACACTTTCGGTTGGCGATGAAGTGACGGTTGAAGGATATTTATATTGGTGGAACGGTGCCAATCCGCATATTACGTCCATTGTTATTAAGTAAAAACAAGTATGAAAACACGGCTTATTGAATAAGCGGTGTTTTTTTTATTATGTAGGAAAACGAAATAAAAACCATACGTTACACGTATGAGCGTAGATCTATCTTCCTGTGTTGTAAAAAAAGCATATCCGAATCATTAAGGCGGACAACCAAAATAATTTAATACGGAGATGATCAAATGATGATAGTAGTTTATCACATATAAGATAGAATCACAAAGACAATTTAGAGGTAATATTTCCGTTTTTATTTGTACCAGATATGGAATCGATGACTTTTATGTCTTGGGTTTTAAAGAAATCTACCTTCTTATTTTAATCATGGGGTCTACTTTGTATTGAACAGTGGATTGAATTTATTTAGTTGTTTTTATAGTATTTTAAGCATTAGTAAATCATAAATGAGTAAATTTTTAAACGGTTATTGACTATTGCTTGTTTGTGAAGTATAATTTAGTAAATCGTAAAACACTTATTTTTTTATAGGGAGGTACACTATGTTCATTGGAAGAGAAAACGAGCTTAATACATTAAATCGGCTTTATAGTTCCGACAAATTCGAGTTTGCCGTTATTTACGGTCGCCGCCGCGTGGGAAAAACCGCCCTCATTAACGAATTTGTGAAGGATAAAGATAATATTTTCTTTACCGGAGTTGAAACCAACGAAAAACAAAATCTTGATAACTTTTCAAGAAGTATTATGGAATATAATACAGGAGTTGCAATGGGCGTATCCTTTAATAATTTTCAGATGGCTCTTGAACACATTTTTGAACTTGCCAAGATAAAAAGAATTGTGTTTGTCATTGACGAATACCCTTATGTCGCCCGTGCTTCCAAAAGTTTTGCTTCCACACTTCAGTTTCTAATTGATAAAAACAAAGACACATCAAAGTTGTTTTTAATTCTTTGCGGTAGTTCTATGTCCTATATGGAAGATCACGTTTTGGCATATAAGGCACCCCTTTATGGAAGAAGAACGGCACAGTTCAAAATTAAACCCTTTGAATTTTTAGAGGCTTGCCGTTATTTTAAAAATTTCTCCGACGAGGATAAGGCTTTGGCTTATGGTATTGTGGGCGGAACACCTCAATATCTGATGCAGTTTGATGATACCCTTTCCATTGAACAAAATATAAAAAATACGCTCTTGAATCCGTCATCGTTTATATTTGAAGAACCAAGTAACCTTTTAAAGCAAGAGGTGCGTGAACCTGCTATTTATAATGCGGTGATTACTGCTATTGCCACCGGTTCGTCCAAAATGAATGAAATATCTAATAAAATAGACGAAGACACAAGTGTATGTGCTACCTATATCAAAAATTTGATTACGCTTGGTATTGTTAAAAAAGAATCACCTTACGGTGAAAAATCCACTCGTAAGACGATCTACTCTATTGAGGATCATATGTTCCGCTTTTGGTATCGCTTTGTGTCGGAAAACATCCCCACTATTTCAAGAGGCGCCATTGATTTGGCATATAACCGCATCGCTTTCGAACTTTCTTCTTATATGGGTGGCATTTTCGAGGATATTTGCAAACAGTATCTTTGGAAATTGCTTCTTGAGGGCAAGTGTGCGGTGAATTTCACCGATCTCGGCCGTTGGTGGGGAGCAAACCCAAAAACGAAATCTCAAGAGGAAATCGATATTATGGGAGCGGCTAAAGATACTGGCCTATTCGCCGAGTGTAAATGGACAAACGAAAAGGTGGATCTTGGTGTGCTGGAAAAACTTATCGAACGCAGCTCCTTATTCAACTACAAGAAGACGCATTTTTATCTCTTTGCAAAAACTGGCTTTACCAAAGGCTGTATTGACAAAGCAAACGAGATGGGCAACGTAACCCTCGTTATTTATGAGGACATGCTGAAAGCATAAACCACTATTCCACAAGTATCTTTTCCTCAACTTGCAGTTTATTATCAAGTGTGTAAAATTTGTCGGGATTGAGTTGATAACTTGAGTTGCTCATCCATTTCTTTTACAACGAATAAACATATCTTCTGCCTGTTTGCAAATATCAAAAAGATTGTTGTTGAGGTTATCGCAAGGCGATTTTTTATAGAACGGGTTGAAAATAATTCGGTATTTTATTCGAAAGAGGGAAAACTTTTTAAACGACAGACAAACGAGCGGATTCATGACTTTTACGATTATGATTTTATTTTGGAACGTTAAAATCAATGAGAAAAGGTGCAAGTATTTGCCATCGGTTTCATACCAAAAAATCTTTGATTGATCTTTATAAAGAAACCGGAGCGGTTTCTTTTATTTTGAATGGATTCATGGTATAATCAAAAGAGGTGATTATAGGTGTATGAAGTGAGAAAAAACAAAAAGGGAAAATATGCGGTTTATAAAGACAATGCCAAACGTGCCAGTAAAGTTTTTTCATCGGAAAAAGAAGCCCAACTTTATGTCAGTCGAATGACTAAAAAGAAGACAGCCGGATTGAAAAAAAGATTTGGCGTAAAGGGTTTTGTTTTGGTGGTATTGCTGATTGTTTGTATTTTGGGCTTTTTCTTTATAAAAGAACGCTTTTTTTCTCCGGATACACCCAAACAAACGGTCGTCTTTGAAGATGCGGATTTAAAAATTCACTTTTTGGAATTGGGAAATGAATATACGGGGGATTGTACGTATATCAAAGCCGGGGATGTCGATATTTTAATTGATGCCGGATCGAGGAAAGACAGCGCACCCGTCATTAAAAAATATTTGGATCGCTATCTTGAAGATGATACGCTCGAATACGTTATTGCAACCCACGGAGATCAAGATCACATTGCGGCTTTTGTCGGGAACAAATCCGGATCCACTCAAACCGGAATTTTGTATCAGTATCAAGTCGATACGATCATCACGGCCTCAAGAAGCAATAAAACGACAGCGATTTATCGCGATTTCACCGCTGCGGTTTCGATGTTGGAAACAAACGGAACCAATCATTACACGGCTGAGGAATGTTGGAATAACGAAAACGGTGCTAAAAGACGCTTTCAAATCACAGATGAGATTTACTTGGATATTTTATGGAACCAATTTTATTTTACAACAACTTCCGATGAAAACAATTATTCGGTCTGTGTGATGTTATCCTATTTTGATCAGCACTTTATGTTTACAGGCGATTTGGAAAAAGAAGGAGAAGAGGCCATGGCCGCTTATTACGACGGATCGTCCTCGGAAAAAACATTGCCGCATGTTGCCTTGTTTAAGGCCGGGCATCACGGTTCTAAAACCTCATCCAACGATTGTCTGTTGCAGAAAATCACACCGGAAATCGTCTGTGTTTGTTGTTGTGCCGGCGGAAGCGAATATACGGCCAATTACAATAATGTTTTCCCGACCCAAGAGATGATTACAAGAGTAGCCCGCTATACCGATCAAATTTATGTAACGTCGCTTTACAATGAAAATACGTTGCAATTCCAGTCGTTTAACGGAAATATTACGGTTTATTCGGATGGAAACGGGGTCGATGTGATCGGCAGCAATCATTCGACGATTTTAAAAGACAGCGATTGGTTCAACGAAAAAGTATATGTGATCGGAAACAACCGCTGTTCGGGAAAAGGTAAAAAGGATTTTTATACGAAAGATACACCGGGTGCCATCGAAGTTATTCGTCGAGTATGGCCAACCATTTAAGAAAAGGAGATAGAAAAATGCAAGAGATTATAAAACAAATTGAAGCCCACCAAACTATTATTTTACACGGACACACTCGTCCAGACGGCGATTGTATCGGTAGTCAGTATGGGTTATACCATTTATTGAAAGCCAATTATCCGCAGAAAAATATTTACGTAACCGGACAAACCAGCGAATATGTTTCTTTTCTCGGATGTCCCGAATTGGTTTTAGATGATGTATTCGAAGGAGCACTTTGTATCTGTTTGGATTGTGCGACCGCCGAACGGTTGTCCGATCAGCGCTACACCAAAGCCGATTACACAATTAAAATCGATCATCATATTCCGATTGAAGATTACGGCGATTATCAGTATGTGGATACGACCGCCCCAGCTTGTTGTCAGTTGATTGTTGAATTGTATTTGGCCAATCAAGATCGCTGGATGATGCCCAAAGAAGCCGCTATGGCGCTTTATGTTGGAATTTGTACCGATACCGGTCGGTTTAAATTCGACAGTGTAACAGCCAAAACATTTGAATGTGCGGCGGTTTTGATGCGTTTTGGTGTCGATTTGGCTTACATTGATAATCAGCTATCCACCGAAGATTTGAATACATTGAAATTAAAGGGGTATGTCCTTTCCAATTTCAAGATGAGTGAAAACGGCTTTGCTTATATTTGTTTGACACGGGATGTCGTCAACGGTTTTGGTGTCAGTGATGAGGATGCCGCGGCTCAGGTTTCGACGATTTCAACCATTGAAGGATGTCCGGTTTGGGCATTATTCATGGAGTATCCCGAAAACGAAATCCGAATTCGGTTGCGTTCAAGAGGACCAGTTATCAACAAACTGGCCGAACAATATCAAGGTGGCGGACATGCAAAGGCGGCAGGAGCCAAATTGGAGAATTGGGATCAACTGACGGAATTTGTTCAAAAAGCCGATGAGTTGGTTTGCTTGTATAAAGACAGTTTGAAAAAATAAAAAAATACTTGCAAAAACGATATAAATCAAGTAAAATAAAAAAGGACTCGCTTTGAGTCTTTTGATAGGACTATAGCCAAGCGGTAAGGCAAGGGACTTTGACTCCCTCACGCGCTGGTTCGAATCCAGCTAGTCCTGCCATATTCGAATTTAAAAATTGATTGGTGTCGATTTTTAAAAATATTGGAAAATAGGTTGATTTTACAAGGTAAATTTAGATTTGTGAAGTCAACCTATTTTTTTGTTTTTATTTAATTTTCGAATATGGTCATAGGTTTGACATGATTCGAAAATTAAAGGTTATTTAAGGGATTATACTTAAAATTATTTTCTTTAATTTCTTCATTTGTAAAATCTAAATATCGTTGAGTCATTTTTAAATTAGCATGTCCTAAAAGTTCTTTAACAGTAAATATATCTGCTCCGTTTTTTAGAAGTTGTGTGGCATATAGATGTCTAAATTTATGACTACTTAATACATCAATGTTTAAATCTTTCTTTAATTTGAAAAGCATTGATGTTACACTTTGCTTACTGATGTGTCCGTCCCCTAAAGCAAATAAATAAGGATTTTTAATAGATCTATTATTTTCAATTTGTTTTAAAATAAGTTGTTCTATTTTATCATTGAAATAACAATATCGAGGTTTACCGCTTTTAGTGAATTCGAGATAAATAGATTTTGTTTTAAAATTAATATTTGAAATTTTGATATTTACTAGTTCATTTCTTCTAATACCTGTTCCAATTAATAAGTATATCATAAGTTGATGAGATAATTTCATATTCTCAATTTGATTTAAAATGGTTTTTAAATCTTCAAGTTTAATAGGTTCAATTTTTGTTGGAGTTTCTTTAATTCTTTTATATTTGTAAAATGGTTTATCGATTATATTTAATTCGCTTAATCGATTTAAAGAAGTTGTAAGAATTCCGATACGTTTATTTATAGTCGCAGGTTTATTATTTCTAGAGATTGAGAATCTTACATATTTATCGATGATGTCTTGGTTTATATCCTTAGTTTCAAAGACATTGTTTAAGATAAAAAAATCAAAAATTAATTTTAAATTTTCTTTGTAATAAATAATGCTATCAGGTCTAGTTGTTGGTTCAATAACTTTTAAAAATAAATTTGTAAAAGCATTGAGTTTCATTGATTTAATATCTTTCTTTTTTACTGCTAATGATAAAATATCCTCAATTGTAATATTTGTGTTTAAAATGTTATTCATTATGTATTCTCCTTTAAAAATAAGTTTTCAAAAGATTATACAATTTGACTATACCATAATACGGTGTTTTAATTTGTGAATTTAATGCAAAAGAGGATTAAACGAAAATATTATTTTTCATTATTATTAATATTAAATTTTTGATAAATTTTATCCAGTTGTTTATATAGTTTGTTATTTTCTCTAATTAATGCGATTATAGAAATTAACATAATTAAAAAAAATAAAATTAATAAAAAACAACAAATGATAAATCCGGTCATGTTTAAAGTGATTGTTGCTTCTGGGGCTGTTGGATAAATAGGTTCGGGATTAATTCCGGCTAGAAAATATATCATTGCTCATCATCTCCTAATAGTTTATCATAAGAACAGTTTAATTCTTTTTTTAAATTTTTATTTTAATAAATCAGCGTAAGAACATTTAAAAATTTCTTTTAAATTCATATTATATTTTCTCCTGAATTGATTTTTTGAAAAAACTTTTACTTTTAGAATATTTTGTACCGAAAAAACAACAAAAAAGGACATTTGTTCTTAGAATACTGAAAAGTATAAAAAAGAAATAAAAACCGTATTTGTGTTTTTAATAAAACTTGATACTTTATTATAACACATAATGAGGCTATCTCCGCTTTTTTATTTAGTTGTAATGCATTTGTAATTCTACAAAAGAAAACATATGTAGAGGATTGAATAGGAAGATTTGGTAGTTAAAATATGATATAATAGATAAAAAGAAACGAAAAGAAGGGTTGGACGAAATAAGAATCGAGGAGATGATGTTATGATTGAATTAAAAAACGTAAGTAAATACTACAACAACAACGGTGTAGTTACATTAGGATTACGAAATATTAATCTCACGCTTTCCAAAGGTGAAATCGTCGCCATTGTGGGTGAAAGCGGCAGTGGAAAATCGACTCTTTTAAATGTGATTTGCGGTGTGGATACGTATGAAGAAGGGGAAATGCTATTTGACGGCAACGAAACTTCTTACTTTAATCAAAACGATATGGATGTTTATCGAAAGAAAAATGTTTCTTTTATTTATCAAACCTATAACATCATCGATTCGTATACCGTTTTGGAAAATGTCATGTTACCGTTGCTGATTAAAGGAATGGATCATAAACAAGCAAAGAAACGTGCATTGGAATTGATCAAGCAGGTAAATTTGACCAAACGAATCAAACACAGAGGAATCAAACTTTCCGGCGGAGAAAAACAGCGCTGTGTCATTGCCAGAGCCCTTGCCTCCGACTGTAAAATTTTGGCCTGTGATGAACCGACGGGAAATTTGGATTCTAAAACCGGAGAAGAAATCATCCGTCTGATCAAAGAAGTGGCTTCCGATCGGTTGGTTTTGATTGTTACCCATAATTATGAGCAAGTGGAATCGATTGCCAGTCGGATGATCCGGTTGAATGACGGAGAAATCATCGAAGATGTAAAAAAAGAAACCGTTGAAGATGACGGTTGCGAGAAAATGGATTTGACGGTTGGAAAAATAAAGAGTCGCACTTTACTGAAAATAGCCTTACAGAATATCAAAAGCACGCCTAAAAAAAATCTGTTTTCCTTGCTGGTATTTCTGATTTTATCTTTAATAGCCTTGTTTCTTTATTTGTCTTGTGTCGAAGCCAGCGAACAAGCCAAGTATAATCCTTATGATGGATTTGCCAACACACTTTCGAATCGGTTGATCGTCTATTCGTCCGATCATAGCGCTTTGGATCGGACGAAATTAAACGATATAAAAGGAAGTTGTTATGAAAATGCGTTTTATGAAGACGAAGTAGTCTATCTCAGTTCATCGTTATTTTATATCAATGCGACGCTTTCGATGTATATGCCAACCGATTTAAGCGATTTTAACGGAAAGGCCGTTTCTTCCGAACAAGATGCCTTTATTGTTCTTCCCACACAAATGGCTAGCATGTCTTATCAACTCAAAGAAAGTATTGGCGAAACCGTAACCGTTTCGCAACTTTCTCAAGAATTGACGTTATGCGGCTATGCAATCTCGGCAGACCTTGTTTATCCGCTTTGCGTTACGTATTTGAGTATGGCGGAAAAGTATTTGGATTTTTACCTTGAAGATCTTACGGTTCGGTATGCAAACGACGAAGAAATAACCAGCGTGATTTATCCGGCCTCCAAAACGGAATATACGGAAAACACCTTGATTTATTCCGGCCCGCTTGATGAAGAATGGCCCGATTTTAAACTGTTTTGGGGTGGGCTATATGAAATCAACCCGACATTTAAAATAGAATATAAAGAATCCAAGTCAAAACTGGTTGAATTTCATATCGTCGAATTTCCTAAGTTGGAAGAAACGTACGAACTTACCGTTTATGCCGATTCGGTCGATTCGGCTATTGAAACGATTAAAAAAGCCGGTTATTCGTATTTTCAACCGTCTAAATCGGGATACGTCAGGCTTTCTGCCAGTTATTTAGCTTTCATCATGAGTTTTTTGGTATCGATGGTTGCTATGCTGGCACTGACGTTTATTTCTTATGTTATTCTTTCAAGAGTTTATTCGTCGAAAAACAAGGACTATACCATTATGCGTTCGTTGGGACTGGTTAAAAAGCAAATGGCGAAGATCGTTCATTTCGAAATATTGATCACCGGTTTTATATCCAGTGTTTTGGCGGTGATCGGAATTTATATTGTATCGCTTTTTGTTAACAGCGTGCATTCGTTGCTGTATTACAATTCGCTTGGCTTTATGATTCTTTATTTTGTATTGATGTTGCTGTTTTCTTATTTGATATCCAGACGGTTTAACCGACGACTGTTTCGTTTTACCGTCAGTACGTCTATAAAGGGAGAGGTGGCTCGAAATGATTAAGGTCAATCGATTGAATAAGTATTACAATAAAGGCAAAAACAACGAAATCCATGTCATTAACGAAACGTCGATCGAACTTCCTTCCTGTGGGTTTGTTTCTTTTTTAGGCCATTCTGGTAGCGGCAAAACGACCTTATTGAATGTCTTAGGCGGACTAGATAAAGCAAGCGGCAGTATCCAGTACGATGAGAAGACTTTCTCTAAGTACAGCATGCGGCAAATGGACGCTTTTCGTTCCAAACACATCGGGTATGTGTTTCAAAATTATAACTTGCTGCTAGATGAAACGGTTTATGATAATTTGAAAATCGCATTGGATATTATCGGCGTCACGGATTCAGAAGAAGCCGATCGCAGAATCGAATATACGTTAAAGGCTGTGGGAATGTATAAATTCCGTAAGAAAAAAGCCTATGCGTTATCCGGCGGGCAACAACAAAGAGTCGGCATTGCCAGAGCGTTGGTCAAAAACTGCAAAATTATCATTGCCGATGAACCGACGGGAAATTTGGATAGCAGAAACACGATAGAAGTAATGAATATCTTAAAAAAGATTTCCAAAGACGCGTTGGTTTTAATGGTAACTCATGAACAAAGCATCGCTCGTTTTTATTCGGACTTTTTATTTGAAATTCAGGATGGAAAAATCGTCAAAAAAGAAGAGATGAAAGAAGAAACCACATTGAAGACCGATGTGGGAAACGTCGCCTATTTAAAAGATATGCGCTTGGATTGGGTGCAAACACCGATTGGGAAAATTAACGTTTATCGGGAAGATTCTCCTGATTTGGGTGTGGATTTGGATATCATCATCAAAAACAAAACGATTTATATCCAATCGAATCAACCAATCAAGCTGGTTGACAATTCGAATTTGAAAATAGTCGATGATCATTATCAAGTTTTTGTAAAAGAAGAAATCGACGAGTTCAATTACGATACGTCATGGTATCGGGATTTAAAAGATTCCAGTCATTTTTTCAAACGGTTTTGGAATGCCTTGAAAATGGCTTTTTCGAACTTTAGAAATGTCAAACGCAGAGTGAAATTGCTGTACGTTGCGCTTGGATGCATCGGATTTGTTTGTGCTATTTCCGTTATCTCCTTGATTAACGCTTCGGTTATGGATACCTCTTCTTTAGAATACAACCGCAATTATTCGACGCTGGTCGATGAGAAAGAATACGGCCGAAGAACCAACGAAATGATTTTGACGGCATATGAAGAAAACGCGATTGATAATGTGCTATGCCCGATCAATGTATGGTTTTCTTTTTCCAAGAAATTCACGTATCACAATGAACTTCGTTACTCTTCTTTTGCCTATTGTATTCCTTTTCAAGAGGATTTCGTTGATCTGGGGATAGGAAGGGCCCCGCAAAACGATTCTGAGATTTGCATGAGCAGAACCGACGTCGATCGAATCATCCAAGAATCCGATCATAAGTTGGATGTTCATCAAATGTTGGGACAAACCGTTCAAATCGAATCGAATTCATATACGATTTGCGGGATTACCGAAAAGGATAATCATTATGTTTACACAACATTAAATGCTTACTGCAAGATCATGAACAAACAACAAGGAAATCCGGATTACGTTTTGAAGGAGGACTACGATTTACGCTATGCCAAAGCCGAAGAAAACTTATACCGAATCGTCGACGGTCGGGATGTCGATTGCGATGCCGCAGAGCCGGAGGTATTGGTGTGGCAAGAAAAATGGGATGAATTGACGGATCTCGGTAGCGATTTTTATATAGAGTTGGATGGGACAACGTATCAAGTGGTCGGAAGTTATGACTATCTTTTTGAAACAGAACAGATGTATATCCTCAACCGTAACGTGTATTTTTCCGGTTTGTATAACGAGATTGATCCTTCTTATATCAGTGATGCCGATTCGTATTATAGAATCGTTGAGGGAAGAGACATCGAAAACGATAATGAAATACTCGTTTCCGTTTACAGTGAATACGGATTGAATTGGGTTATAGGCGGTCGAACGGTTGTCGGACGAATTACCGGTGCGGCTTTTTTAAAAGGAAAAGTGATCGGTACGTTGACGGCATCGCTGTTGTGTTCGGATTATTACATGTTTATTTTTCATGTTGTCAATCCTTCTTTAGCCGAACGACTTTTTCAGGAAAATAATTATTCGGTTTATGATACATATACAGCGGGGATTCGAATTCAAAACCGCTATAAAACGGCAACCGCAGCGGTATTCAGAACCTTATTTATCGTGTTGGCGGTCGTCAGTGCCGTTTTCATTTATTTGATTATGCGAAGCAAAATGATTGCGGATATTTATTCGATCGGCATTTATCGTTCGTTAGGCGCTTCTCGCTTGCAGATGAATCGCAAATTTTTATTGGATGTCCTTATTTTGACGACCTGTACGACATTGATCGGATATTTCATCGCTTTTTTAGGATATCATTGTCTGGTTCGCTTTATCAACGATACATTCGGAATAACATTTTTGATGAAAAGCAGTCTACTAACGGTTTTGGGTGGTCTTGGACTGTATGCGGCGATGATTTTCTGCGGCATGTTGCCGATGTTTTTGTTGTTGCTAAAGACGCCTTCTGAAATTTGCAGCAAGTACGACATATGATTATTGTGAAGAGAAAAAATAAAATCTAAATCGGTTGGAATCAATTGAAACAAGAGGTGTTTGCTAAGATGAATGCCGATAAGAAAGTTTTGAAAACAAATAAACCGAACGGTTGACAAACAACTTAAACAGAGAGGTCATTACTTTTAAAAGTAGGTATCTCTCTGTTTTTTATCGTTGCAATGTAGACACTAAACCTTCATTTTTGATTAAAAAAGGATCAATCTTGCCGTTGATGTTTTCATCTTCGGAAAACCACCTATTTCCCAACTTTTAGAATTGTGATAGAATGATAGAAACAGATCGGTAAATCGGAGGTTTAGAAAAAAATGGAAGATAAAAAAGTATTACTTGATAATATTGATAAAATTCATACAACACAAATGGGCATGGATAGAATTAGAAGAAATCTAAACATAGATACAGTAGATGTAGTTGCATATTGCAAAGATAAGGTGTTGGATAAAAACTGCTATCGATACAAGCAAGGTAAAAATTGGTATTGCGAAGTTGAAAATATTAAAATTACGATTAATTCGTACAGTTATACAATTATCACGGCACATATTGTCAAGTAAATCCGATCGTGCAATTAGAACAATCGGGAAGCCGCGTTTTGGGCGTTTCTTTGATCTCTTATCTTTTTACGGACAGTTTTCTTCGTTTTGGGAAGCCAGTTTTAAAAACGAATACGTACTGAATAAAACCGTAAAGAAAATGGTGGAAGTCAAGGTTCTGTCTTCTCGTTTTAAAGTCGGTTCGATCAATGCTCTTTTTTGGGCAAAGCGTAAGTATTGGTGCCGGGCTACGGGATCGAATAAAACGACCAAAAGGATCGTCAGGCAAACGTCGAATACCGTTTCAACGGGTTTAAAATTGACAGGGTCTTCTCGAATGAGATTGTCTGTGATTTCAAATACAACGCGGTAGGTGATCGTGGTAAAAGCGATTAATGCGATCGGATCGACGAAAATGGATAAAAAGCCGGCCATCATTCCGCTGGCGACGGAAGCGTAATAAGAAGGAACTTCGCTGATTTGAATATCTTCAATGACGATTTTTTCATTAAAAAACAATAAAGAGATGATGATATCGGAAATAAACTGAGAAATGACGCCGGTTTGAGCTCCTTTTAAGATGTTGGGAAGGATATGCGATTGGTCCAAACGGACATGGTATTCGAAATTATAGGGCATCATGATTATCCACACTCTATCGTTACAATATGTTTTCTTTTAAACAAATGCAAGGGCGATTGCGGATAAAAACAAAAGATAAAAAATAGGATTTAAAAACCTGAGGTTCTGGTTGGAAACCACTAGAAATCACGACAGTTTTCGATTATAATGGATACGAATAAAAAAATCGTAAAGGAGGAGTGCCCAAAATGAAAAATTATGTTTACGCATTAAGAAAGCATATGAAATTGACGCAAGAAGAACTTGCCAAAAAAATCGGTGTCACTCGTCAAACGATTATTTCGATTGAACAGGGAAAATATATTGCTTCTTTGCCTCTTGCGCTGAAGATGGCCAAAGTATTCGATGTGCCGGTTGAAGAAATATTCATTTTAGAGGAGTGGGAACATGGAGAGTAAAGAACATTTAAAAAAGATTTCAAAGATCAAGTTGATCGTTATGAGTTTATCGACCGTTCTTCCGATATTATTGTTGGTGTTTTTCGAATTGCCTTTTTTTCAGGATCAGTTGGTCGTTTATAAAGATTTGGTTGTGCTTCGATATTTCATTTTCGCAGTATTGGAAGGCTACATTTTATTTAAAATCACGGTGTATATTCGTCTGTTGAAACAAGCGGACTATTTGGATACGGTTTTGGTTAAAAAACAAGACGAACGACTCAACTACATTAAGTTGAAGACCAATGCGCTGACCATGAAGATTTTGATTTATGCCGGTGGGATCGCTTTGATTACGGCTGGATTTATCAATCGGTTTATGTTTTATACGTTGTTATCCGTTTTGGTTTTTTTGCTGTTGGTTTATCTTTTTGTTTATCTTTATTACATCAAGAAGTATTAGAGGGATCAGTATGGTTGAAAATATATGTGCCATTGCCACTCCCTACGGTACGGGAGCGATTTCGATCATTCGTTGCAGCGGACCGGATGCCATTGTTTTGGTGGAACGTCTTTTCAAAGGGAAAAAATTGACGAAAGTGCCGTCGCATACCATTCATCACGGCTATATTCTGGATCAAAATCAAATTGTCGATGAAGTGTTGTGTAATGTTTTTAAACAACCGACTTCGTTTGACGGTGAAAATGCGGTCGAAATCAATTGTCACGGCGGTGTTTTCGTTACTCGTAAAATTTTGCGGTTGCTGCTTAAAAACGGGTTTCGGTTGGCCGAACCCGGTGAATTTTCCAAACGGGCCTTTTTAAACGGTCGATTGGATTTGACGCAAGCCGAAGCGATCATGGACATTATCAGTGCCGAAAACGATTGGGCGCTTCAAAGTGCGCAGTCTTCTTTATTGAAAAAAACAAGCCATTTGATTGCCGATTTGAGAAATCAGTTGTTGGATGTGTTGGCTAAAATTGAAGTTAACATCGATTATCCGGAATACGAGGACAATCCTACGATCACGAAAAAAGAACTGTTACCACATCTTTTGGGCCTTCAAAAACAAATGGAAACCATTCTTTCGGCTTCTAAGATTTCCAAATTGGTCATTCACGGCATCCAAACGGCTTTGGTCGGAAAACCCAATGTCGGAAAATCCAGTTTGCTCAATTTGTTGTTGGATGAAGATAAGGCCATCGTTTCTTCGGTTGCCGGAACGACCAGAGATTTTGTGGAGGGAAGCCTTACGATTGGGAATATCACGTTGCATTTGATTGATACGGCCGGTATTCGTCAAAGCAAAGACGAAGTTGAACGAATCGGGATTAAAAGAAGTACACAGGCGATCGAACAAGCGGATTTGGTTTTATTGGTACTAGATGTTTCCAAACCGTTGGAAGAAGAAGATTACAGTTTACTTGAAAAAACAAAATTTAAAAAACGGATCTTGATTGCCAATAAATGCGATTTACCGCCGGTATGGCAGATGGATGACTTGGTTTTTCTTTCGGCCGAAAAGAAAACCGGTTTAGATGCTTTGATTGAAAAAATTTACGAGATGACGGAAATGAATACTTTTTCAGTGGAAAAAGATGCCTATCTTTCCAACGATCGGCAAATTTTGTTGATGGAAAAAGCCTTTTTATCATTGAAACAGGCCATTGAAGCCACAGAAAGCGGCATGGATGTGGATTTGATTGAAATTGATGTTAAGAGCGCTTTTGATGCGTTGGGCGAAATTACGGGACAAACCAGTCCGGATGAATTGATTACGGCTTTATTCACAAAGTTTTGTTTGGGAAAATAAAAAATATAAGGAAAGCGGAGATAGTATGAGTACATTGGTTATTGTCGGTTCGCAGTGGGGCGATGAAGGAAAAGGAAAAATAACGGATTATTTGGCACAAAAAGCCGATGTGGTGGTGCGGCATCAAGGTGGGAATAATGCCGGGCATACCATTTTCTTCGATGGTCAAAAATTTGCTTTGAGGAGTATTCCTTCCGGGATATTCAATCCGTCCATCAAAAATGTGATGGCCGGCGGAATGGTTATCCATCCCAAACAGTTGTTGGAGGAACTGCACGGATTGAATCAAAGAGGAATCGTTGATTACCGGTTGTATATTTCAAGCCGCGCCCATGTGGTTATGCCTTACCATGAGGTTTTAGACGGCGCGTATGAAGCGTTTAAAAAAGATAAAAAGATCGGAACAACCAAACGCGGAATCGGACCTTGTTATGCCGACAAAGCCAACCGAATCGGCATTCGGATAGGGGACTTGATTCAGCCGGAAGTGTTTAAAGCCGTTTTAAAGGAAACTTTGCCGATCAAAAATATGGAATTGAAAATGTTGGGGTTGCCGACGTTTGATTTGGATACGATTTACAAAGAATATAGTGCGTATGCCGAAGAAATCAAACCGTTTTTCTGCGATACATCGTATTTGTTGGAACAAGAACTTGAAAAAAAATCCAATATTTTGTTTGAAGGCGCCCAAGGTGTAATGTTGTGTTTGGATCACGGAACGTATCCTTATGTGACCTCATCCAGTCCGACGGCTTCGTCGGTTCCTTTAAACTGCGGTATTTCTCCTCAGGCAATCAAAAATGTTTTGGGCATCTGCAAAGCCTATACGACTCGAGTAGGGGAAGGCCCTTTCCCGACGGAAATCGAAGGCGAACTGGCTTCCTATATTCGAGATCGAGGACATGAATACGGAACGGTTACCAAGCGTCCCCGTCGGGTCGGTTATTTGGATTGTGTGGCCTTAAATTATGCCAGACGGGTTTCCGGGATCACGCACCTTTCCGTGATGTTGCTGGATGTTCTTTCCGGCGTGGACTGTTTAAAACTTTGTTATGCTTATGAACTGGACGGCAAGAAAATGGATACGGTTCCCTCGACGGTATCCGAATACGAACGCGTTCGACCGCTTTATTTGGAAATGCCGGGTTTTCAAGAAGATATTTCAACGGTACGGTCGTTTGATGAATTGCCGAAAGAAGCCAAGGCTTATCTATCTAAGATCGAAGAATTGACCAAAACCAAAGTGGCGATTTTTTCGGTTGGACCGGACCGGATGCAGACAATTCAAATCGAGGAATTGTTTGAATGAAAGAACCCCTTTTGATTTCGGCTTGTCTGTGCGGTAAAAACGTTCGCTACGATCAAAAAAACAAACGGCATCCTTTTTTGGAACGACTTTCGGAAACTTACCGGTTGATTCCGTTTTGTCCGGAGGTGGCGGGCGGTCTTTCGATTCCGCGCAAGCCGGCGGAAATAAACGGGCCTTTCGTTTATAATATTGATAGCATCGATGTGACGGCTAATTATGAAAAGGGCGCTCGTTTGGCTTTGGAATTATGCCGAAAGTATCGGATTGGCCGCGCGTTGTTGAAAGAGAATTCACCGGCTTGCGGTAGCCACTGTATTTATGATGGTACGTTTACCAATACGCTCCAAAAAGGAACCGGTAGGACCGCTGCCGTTTTGATAAAAGCTGGGATTGCTGTTTATTCCGAAGAAGAGTGGCAACAATTGATAAAATAAATGGATCAACAGGCACTAGAAAACAAGTGCCTGTTTTTTTTTACGATAAAAAAATTAAAAAAATTGGCACTTAAGTGTTGACATTGCCAAAAAAAGTGATATACTATAAGTGTAGTTGGCAGATAGAACAATAGAGTGCCAACGAGAAAGGATGAACGAGATGTATAATTTAGATAGAGTATTTGATGATTTGGCGGATATGTTTTACGGAAAAGGCGGTTATAGGAATTTTCCTTTGGATTTAGTGGAAGTTCCAAACGGCTATGTGGTTACAGCTGAACTGCCCGGTGTAAACAAGGAAGATGTTAAAATTGCGTTTGAAGACGGTATTTTGACGATCGAGGCTTCCAGAACCAAAGATCCGAAAGCGAAATATTTGATCAACGAACGAGATGTCATGAACTTGAAAAGAAGCATTTCCTTTGGCGAAATCGACGAAGAATCCATTTCGGCCAAATTGGAAAACGGATTGCTGATCGTAACGATCCGTACCAAAGCACCGGAAGAAAAGCAAAAGAAATTGATTACGATCGAATAAAACAACCAAGGATGCATAAAATAAGATTGGAGTGAAATGTATGTATTTTGTTAAAAAGAACGACGATAAAAAAAGTATGAATTTAATGGATGAATTCCAAAATATCTTCATGGATTCGTTTTTCTCCAGTAAGGCTTTAAAAACCGATATCATCGAAAATGATAAGGATTATGTTTTGAAAGTGGATTTACCGGGTGTCGATAAGAAAAATATTGATTTACATTTCAATAATCAGTATTTAACCTTGGCGGTTCATCAGGAAGAAGAACACGAAGAAAAGAAAAACGAACGCTACATTCGTAAGGAACGCAGTAGTTATTCTTATTCCAGAAGTTATTATTTGGAAAAAGCAGATGAACAGAATGTCAAAGCCAAATTGACAGACGGTATTTTAACCATTACGGTCGGAAAAGCAGAAGACCAAACGGGTAAAAAAGTCATTTCCGTTGAATAAAAAAGTAAAAAAGACAAGTCGAGTGGCTTGTCTTTTTTTTATTCCTTGTTTACAATAGAAAAAAGGAGAGGATTTTCATGAATTTACTGGCGAAACACAGTCAAAACAAAGAAGATAAAAGTACGATTATTACACTGGGCAATCTGGCCAAAGCACACAAACAAAACGATCCCGAGGTAATTGATGCGACGATCGGAATGCTTTATAATGAAGACGGAACGCTGTTTACGTTTCAAAGTGTTGAGCGAGCGCTTCAGTCGCTGACGCCGACTGAAAAATATGCGTATGCTTCGACTGCCGGAAGTGTGGATTACCATGAAGCGGTCAAACGCTGGGTATTTCAGGATCAATACGATTTTTTATTATCGCATTTTTCCTGTGCCGTTATGGCAACACCCGGCGGCAGCGGAGCGATTTCCAATACGTTTACCAATTATTTGAACGAAGAAGATACGGTCTTGCTTCCCGAATATATGTGGGGGAACTACAAGCAGTTTGCCTATGAAAATTTCGCTTCTTACCAAACGTACCGCCTGTTTCAAAACGGCCGATTTGATTTGACCGATTTGTTTTTGAAGATGGATATCGTCAAACAAAAACAAAAACGGATTTTTTTGGTAATCAACGATCCTTGTCATAATCCGACCGGCTATTCGATGGAAAAAGAAGAGTGGCAGAAACTGATTGAAAAAATCAATGAAGTCAGTGCCGATGGTACGCCGTTTATTTTGTTATGGGATATGGCGTATATCGACTATGAAGAAAAAGGGATGGCGTTTACCAGAAATAATTTGGCTTTGCTGAGTGAACTTTGTTCTTCCGTTTTAACGGTTTTGGCTTTCAGTGCCTCTAAGACGATGGGATTATACGGATTAAGAGTGGGGGCGCAGATTGCTCTTTCCAAAGATTTAGAAGCAATTGAGGCGTTTCGAAAAGCCAATCAGTTTTCCAGTCGGGCCAAATGGTCGACGACCAGTCAGTTGGGAATGAACTTGGTTCGAAAAATCGTGTTGGAACCCGATCTTTGTCAATTCTTTACGCAGGAACTGGCGTTATCTAGACAATTGCTTGCCAAACGGGCCCAACTGTTTCTTTCGGGATGTCGAAAAGCAAATTTAACTACGCTTCCTTTTTCGTGCGGTTTTTTCATAACCATTCCCTGTTTGCATCCACAAGAAGTGTATGAGCGTTTGGTTTTGCAAAAGATTCATGTGATCCCGCTTGAAAACTGTTTGAGGGTGGCGATCGCCTCACTTTCTTGTGCGGAGTGTGAAAAAATACCGTCTTTGATCGCCGAAACGATCTTGAAATCGGAAACGAAGTAAATTTTTAATAAATTGACGATTGGACTGGTTTGATTTATAATAAGAACTTAAGGAGATGTTATAAATGCTGGAAATTAAAAATGTGTCGAAAACCTACCGCAATGCGCAGGTTAAAGCGATCGATTCGATCAATTTGACGATCGAGGACGGGGATATTTACGGTTTTATCGGGCCGAACGGAGCCGGAAAATCGACGATGATCAAATGCATTACAGGAATTCATCCGTTTGAAGAAGGTGATATTTTACTAGATGGCGTTTCCATTTTAAAAGATCCGCTGGCTTGTAAAAAGAAGATCGCCTATGTTCCCGATAATCCCGATATTTACGAACAACTGTCGGGAATCGATTACATTCGGTTTATTTGCGATGTGTACGGGGTTAAAGAAGAACGCAACGAACGGATTGCCCGATATGCGAAGATGTTCGGGATCGAAGAACGACTGAACGATCCGATTAAGGGATATTCGCACGGAATGAAGCAGAAGATCGTTTTGATTGCCTCATTGGTTCACGAACCGAAATTATTGATTTTGGATGAACCGTTTGTGGGATTGGATCCGAAGGCTTCTTATGATTTAAAGGAAATCATGAGGGAGTTGTGTCAACAAGGAACGATGGTTTTCTTTTCTTCCCATGTGCTTGAGGTCGTTGAAAAACTGTGCAATAAAATCGCGATCATCAAAGAAGGAAAAATCATCAGTGCCGGATTGACAGAAGAAGTAAAAGGGGATTCTTCGTTGGAAAATGTATTCTTGGAGTTATTCGATGAATAATATTCTTCCTCTTCTAAAGGTTCAGATTCTTCAAACCTTTCGTTTCGGCCGCAGCAAGAAAGAAAAGAAAAAGGCCATCCCCTTTTTGACCTTACTGTTGCTGGTTGTTCTCTTAGGTCTTGTCTTCAGCGGCTTTTGCAGTTTTGTGTTTATGCAAATGGCTATTGAGTTGAATTTGGATATGCGGTTGATTGTTTTCGCTTTTGCGGGGTTTGCTTCAATCTTGAATATATCGACGACGGTTATGAATACAAAAACGACTTTGTTCGGGGCTTCGGATTACGATTTACTGGCCAGCCTTCCGATTTCCAAACCGACGATTATCGCCGTCAAACTGGTCAGTATTTATTTGGTGGAACTGCTTTACAGTGCGATTATTCTGTTGCCTTGTGTTGCGTTGTATGTTTTTTATACCCAACAACTTTTGTTTGTTGTCGGAGGCCTGCTTTTGATATTGCTGACGCCGGTTGTTGCGATTTTGATTGCCAGTCTTGTGGGCGTTGTCTTCGGACTGTTAACCGATCGGTTCCGGTTCGGAAACATTCTGACGATCCTTTTTTACCTAGTTTTTTTAGGGTTTGTGTTTTATTTTTCGTTTATACTCAATCAAACGGATGCAAACGATCAAATCGATCCGCAACAATTGATTTTTTCTTTTAAATTATTGTCTTATTTCAGTCCGCTTTTGCTGGTGTTTGAAGCCATTTCGATCCCGTTTGTCGATTGGATCGTCTATGTCGGAGCCAATCTTGTTTTTATGGCGGCGATGATTGTTTTCGTATCGTTGTTTTACGATTATTTTCACGATTGTCTCACGGCTTCCAAACCGCATCGCAAATACGTTCGTAAAACATTACAACAGCGCGGTATTTTCAAAAGTGTGTTTTTATTGGATTTGAAACGTTATTTCAATTCCAGAATGTATTTATTGAATACGATTACTTCCGGCCTTGTGGCGATCATCTGCAGCGTTGTGATGGCACTCAGTCTTCGGGAATTGAAAAATACGGAAGGGGCATTTATTTTAGCCCCGATCATGATCGTGATTGTTTGTTGGTGCTGCGGGCTTGCAACGCCTTCTTCCTGTGCCATCAGCATGGAAGGAAAAACCGTTTGGGTTATGAAAACACTGCCGGTTTCTTATCGGACGTATTTATTGAGCAAAATCTGCTTGACTCAATTGACCGTCGGTGTTTTGTTGTTGATTGGATCGCTGCTGGGGCTGATCGTTGTTCCGCCAACAGTGGAAAACATTATCTTTTTGGTTGTTTTACCGCAAGTTTATTTGTTTTCGATGAATTGTTTGGGTTTGTTGATCAATCTTTGTTTTCCGAAGTTGAACTGGAAAAACGAAAACGAAGCCGTTAAAAATTCAAGAAGCGTGGTTGTTACGATGCTGCTGGATTTTTTATATACCATCGTGTTTGCGTTCAGTGTGATCGGACTGAGTTTTGTGAATCCGTTGTTGGCATTTTTGATTACATTGGCATGGACGTTTGTTTTAGCCGTGCTGATTGCTTGGTTGTTGTTTAAAGTCGGTATTGGAAAATTGAATCGATTGGAAGTAGCCTGATCATTTGGCTCTCTTACATCGTGTAAGAGGGCTTTTTTAATAAAAAAACATTAATTTAGAAAATATGTGAAAAATGTTTTAAAATATAGTATAATAAAAAAAGAATCGAAAGATAAAGGAGTGTTATTGGTGGCAGAAAAATTTTACCTGACAACGGCGATTGCCTATACGTCTTCCAAACCGCATATCGGCAATGTTTACGAGGCGATTTTGGCCGATGCGATTGTGCGGTATAAACGCAAAAAAGGGTTTGATGTTTATTTTCAGACGGGAACGGATGAACACGGACAAAAAATTCAGATGAAAGCCGAAAAAAACAACATGACACCCAAACAGCATGTGGATAGGATTTCGGATGAAATCAAGCGGATTTATGCGTTGGTCGACGTTTGTTACGATCGTTTTATTCGTACGACCGATCCGGATCATATCAAAGAAGTCGCTCAAGTATTCGAAAAGTTGTATCGCAAAGGCGATATTTACAAAGGTTCTTACGAGGGAAACTACTGTGTGGATTGCGAATCTTTTTTTACCGCCAAAGATTTGGTCGACGGTTGTTGTCCTGATTGCGGTGCGAAAGTACAGTTGATGAAAGAAGAAGCGTACTTTTTAAAACTGGCTCCGTATCAACAACGTCTGATCGATTATATCCATACGCATCCGGATTTTATTCAACCGGAATCGCGTAAAAACGAAATGCTCCATAATTTTTTGGCTACGCCATTACCCGATTTGTGTGTGTCCAGAACATCCTATACTTGGGGGATTCCGGTTTCGTTTGATCCCAAACACGTTACTTACGTATGGATCGATGCGTTGCTCAACTATATAACGGGCATCGGTTATCACTGCAACGGTCCATGCGACGATTTGTTTGTCAAATACTGGCCGGCGGATATGCATTTGATCGGAAAAGATATTTTAAGATTTCATACCATCTATTGGCCGATCATTTTGATGGCCCTTGATTTACCGTTACCACATCAGATTTTCGGACATCCGTGGGTATTGATGAATCACAATAAAATGTCGAAATCCAAAGGGAATGTGATCGATACCGACGATTTGGTTCAATTGTTCGGGGTGGATGCCGTTCGTTATTATGTATTGCATGAAATTCCGTTTGCTTCGGACGGCAATATTACGTATGAACTGGTTTGTGAAAAATCCAATTCGGATTTGGCCAATACATACGGCAATTTGCTCAACCGGAGTATGGCGATGGGAAAGAAATATTTTGACGGAACAATCGGTTTAAAACCGTCTTCTGCGCTGGATTCGGAACTGGAAAAACTGATGGAACAAACGGTAGAGGATTATATGAAAGCGATGGATGCGTTTAAAGTCGCCGATGCAACCGAATGCGTGATGCGTCTTCTTAGAGCGTCGAATAAATATATCGACGACAGCAAACCGTGGGTTTTGGCTAAAGACGAAGCGGCACACGATTCTTTAATG
This sequence comes from uncultured Mollicutes bacterium, assembly GCA_900540175.1. Taxonomy (GTDB): domain Bacteria; phylum Bacillota_I; class Bacilli_A; order Acholeplasmatales; family Anaeroplasmataceae; genus Pelethenecus; species Pelethenecus faecipullorum. Next base: position 34,286 of record UQFG01000009.1, on the reverse strand, counting down.
AGTGTCTTATACCATCTTTTTGAAGCGATTCGGATCAGTGCCGTTTTATTAGAACCGATCATGCCCAGAACATCGGCATCGGTTTTCAAGCAGTTGAATACGACGCAAACATCGTTTTCGGATTTGACTTACGGTGCACAAAAAGAATATCATTTGAAAGAAGCCGTTGTGCTGTTTAAACGGTTGGATGTTCAAAAAGATGTCTTGGATATCGTACTTGCCAAAGAAGCAAAACAAGAAGAAAAGCCGGGCAAACCGTTGATTTCGATCGATGACTTTGATCGGTTGGAGTTGGTTGTCGGTCAAATCGTTTCGGCGGAAAAACATCCGAAGGCCGATAAATTACTGGTTTTCAAAGTGGATATTCAAACGGAAATTCGGACGATCGTATCGGGCATTGCCAAGTTTTATCATCCGCAGGACTTGATTGGAAAAAAAGTCGTTGTGGTTAAAAACTTAAAACCGATTGCATTAAGGGGAATCGAATCCCACGGAATGTTGCTTTGTGCATCCGATGAGACCGATACGGCCCTTGAGTTGTTGAATGTGGAAAAAATGGCACCCGGAGATATTGTTCGTTAATGAAAAGGCAAAAACATTTAAAAGATCTCTTTCTTGTTTTCATTGTACTGGTAACGGCGACGGTTCATTCGCTTGCCGTGTTGTGGTTTTTGGAACCGGCCAATTTGATTTCCATCGGGTTGACTGGGTTGAGCCAAATATTGAATCGGTCTTTTTCCATGATCGGAATGACGATTCCCGTCGGTGTTTTTACGTTGGTGTTGAATGTGCCGCTTTGTATTTACGGTGCCAAAACCGTATCGCCCCGCTTCGTGTTGTTCAGTATTTTATCCGTATTAGTCCAATCGTTTTGGCTGTTGGACTGGGATTTTTTAAAAATCGATTTTGGTTTTACGGCACAAGATCGTTTCTTTTTATCGGTGATCGGCGGTCTTTTCTGCGGTTGTTCGATTGGCGTGGCTTTACGATACGGAACGTCAACCGGAGGAATGGACATCATCGGACAAGCGTTGGCGTTACGCAAAAATATATCGATCGGATTTTTTTCCACGATCGTCAATATTTTGCTGGCCGTGATTGCGGGCGGTTTGATTGAACGATCTTGGACGATTACGCTATACACGTTTGTATTTATCATCGTTTCCAATTTGGCGATTGATAAAATTCACACAGCATACAACTATTTGCGAATCGATATTATTTCGCTGCATCCGGATCAAATCGCCGATGCTTTGATTGTGGGAATTCATCGCGGTTGTACGATTTTGGATGTGAAAGGGGCTTATACGAAGGAAAAGAAAGCGGATGTTTTTATGATCATTTCTTCTTATGAACTTCAAAAAGTAGCGGAAATCGTTCGTAAAACCGATCCGATGGCTTTTATGACGGTATCCCCGATCAAACGAATCTTCGGTAAATTTTTCAAACACACCATTATATAATAATCAGACCCCATGTCGGATGGATGAACCATTAGACAGGGTCTTTTTTTATTCTGCGAGTTTTAAAAAAACAAAATTCGGCTTTGCGGAAAAGATAAATTAGGATAACTAAACTACGATTTTTTGTGAAAATAAATAAAAATTAATTTATTTTCACAAAAAAACCACAAAAAATATTTTTATGCTATAATTAAAACAAAAGAGGGTGATCGGATGAAGGAAAAAGAAAATAATAAAACGTTCGAATCGACGGGACGAAAACGGTTGATTTATGTTTTGGCATCTGTTTTTTGTTTGATTGGGCTTTTCTTTCTTGTATCGGTAGGATTTTATTTTCCACGATCAATAGCATCCTACATTCACGAGGATATTTCGGATATAGAGCGATTTGAAATCGTGCAACTGGATCAGACGGTTGTCTTCGATGTTAAAGAAGATAAGAACTTGATAGAAGAGATCGTTCAAAAAACGGTGGTTCCAAGATATTTTTTCAATGAAAAAACGGCTTATGCTTATCAGATTATTTTGTATTTTGAAAGCGGTCAATATATAATAGACGGGCATTCGATTCAATCGAAGGAGAAAACACAATACTTTCGTGTACTGAATGGAAGTATCTATTCGCTTATTCGTGACGAATTACAACGTATTTGATCTTATATTCTTGACAAAGCGGACAAATTATGACACGATAAAGATAAGGTGTTTATTTAGGAGAGTTTTTGACCTTAAGAACAGGAGGAAACGGTATGGATTGTATTTTTTGCAAGATCGCCAATCACGAAATAAGCAGTTATCCCATTTACGAAGACGAACAAACGTATGCCTTTTTAGATATTGCGCAAGATGTCGATGGGCATACACTTGTTATTCCGAAAAAACATGCGGAAAATGTGTTGGATGTGGATGATGAAACGTTAAAGCATTTGATCGGAGTTGTTCGGAAGATTGCCAACCATTACGTGAATGATTGCGGATACGACGGCGTCAATATTTTAAATGCCAGCGGTTCATCGGCCCAACAGTCGGTTTTTCACTTGCATTTTCATATTATTCCCAGAAAAAAAGACGATGGGATCGATGCTTGGCCGCATTTTTCAAGCGCAACGGAATCTTTAGAACAGATGCAACAACGACTAAAGATGAAATAAAAACCTTTTTGGCAGAATTTCTGTCAAAAAGGTTTTTTTATGCTTTATAGTGAATTTTAATATTTCCTTGTTCCAAACAAACCATCGCTTCGACTCCGTTTTTCATCGGCATAGAAGGACTTAGATGGCCTAAATCAACATTGAGCAGAATCGGAACATTCAAATCTTTTAAAACATCGGTGACGGCATTTTGATCGGTAATACCTAAAAATTCCTGATCCATACAAAGCGGCCGTCCGGATAAAAATCCATTGACGTTCGTAAACCAACCGGCTCGTTTCAACTGGAGTAAAGCCCGTTTGATGCCGACGACGGATAGATCGCAGGCTTCGAAATAAAAAATCAATCCTTCGGGATGTTTTCGTTGATAGGCTTTCATTTGATCAAACGGTGTTCCGACCAATTGTACCAAGCAGTCCAGATTGCCGCCGATGAGGCATCCCGAAAAGGGAGCGCTGTATTGAAACGGGACAATGACTTTTTTCGTATCCAACTTGTAATCGGCTAAAGGATCGGTTCGATCGGGAACGGATTCATAAAAAGGGTAGCCTTCGAAATCCAGTTTACCGTAAAGCATGTCGTAGGCATCTTTGACATCGTAGGAGAACGTTTTGAAATGGTAGTTTCCGGCACAAGGACCGTAGATCGTCGCAACATCGGCAAGGGTTGTCAAGGTGAAGGTCAAATGGGTATTATCGGAAAAACCGACGAACCATTTGGGAGGCAGTTTTCGAATCGTTTTAAAATCGATGTAGTCTAGTATTTCCGTTTCCATTTCGCCGCCGCCGACCGAAACAATCACATCGGCTTGGCTTTGATAAGCATCCATAAACTCTTTTGCCCTTTTTTCGGCATCATTGGAAGCACATTTTCCTTGAGCTGAAAAACAGTTCGGTCCCAATAGAATCGTATGGCCTTTTTTGGGCAGTTCTTCGCAGGTTTTGGTAAGCCGTTCTTGATAAGGGGATGTGGTACATCCAAATGAAGGGGCAATGAAATAAAAAACCGCTTTGGACTTAAGATAAGGTGGAATCATGATTTTCTCCTTCCTTTTTGTTTTTATTGTAATGGATTTACGTTGTAAAAGCAATTCTGTTTTGAGCGAAAAAGACTTTTTTCTTGAAAGATTTTAACGTATAATAAAAAGAAAAAGGAGGATTTTATGAAAAATTATCAAACCGTTCACGTTTCAGAAGAATCCCGTGTTTGTTTGCATGATGTCTTATCGCTTACCGGTGCGGAAGTCAGTTTGAATCGGTTGGAAAAAGGACAAGGTGTTCCGTTTGTTCATGCCCATCGGCAAAATGAAGAAATCTACGGTATTTTGGAGGGGAAAGGCCGTGCGGTCATCGACGGAGAAACCGTTTGTTTGCAAAAAGGAGATTGGCTTCGGATCGCTCCTTCGGCCAAACGGCAGTTTTTTGCCGCTTCGGACTGTTCTATCTTCTATATTTGCATTCAAGTAAAAGAAAATTCGCTACAACAACATACGACCGAGGATGGGATTGCGTTTTGATCGTTAAAAAGGGATTTGAATTGGCTTCGAATCCTTTTTTTTCTATTTGAAACATGATATAATAAACGTTAGAATGGATGGATGAATGATGTTTGAAAGATGGAAAAGAAAAAAAGAATCGACTGGTTGTTTAGGCTTTTACGATACCAAACCGTATGATTCGTTTTCTTATGCATTGGTTTATGCCGGTCAAACGCTGATCAAAGACGAAGACAAGGTGCACGTTTATGCCAGAAATTATAAAAAAACCGTTTTTATTATTGTGTTGATCGATGAGGAAACCGGAGTGGATGTGGATCGGTATCGATACGAAACACTGAAAGACGCTTTAAAAGAAAAAGGGATTGAAGAAGGCGATTCGGTCATTCATTTATGGGTTTTCCAACACGATAACGAACAAACCAGAGCGATTGCCAAAGTCGCAAGAACCAATACGAAAACACAGTTCAATCAGGTATTGATTTTCAATTACCGAGAAGTTCGGTTGGAATATTGGCGGCCTGTTCCGAAATTTTATAAATTATACGATCATTATGCCGAAGCCATTTATTACGATTTGACGGCTATTGATCCGCTCAGATAGGAGATTGTTATGAAAATTAAAACCAGAACCATATGGATCAGTGTCTTGATCAGTTTTATACTTGCCGTCGGTTTGATCGTCGGGGTGACGCAGACCAAAGGCGCTTGGACCAATGTCGTGATTGTCTTGTTGGCCATTGATTTTATTTATATGACCATTGCGATTCAGTTTGCCTCGACCAGAACGTTTCGTTACCGCATGAAACCGAAAAAATATCCGCAGAAAAAATACGTATTTGATCCTTCCGTCGAAAATAAGTTGACCGCAATGGGCTATCAGCAACGAAACACGCCTTACGGACAAAGTTATTTGAAAGTGGAAAAAGAGCATGCTTATAAAGTCGTTTTGGTTAAAAACAAAGAGAAGTATTTCAACCAAGAACAACAAAACAATGCCCGCCCTTCTTCCAACAAAGCCCTTGAAAAATGTCGTAAATTTATCGGATTCGAGATATTTTTGGATTGGGATGAGGAGGTGCTGCGAAAACTGCCGGATTTTTGCATTCAGGGAGAAAACGTTTATTATGCGGCCTTTTATTACGATCAAACCGTTTTGATTTGCCCCAATCATGAAGATGCCAAAGAAGGATTGGCGCCTTTATTTGATGGCTTAGTCGGTGATTTGAAGATGGAAGAACAGTCCGAATCCTCTTTTTAAACAATGCCCGTTTCCGAAATTGGAAACGGGATTTTTTTGTCTTTCTTTGTCTTTTGAAAAATAAAAACTCCTTCAATTTTTTCGTTGACTTCCCCAAAAAACGTGGTAGAATGAAGTTGAAATGAAAACAAAAAAGACCAACAGAATAAAAGGAGACTATATGAAAGCACAAAAATGGTTAAACGATGCCGTATTTTACGAAATTTATCCGCAGTCTTTCTATGATTCGAATGCGGATGGAATCGGCGATATCCCGGGCATTATTGCCAAATTGGATTATATTTGCTCGTTGGGATGCAATGCGATCTGGATGAATCCTTGTTTCGATTCGCCGTTTAAAGATGCCGGCTACGATGTCAGAAATTATCTGAAAGTAGCGCCAAGATACGGAACCAACGACGATTTATACCGACTGATCGAAGAAATGCATCGGCGCAAGATGCATCTGTTACTGGATTTGGTACCGTGCCATACCAGTGAAGAACATGAATGGTTTTTGGCTTCATCCAAACAGGAAAAAAACCAGTACAGCGATCGCTATATTTGGACCAAAGGAGCCTTTAACAAACCGAACAATTTAACGGCGGTGGGCGGCGAAAAAGAACGCAACGGAACATACGTGATTTCCTTTTTCAACTGTCAGCCGTCCCTCAATTACGGATTTTACGAAGTAAAGGAACCGTGGCAGCATAAAATCGATTCCGAAGCATCGAAAAAAACACAGGAAGCGATGTTGGATGTGATGCGTTTCTGGTTATCCAAAGGGGTGGACGGATTTAGAGTCGATATGGCGGCTTGTTTGGTTAAAAACGATGTCGATGAACGCGGAACGCAGGAAGTATGGAAACGGATGTTTAAGATCATTCGAGAAGAATATCCGAATGCCGCTTTTGTTTCCGAATGGGGAACACCGGACCGGGCGCTTGCCTGCGGATTCGATATGGATTTTTATTTGGATCACGGCTGGGATGGCGGAAACGGCTATCATCATTTGTTAAGAGATCAGGATCTGGATTACGATACATACGAAATCACAAGCGATTGTTCTTATTTTAAGACCGATTCTAAGCAAACACCGACTAAATTCTTAAAAGAATATTTGGATTGGTATGAAAAGACCAAAGAGTTGGGCTATATTTGCTTTTTGACGGATAATCACGATATGATTCGGACGTCATACTTTTTCGATGAATTGGAACAAAAGATCATTTACGGCTTTATTTTCACAATGCCGGGTGTACCGTATTTATATTACGGCGATGAAATCATGATGCGGTATTTACCGATACCGACCAAAGAAGGCGGTTATCATCGTACCGGAAGTCGGACGCCGATGCAGTGGAACAAGGGCAAAAACCTCGGTTTTTCCGATACCGACGGACCGCTTTATTTACCGGTCGACGATCGAAAAAATGCAAAAACGGTCGAAGAAGCGTTGACTCAAAAAGATTCGATGTACTATCATATTCAAACTTTGATCGCTTTGCGTCATCAGTACGATGATTTAAAAGCCGTCAACAACATAAAAATCGTCCATGCCGATGATCATTCCAAATTATTTGTGTATCGTCGCGGTGATTTTTGGATGATTGTCAACCCGTCTTTCGAACCGAACTCTTTTGTGTTGGAAGAAGAAGCCGAACCGATTTATCAAATCGGGCATGTTCATATTCAAGACGGGCGTTGTTCGGTATCTGAACAGTGCTTTGCGATTTTGAAAAAAAGATCGCGTTAATGTTTTAACGGGTAAAAGAAAAAACATCATGGACGGAAGTTGATGATGTTTTTTTATCTTCGGATTAATCGGATTGTCTTTCTTTTGCCGGTCCTGTGGATTCTCTTTGGATGATTTCACCGTTGATGACCAAACGCTGTGAAGAACGGTTCATCATCATCGAAAGCAGTAAAGATAAGGCTTTTTCACCGATCAAATCGATATCTTGACGAACGGTCGTCAAACTGGGTTTTAAATAGGTGGCAATATCCAAATCGTCATAGCCGGTAACGGAAATGTCCTGCGGGACAAAGAGGTGTTCTTTTTCCAATCCTTTGATCAGTCCCACAGCAATGATATCAGCCGAACAAATAATGGCCGTCACATCCGTTTGAGCGAAGTAGGAAGCGGCTTTAAAACCGGATTGTTCGTTGAATTCTCCGAAATAAACGTAACGGGGACAATAGTTCAATTCGTTCATCATTTGGCCGATGATGTATCCGGCAAAGCGTTCGTTGCTGACAAACGAATTTTTATCTCCGTGGATAAATCCGATATTTCGATGGCCTTGTTCGTGCAAAAGACAGACGAGTTTGGAAATGGTATTGATGTTTTCGTTGTTGATGGTTGCGATTTTGTTTCCTTCTAAGACGTGATCGTAAAGGACGGTCGGAAATTTTGTCTGCTTCAGTTCTTCTAAAAGCGGACTTTGATAATTAAGACCGGCAATAAATGCCCCATCGAAATTATTTTCTTTCATAAACGCATCATAAGACGTATGAATGACATCGATGGATGCGGGAATAACCTCAAAGTTCATTTCATTGGCATATTTGGAAAAGGCGATGGCCAGTGGAAAAATGATACTGGATTGGGAAGTCGGTTCGATATTGTCGTATAAAACACACAGTCTGCGCATGGATTTGACGGTCAGACGTTCGTCTTTGAATTTGTAGCCGTGCTCTTTGGCATAGGCTAAAACCATTTCTTTGGTTTCTTTGGATACATCGAAGGCGCCGTTTAAGGCTTTCGAAACGGTCGAAACCGATAAATGAAGGGCTTGAGCAATGTCTTTGATTTTCATAGTTAGGGTACCTCACAAGGTTATTGTACCGTTTTTAAGCGTTGAAAACAATATTTTTCGCTTTGTTTTCGAAAATTTTTCGAAAATAAATTCTTTGTTTTGAAAGTTTCGGTCAAATCAAATAAAAACGCTTGCAATGGATCAAAATCATGATACAATGACAAATGGATAGTAACGATAATAGATGAATATAGATTGTTAGGAGAATAGTTATGGGTTTTTGTAAAAGACAAGCCGGTGTTTTACTTCATATTACCAGTCTTCCCTCTGCTTACGGTGTGGGAACATTAGGGAAAGCCGCCTTTGATTTTGTCGATTGGCTTTACAGTGCCAACTTGCATCTTTGGCAAGTGCTTCCTTTGGTACCGACGAATTACGGAGATTCACCGTATCAATCGGTATCCTCCACAGCCCTCAATTACTATTTGATCGATTTGGATATTTTGAGGGAAAAAGGGCTGCTTCAAAAAAAAGAATACCAGAATATCCCTTTTGCCAAAAAAGACAATCGGGTGGATTACCATTTGCTGTTTATAAATAAAGTACCGGTTTTGCGGAAAGCTTTTTTACGGTTTGATGCAACCGATCAAGCCTTTTTAGATTTTGTCGCTTCGAAAAAATATCATGATTTCGCGGTCTTTATGACACTGAAAGCCATGCATGACTATCAGGCTTGGGAATGCTGGCAGGAACCTTACCGAAACTATTCTTTAAAAACGGAAGAAGAAGTGGTAAGTTTACATCGTGAAGACTATTTGTTTTGGCTTTGGACCCAATTTGAATTTTTAAACCAATGGAATGCGTTGCATCAATATGCCAAAATCAAACAGATCGAAATCATGGGGGATATGCCTTTGTATGTCGCTTATGACAGTGTCGAGGTATGGAAACATCCCGAGTTGTTTGTCTTAAGTGCCGATCACCGTAAAAAATTGGTGGCCGGTTGTCCGCCCGATGCGTTTACGGAAGACGGACAGTTGTGGGGCAATCCGATTTACGATTGGGATTACATGAAAAAAGACCGTTACGCTTGGTGGCAGGACCGATTGTCTAGAGCGTTTGAACTGTTTGATATTTTACGGATCGATCACTTTCGCGGATTCGATCGGTTTTATGCGATTCCGGCTGAGGATACGACCGCGCGCAACGGTCGCTGGCTGGATGGACCGAAATTCGATTTTTTCAAAGATAAAACGGAGTTGAAAATCGTTGCCGAAGATTTGGGTTTCATCGATGCGGGCGTTCGGGAATTGATGCGAAAAACGACGTATCCGGGAATGAAGATTTTACAGTTTGCGCTGGACGGATCGAAAGAAAACGAACATTTACCATCGAATTACGGAACGAATTTCGTGGTATATACGGGAACGCATGACAATTTGCCGTTGTATCAGTTTATTTTCGATCTTTCGCCTTCGGCTTTGAAAATCTTTTTGGAACAATTAAAAGAAGAATGCCGTTTGGCGGGTGTGCGGCCGCGTTTGTACAGTTATCGAATGATTACGCAGACGGTCGTGGAATTGGCATTTGCGTCCAAAGCCGATTATTGTATCATTCCGATGCAGGATTTATTGGCGCAAGACGGCACATCCAGAATGAATTTTCCGTCGACGGTTTCCGTGAACAACTGGAGTTACCGCGTTTTAAAGCGTCAGTTGTCCAGACGTTTGGCGGATCGGATTCGTCGATATGTTGAAAAATATAGGAGGGATTGAACCTTGGAATTAGCAAAGGAAATTGCGCTGTTGCTGAAAGCTTCTTGCGGGAAAGAGGTAAAAGAAGCCTCCGTTCGGCAATTATACGATGCGACGGCCAAAGCGATTCTGCTTCATGTGGAAGAAGATTGGCAAAAAACAAAAAACGCCGATCAAAAGCGGTGCGGTTATTTATCGGCCGAATTTTTAATCGGTCGGTTGATTTATGCGAATTTGTTGAATTTGAATTTGATGCAGCAAGTCAAAGAGGCTTTGGCTTCGTTTGATGTGGATATCAATGTGTTTGAAGAAATCGAAGATGCGGCACTCGGAAACGGCGGACTGGGTCGGTTGGCAGCTTGTTTCTTAGAGTCGGCGGCGACGAGTGGGTTGCCGTTAGATGGGTACGGGTTGCGGTATCGGTTCGGTCTATTCAAACAAACCTTTGTCAACGGCTTTCAAAATGAAGAAGCCGATGATTGGCTCAAATGGGGCGATCCGTTTAGCAGACGGGTTTTGGAAGATGCGCAAATCGTTCATTTTGCCGATATGGATGTACGGGCGGTTCCTTACGATATGCCGGTGATCGGTTATGACAGTAAGACCGTCAATACGTTAAGATTATGGCAAAGCGAGCCGATTGAGTCGTTTGATTTTGCGCTTTTCGATCAAATGGAAGGCCAGTTGACAGCCCTTAACAATTATAAGGCAACCGAGATTACGGCGGTCCTCTATCCGAACGATAATACACAAAAAGGGAAAACCTTACGGCTTCGGCAAGAATATTTTATGGTCAGCGCGTCCATTCAGGATGTTATGAAAAAGTTTAGGCAAAAAGGCTTGCCGTGGGATACGTTTCCGGATTATTTCATTTTCCAATTAAACGATACACACCCCACGTTGGCCATTCCCGAATTGATGCGGCTTTTGAAACAAGAAGGACTTTCGTTTGAAGAAGCCTTTGAAATTTGTCATCGTTCTTTTAATTTTACCAACCATACCATTTTAGCCGAAGCGCTTGAAAAATGGCCGGTGGCTCAGTTGAAAGAATTGATTCCGGATGTGTACGAACAAATCGAGCAACTGCAACATCACTTGGAACAAAACGAGTTTTCGGTTGCTATTATCAAAGATAATTTGGTCCATATGGCGGATTTGGCAATCGCCGTATGCCGTCATGTCAACGGGGTGGCTCAAATTCATACCAACATTTTAAAAGAAGAAACGTTCAAAGATTGGTATGCGATCTGTCCGGAAAAGTTTGTGAATGTCACCAACGGTGTGACACCGAGACGTTGGCTCGCCTTAAATAATCCGTTGTTGGCTTTAGAAATCACCAATCGGATCGGAAACGGTTGGATCAAAGATCTATCGCAACTTCATTTGATGAAACCTTATGTGGACGATCCTGTCTTTTTAAAGCGTTTCAGGCAAATCAGATTGGAAAATAAAAAACGTCTGCAGGAAACGATTTTAAAGCAAGAAGGGATTTTCTTACCGACGGAGTTTTTGTATGACATTCAGATCAAACGACTCCATGAATATAAAAGACAGTTGCTCAATGCACTTGGAATATTGTATTTATACAATGAGATCAAGAGCGGAAACTTACCGGATTTTAAACCGACGGCCTTTATTTTCGGAGCCAAGAGTGCCCCGGGATACTATATGGCCAAAGCGATTATCAAACTGATCAATACGATCGCTCATAAAGTCAACGGCGATCCGCTTGTTGGCGACAAGTTGAGGGTCGTGTTTGTTTCCAATTACAATGTCAGTTATGCCGAAAAACTGGTTTGTGCGGCGGATTTATCCGAACAGATTTCCATGGCAGGTATGGAAGCGTCCGGTACGGGAAATATGAAATTCATGATTAACGGCACGCCGACCATCGGGACACTGGATGGCGCGAATGTGGAAATTACCGAAGAAGCCGGTATTGAAAACAACTATATTTTCGGATTGACGGTCGAAGAAGTGGAGCAAGTAAAACAACATTACGTTCCGAGTGCTGTTTTGGACGAACAACCGAAACTGAAAAAAGTGGTTGAGAGTTTGATAGACGGTACGCTTTCCGATGACGGCAGCGGTATGTTTCAGGCGATTTACCAACATTTGCTGCAGACGGACTACTATTTGGTTTTAGCGGATTTCAAGTCGTATATCGAAACGAAACTGAAAGCCAATGCCGAATACGACACGTCGATGTATTATCGAAAATGTGTTGCCAATATGCAAGCAAGCGGGAAGTTTTCATCCGATCGCTCTGTTTTGGATTACAATGCCTTGGTTTGGCATTTGAAGTAATCTTTCCTTGACTATTCCCTGCACACGGTGTGGGGAATAGCCTTTCCTGTTTTGTGTAAGCGTTTTATAAGGGAGATGAAACGGTGGAAAAAGCGGTCTTATGGGATTTATACGGCACGTTGATCGACATTCATACCGATGAAGAAAGCAATCGGTTCTGGCAACGCTTTGCCAAAAAAATGTGCCGTATCAAAGCGTATGATCCCACCGATTTAAAACAGATATATCAAAAATATTGCCGTTTGGCGGAAGAAGAAAAAGAAGAGATCGATGTCCTTCCGGTTTTTCAGGCGTTGTTTGACATCGATGAAAAACAGGCAAGCAAAGTTTGCTGGCTGTTCCGCAGGCTTTCGACGAGTTATATTCGACTATATCCGGGTGTTTTGAAGTTGCTGAAAAAACTTAAAAAACAAGGCATCGCGCTTTACGTGTTATCCAATGCGCAAGCATCTTTTACGATGCCGGAGTTGGAAAAACTGAAAATCAAACGTTTTTTTAACGGTATCGCGCTTTCATCGGACTATGGTATAAAAAAGCCCAATAAGAACTATTACGAACAAGCTCTTCAAACATTCGGTTTAAACGATCAGGAAATATGGATGATCGGAAACGATTATGAATGCGATGTCAAACCGGCTCATTTATTAGGGTTGAACAGTATTTTTATCGAATCGAATTTAACACCGCCTTGCGATCAACATTCAACGATGAAAAATTTTCAGGCAAAAGCAATATATAAACAAATTGTTATTAATTCAGAACCGTTTGGATTCTGATTAATATAAATTCAATTTTAAAAATTGAAAAGAATGATTATACTATCGTTATAAAAATCATCTGATTTGCAATTCGGCTTATTTCTTTGCAAAAATATTGTAAGATTTTGTAAATTATAGTATAATATATTCAAACAAGGAAGAGTTCATTTTAAAAACTGAATAAGATTATTTTTATGGAAGTAAGCGCTTTTATTCGACAATTGTTTCATTTGGATTTTGCGAAAATGAAGAAGTAAAGCGATATGACTTTTCTAAAAGAAGATGAAAAGTTTTAAAAGGAACGCTTCTAAACATCTATTCTTAAGGAGAATAGGAATAAAGCAAATAAAAAATTAGGAGGAAGAAGAATGAAAAAACTATTTGCTTTAGGGGCCATCGGCGCATTGGCGTTGGGAATGGCCGCTTGTACGGACAAGAAAGGAAATGCCATTCACTTGGTTTATTCCGGTACCGGTTCGGACAGAGAATTTAACGAAAGCTTATTTGAAAAATTCAAAGAAGCCAGAAAGGAAGCAGGAGACACCAACGAATACGTTATTGAATACGTAGAACACGGTCCGGATAAAGTGGATTCTGAAATCACAGACTGGACAACCGGTCCGGATGTATACGAATTCGCATCGGATAAAATCGGTGTTTTATACGGAAAAGGTGCGTTGGCTAAGATCACAGGAGCAAATGCTTCTTATATTACGAGCGAAACCAATAGTTTCGGTCAGACAATGGCTAAGTTTGCCGGCGATTACTACGGCTATCCTTGGACAGGCGACAATACGTATTACGTTCAATACGATAAATCCAGATTGACGGCCGATGATGTTAAAACCATGCAGGGTCTTTTGGATAAAGCGCAATCCATCGGTGCGAAAGTAGGATATAACTTACCGGAAGCATTCTGGGGTGGTGCCGCTATGTTTACGTTCGGTGCGGATTACGAAGTAACGTACAATTCCGACGGTGCGGTTACCAGTGTTACAGCTGATTTCGACGGTGAAAAAGGTCAAAAAGCAGCCAGTGCGATTTACGATATCGTAAAACATCCGGCTTGGTCAAAAGATACGGTTGCGCCGACTGCAGATTCCGGTTTCGTTGCTTGTATTGCCGGTACATGGGATATCGCTTCTTATAAAACGGCACTTGGTTCTAATTATGGTTGTGCGGTAATGCCGACGGTAACCGTTGACGGAGAAACGAAGAATTTGGGTGCTTTCGTAGGTGGTAAATTATTCGGTGTCAATCCGCAACGTTCTCAAATGGATACCGATCGTTTGGTTGCCGCTCATGAATTGGCTAAATTCTTATCCAATGAAGAATGTCAATTAGAACGTTTTACGAAAAACGGTATCGGACCTTGTAATAAGAATGTAGCGAACAGTGCGACTGTAAAAGCCGATGAAAATCAAGTTGTTTTAGCGGCTCAATTGGAATTCGCTCATCCGCAAGATGCTGTACCCGGCAATTTCTGGACAGCACCTGGTACCTTGATCAACGGTATGATCGATGGTTCGATTACCAAAGCAGATTTGGCTACGGCTTGTAAATCATTCAATGATACTGTAAAAGCATCGAGCTAGGAAGGTTAAAATAATATATGGTACAGGAGGAGAGCCTGTACCATATATTTTAAAAAAAGAGGTGATTTTATGACAACGATTGAATATCTTGCACTCCCGGGGTATAAGAGAGTTTTCTATAAATTTATCGCTTTTTTTGCGGCGATCCCTCATTGGTTTGGTGTTTTTTTCACGAAGAAAATACCGAATTTTTTCGTTAGAATTTATAGAAAAATTGCAGGATTACTGGTAGGTATATACAATATTTTTGTGGACGGAGATTGGAAAACCCGCTTATCGTACTTGATAATGGGGTTTGGCCAAATTACCAGAAAATCGTATTTGCGTGGTTTTTTGGTTTTGATTTATGAAATTTTCTTTATCTATTACATCGTTTCCATCGGTGCGCCGTCATTGGCCAAGTTGGGAACGTTTGGGTATGTAGCTCAGGCTACCTATACTCATCCGGTTTTGGGAATCGAAGTGTCGTCGTTTAATGATGACAGTTTTTTGATTTTACTTAATTCGATTATTGCCATTATATTGATGGTCGTTTATTTTGTTTTGTGGTGTTCGCAGATCAGCGACAGCGCCAACCTGCAAAATTTGAATGCCATCGGTAAAAAAGTAACGGACCGAGATACAATCCGGGATTTGACGGGAAAAAATTACCATAAGGTATTGCTTGCTTTCCCGACGTTCGGTTTGGTTATGTTTACGATTATCCCGCTTGTTTTTAGTATTATCGTTGCGTTTACCAATTATTCAAGCGATTATCAAAGTCCGAAAGAATTGTTTGACTGGGTCGGAATGTATAATTTCAAAAAACTGTTCGGTATGACCGGTGGCGGTTTTGAGTTTACGTATGTTTTCGGTCAAATTTTACTGTGGACTTTGATTTGGGCTTTTTTCGCAACGTTTACCAACTACTTTTTAGGCATGATCGTTGCGTTAATTATCAATAAAAAAGGAATTCGACTGAAAAAACTTTGGCGGACGGTTTTAATTACGACGATCGCCGTTCCGCAGTTCATTTCTTTGTTGTTCTTATCGAAATTTTTAAGCACCGATTCCGGCGCATTCAACTTTATTTTAAGACAACTCGGACTGATCAGTGAAAATATTAAATTTTTGGAAGACGGTCTGATTGCCAAAATCACGATTATCGTCGTCAATATGTGGATCGGTATTCCGTATACGATGCTGATGTGTTCGGGACTTCTGATGAATATTCCGCAAGATTTGTATGAGTCGGCGCGAATCGACGGAGCCAGTCCGATTAAAATGTATATGAAGATCACGTTGCCGTATATGTTGTTTGTAACAGGTCCGTATTTGATTTCCACATTTGTCGGCAATATCAACAACTTTAACGTCATTTACCTGCTTTCGGGCGGTAATCCGATGTTTACCAATGTCAATGGGGTGTTGATTAAAACCAATATTTACGGTGCCGGTGAAACCGACCTTTTGATTACGTGGTTGTATAAGATCGCGATGACACAGGTATCCAAAGATTACGGTGTGGCTTCGGTTATCGGTATTTTTGTCTTCATCATTGTTGCCGGCTTCTCGCTGATTTTCTACAGTCGGTCCAACGCGGTTAAGAATGAAGGTGATTTCCAATGACAAAAAAGTTAGATATTTATAATGTACACGGAATCAGTACCAGAAAACTTAAGAATACAACCGGCAAAATATTGATTTATGCGTTTTTGATCGTCATGTCCGTTTGTTGGATTTTGCCGTTTGTTTACTTGATTATACAGTCGTTTGCCCAAACGTATCAGGCCTCTTTACTGATTCCCAAACAATGGACATTCGACAACTATGTTCAATTGATCGCCAACAAAACTTACCCGTTTTGGCGTTGGTGGTTGAATACGTTTGTCATTGCGCTGATTTCATCGGTTTTACAGACGGTTTTAACGCTGATGACCTCGTATTCTTTTTCACGGTTACGGTTTGCGACCAGAACCAAATACATGAAATTGATTCTGGTTATCGGTATGTTCCCGGGCTTTTTGGGAATGATCATCAATTACTTTGTTTTAAAACAACTTAATTTGGTTTCGGGTATCAACGGTCTTGTCGGATTGATTTTAATCTATGTTGCCGGCAGTGCCATGAATTATTACGTATCCAAAGGATTCTTCGATACCATTTCTCATTCGCTTGATGAAGCGGCTATGATTGACGGGGCCAATAAGAATACCATTTTCTGGCGTGTCATCATGCCGCTATCCAAACCGATTATCGTTTATACCGTTTTATTGGCTTTTACAGGACCTTGGGGCGATTATATGTTCGCATCGGTTATCGCGGGCGGCCATGCCGAATTGTTTAACGTTGCGGTCGGCTTACAGCAGATGATGACCAAAGAAGCAGGAACAACCTTTTTCCCGATTTTCTGTGCGGCCGGTGTGGTTGTATCCATTCCGATCATGGTGTTGTTCTTCTGGTTGCAAGGCTACTATGTAGAAGGTGTTACCGGTGGGGCAGTCAAAGGTTAGAATCCGATCGTTTGTTTGTTTGATCCTTTTTTGTATAGGGATGTGTTCCTGTCAAACAGGCAAATACGGAGTGAGAATAGAAGAAGATTTGGTGAACACGAACGTGATAGAAGACAATTATCGCAATTATTACGAAATCTTTGTCCGCAGTTTTTACGATAGCGACGGTGATGGAATCGGCGATTTACAGGGGATTATCGAAAAACTCGATTACATTGACGATTTGGGTTTTAACGGAATTTGGCTCATGCCGATTCATCCGTCGGATTCTTATCACAAATACGATGTAAACGATTATTTTGCTGTGGATCCGTCCTATGGCACCATGGACGATTTGGAAGAATTGATTGAGGAATGTCATAAACGCAATATCCGAATTATTTTGGATTTGGTGTTGAATCATACCGGTATCAATCATCCTTCTTTCAATAAATCGGCTTCGATTCATCAAAAGTATTTAAACGGTCAGTCCTTGACCGAAGAAGAAGAACGGTGGCATGATTACTATTCGTTTTACGATACGAAAGAAGACATCCCGGGCAATGTGGGCTATCAGAAAGTAGCCGGAAGAGATTTTTATTACGAATGTAATTTTTCTTCGTCGATGCCGGAATTGAATTTGGATAATTCTTTGGTTCAAGAAGACATTCAAAAAATCATCGATTTTTATTTGGACAAAGGCATAGATGGGTTCCGTTTGGATGCCGTCAAATACTATTATATGGGCAGTACGGCAAAAAATGTCGAATTTCTCGCCAAACTCAATTCATGGGCCAAACAGAAAAATCCCGATGCCTACATCGTCGGGGAATGTTGGGATAGTGCGCAGGTTATCGAAGAATATTACCAAAGCGGGTGTGATTCGTTCTTTAATTTCCCGGGCAGCATTTCCAGTCCCAATGGATTTATCATGAATTCGATCAATCGGGACGGAGCCGCTCTTGGAAGTTATTTCGACGGCATGCTGGCCAATATCGAAATGGCTTCTAATTGCATTCCGGCACCGTTTATCGATAATCACGATACACCTCGGTTTACATCGGCAGGAGATGTTCGCAAAACCAAGTTTCAATACGCTTTGTTGCAGATGTTAAACGGAACGACGTTTACGTATTACGGCGATGAAGTAGGGCTGTTCGGTACGAATGCGGGCAGTGCGAATAAAGACGAAAATGTTCGGATTCCGATTCGTTGGGGAAAAGACGGAACCGGTGATTGCAGCATGTTATCCGGTATTACCGGCAGTCAGTACCCGTATCCGACGGTTGCCGAACAAATGGAAGATCGGGTTTCTATTTATCATTTTTATAAAAAAGTTCTATTGATCAGAAATCAAAACCCGGAAATCGCAAGGGGTAGTGTTTCTTTGATCGAAATGGAAAAAGAAACGAAAAAAGAATTGTTTATTGCAAAGGAATACGGCGGAAAAAGAATCGGAATCATCTTTAATTTTTCGCCCACAGAAGACTTAAATGTTGCATACCAGACGGAAGGCTTTACACAAGTCGTCGGTCAAATCGTTGTGGATCAAGACAAATACATCGGTATGCAAAAGGACAACAGTATTTTGTTGCCCCCCTATAGTATTGCTATAGTTAAGTGAGTAAGGAGAAGAAGTTATGGCAGGATTAAGATTAGAACATATTTATAAAGTTTATCCTAACGGCACCAAAGCCGTATCCGACTTCACGATGGATATCAAAGATCAGGAATTCATTGTTTTTGTCGGTCCTTCGGGCTGCGGCAAATCGACCACTTTAAGAATGATCGCAGGTCTGGAAGATATCAGTGCAGGAGAACTGTATATTGATGATAAAATCGTAAACGATGTCGAACCGAAAGACCGCGATATTGCGATGGTATTCCAAAACTATGCCCTTTATCCGCATATGACGGTTTACGAGAATATGGCTTTCGGTTTGAAATTGCGGCATGTACCGAATGCGGAAATTCATAAAAAAGTATTGTGGGCAGCCAATGTTTTGGATTTGGTGGAATATTTGGATCGCAAACCAAGAGCGATGTCCGGCGGTCAGCGGCAAAGAGTTGCGCTTGGTCGGGCGATTTTAAGAAATCCGAAAGTTATGTTGCTGGATGAACCGCTTTCGAACTTGGATGCGAAACTAAGAACGCAGATGAGAAGTGAAATTTCCAAACTGCATGAAGAATTGAAAACGACATTCATTTACGTAACCCATGACCAAGTCGAAGCGATGACACTGGGAACACGGGTTGTCGTTATGCGTTTGGGAAAAATCATGCAAATCGATACACCGAAAAATTTGTACGATTACCCCAACAATTTGTTTGTGGCCGGATTTATCGGCACACCGCAAATGAACATCTTCCAAGCGACGCTTACCAAAGTCAAAGATAAAATCCGCATGGATTTCAATTGGAGTGAAAACTCTTTGTTGGTACCGCAGCAACTGCTGGCCAAGGTTCAGCCGCAATACTTTAACGGTAAGACGGTTTTGGTCGGCTTGCGTTGTGAAGATATTTCTTTAGAACCGGATGTGGTTAAGAAATCCAAAACGTTGGTGGATGTTCGGATTTCCCATTTTGAAGAACTCGGAAACGAAACCTTGATTTACGGAGACATCAACATGCAAGGAGACGGGTTCGGCGAAACGTCGACTCGTGTGATCATCAAAGGAAGATCGACTTACGGATTATCCAAAGGTCAGATCGTCAAAGCGGCACTGGATATGACCAAAGTCCATATGTTTGATAAAGAAACCGAAGAAACGATCAATCCGAGAATTCCTTCTGTCAATTTGGTCGATGCGGTTGTCAAAGACGGAATGATGTCTTTCGGCGGTCTTTCTTTCCAACTTCCGAAGGCTGTTGCGGTTCCGAACGGAAATTACGAAGTACTGATTCCTACCGAAGCCATTCGGTTGAATCATCAAACCGGTGTGGAAGTGACGATCGACTCGGTTGAAACGATCTCGGATCGGCAACTGGTCAATATCCAGTTGAGCGAAAGCCTTTTGTTTGCGAACACAACGGAAACGATTCATGCCAAAGAAGTATGGTATTTGGATTTGGATTTTACGTTGCTTTCTTTCCAACAAAACGGAAAAACGGTTTTAGCGGCTGTTGAAGCCTATGACCGAATCAATGCGATGTTCTTGAACTATGCGACGGCCAAATCGTTTGTCGGAAACCGCTATGAAACGGTAATCGAAGAAAGAGTCGAAAAAGTAAAAGAAAAATACGAACCGCAAATCGATGCCTTGACGACGCAATACGAAAAAGATTTCAGCATCGCTCAGGAAGTCGATTCAAAAGCCGTTATGGAGAAAAACGCATCGAAATTGGCGGAAAAGAAAAAAGATGTGGCTGAACGTCTTGCCCGTTTGAAAAAACAATTGCAGGATGAATTGGCGGAGTTGAAAAAAGTTCATCTGCAAAACAACGAACGGATTGCCCGTGAGGTTACCGAAACTTATTCTAAAATTCGCAAAGAAGAACAAGAGGCGTTCCAAGCCTTCAAAGCCATCAATAAAGACCGCGATGCATACCGTAAAAGAGCGCAGGAGTATCATGAATTTAAAGAAAATCATGATTTGGAAGAACACAACGAACTTGAAAAACGAACCAATTTGGAAGCGATTCGTTATGAAGGCGAAGTCAATTCTTTAAAAGGTAATTTCAAGCGTACCAAAGATAATCTTAAAAAACAGTACGGCGATTTGGTTAAAGAATGCAATAAGGAAGCTTTCCCGGCAAAAGAGTTGACCAAAGAGTATAAAGCGCAGTTGAAGAAATTAAAAGGAGAATACGACGAAGCGTTGATGCGCGCCAATATTATTTTCTTCTTTAAAATTCAGGATTTGGTGATTCTTTCCAATGACGCGATTTCCAATAAAATGATCCAATCGTTGGGCGTTAAAGTGTTCACGAAACAATATTTGATCGAAGTACCGCATGATGCGTATGTTTTAAATGCCGATATGGGATTGGATGTGGAAGTGAAGGAGTTGCTGGATTACGGAACGAAAAAGTATTTGAAATGCGTTTTGGATGACGGTCAAGGTTCGCACGAAATTTATCTGTTGACGGATCAAAATCAAGTGGATCAAACCCGTTTGAAAGTAACTTTCAATATCGAGAAAGTTCATATTACCGAAAAAGCAATGGATATTAAAATTTATTGATATGTGTTGCTTAAAGGAGGTTGATATTATATGAAATTGAAATCTTTTCTTTTGGTGATCCTTGCTTTTTTGTCTTTTGCGTTGATCGGATGCGGTGATCAAAAAGCGCCCGAAAAAGGATATATCAGCGAAGAGAAGTTGGAAGATGACATCATTTCTTTGTTTGAAAGTCAAAGTTCTTATTCAAAAGTCGCCTATACCGGCAGTATGAACTTTTTGGCGATCGTTTCGGATCGGATCGATGATGAAGTGGATTTTACCGATTCAACGGATGTTTACAGTGTGGACAGTTCCTCATACTATTTACAAGTACCGCTTCACATTACACCGGAAAACTGGTTTACCGAAGCGGTTGCCGATGATAAACTCCCGGCTTCTACGAAGTATCGGCTGCAGGATAAAATTCACCGAACACTGGGACTAGATGAAATTTATTATTACGAACGGACAGACGGCGGGTTTTATGTCAAAGCATTTGCAGTCAACAAACCGTTGATCATTGACAAAAACAACAATAATATTACGATGCGTGCGAAGTGGAATATTACGATCGAGTACGATAAAAACGGCTATTTAGTCAGCGAATTTTTTGAAACGATCAATGCCCATCACGATCCCGACAGCAAGAGTTGTTACGGATCGGCGACGTACACGTTTCGCTAGAGTTTAGAAGATGAAAAAAATAAACGGATTGTTGATCGTCGTTTTGTTGTTTTTGTTTTGCGGCTGTACCCAAGCGATTCCGGAAGGACCGATCAAAGATTTCGTCGATTTGTTTTCTTTCGAAGAAGCCTACGAAGAAACCAAAACGGCCGAAGGAACGATTACGCAAACGTATTATGAACAAGAACAGGCGATCGGCAGTGTCCGTACTCGGTTTTGTTTGGATCAAAGTACCAAAGAAAAATACTATTATCAGAGTACGGATGCATCCGGTACGTTCTTAGGCGACGGCGGCGATCAGTATTTATATGAAAATCAGCAAATTTTAACGTATCTTGAATCGGACGGTTCGGTTTTTGCCCAGCAAAAATGCGATGATCAGGTGGAGATGTTGTCGTATAACGACGAAGATGTTGCGACGTCCATTAAAAATTTCTTTTATTTGGAATTGGAAGCGGGCTATCACAGCGGCGGTCTGTATTACGGCGATTATATTTTGGCCAATGCGGGAAGGTACTATCCTTGTTTTTCGCTTTCTGAAGACAAACAAACGCTGATATATCAAGTTAACACGGCAGCCAATGACGAAGACGGATATGAAATCGTAACGATGCATTATTTTGAAGTCAATACCAACGGAATGGTGTTGAAACTTTCTTCTAAATCCATTAACTGGGAAAAACAAACAGCAATGGAAACGATCATCGAATGTCGTTACAATGGCGTGATTTCACGCTTGGAACAATTATAAGACGAGGGAATTTTCCCTCGTCTTTTTGATGTTCAAATTGCTTTCTTTCCGGTTTCGTGGTAAGATCAATACAAAGAGGTAAAAAAAGATGAGATATACAAATCCAATTATTCAAGCCGACTATTCCGATCCGGATGTGATTCGGGTCAAAGATGATTTTTTTATGGTTGCATCCAGTTTCAACCATGTACCGGGCATTCCGGTTCTTCATTCCAAAAATTTGGTAAATTGGAAACTGATCAATTATGTTTTTGATCGGATTCCGTTTGAACGCTTTGACCGCGTCTGTCACGGCGATGGGGCTTGGGCGCCGTCCATTCGCTTTCATGACGGATGGTATTATTGTTTGATTCCGTTTCCGGATGAAGGAATTTATGTTTCCAAAACACGAGATCCGTTTGGAACATGGAGTCCGTTATGGCCTTTGATCGAGGGAAAAGGATTGGAAGATCCGTGCCCGATTTGGACCAACGGCAAATGTTATGTCGTGATTGGGTTTGCCAAGAGCCGAGCTGGTTTCAATTCTTGTTTGGGGCTATATGAAGTCAAGCCGGACTTAAGTGGAAGCATCTCGCCTACTTATCAGATCATTTACGACGGGCATGATCAAAATCCGACGATCGAAGGACCGAAATTCAACGAGCGAAACGGCTACTATTATATTTTGGCACCGGCCGGAAGCGTAAAAGGCGGCTGGCAGACGGCTTTAAGAAGTAAAAACATCGAAGGACCTTACGAATCTAAAATCGTTTTATTTCAAGGTGATTCGCTGGTTAACGGTCCGCACCAGGGGGCGCTAGTGGATTTAGATGATGAAGATCATTGGGCCTTTATCCATTTCCAGGATATGCGCGCTTATGGTCGGATCGTGCATTTACAACCGGTCTTATGGTATAACGATTGGCCGTTGATGGGACAAGTCAGTGATCCGTTACTGTGCGGAACACCGGTCAGCGAGTCTGACTATCCGGTTGCGGTTTTATCAAACGATGCCATTCCGTCTTACGATTTGTTTCAGGACCGCTTGTCTTTGGTATGGCAGACACCGGCTAATCCCAAACCGGATTGGTGGAAAGTGGACAACGGACTTTATTTGTCTTGTGTTCAAACCGATGAAACGCTTCCGCTTCATTTAGTTCCGCAAAGTTTGCTTCAAAAGGTCATGTATTTGAATTTTACCGTTGAAACATCCGTTTTATGTGATTTTTCAACCGGGGATGAAACGGGATTGGTCATGATGGGGCAGCAGTATGCTTATTTGGCATTGCATCAAGAAGAAGACGGCTGTTATGTGGAACTTAGAGAAGGATCATTTCAACAACCGGAAACCGTCTTGGAACGGATTTTCTATCCTTCTAATCAAATCACCTGGCGTTTAAAGGCACGCAATAAAGATATTTATACATTGGAATATCAGTTGGGATTCAACGATCATTATTTCAAAAAACGTTTTATTGCCACAGCCGGCCGTTGGATCGGGGCGAAAGTAGGTCTTTATGCCCGAAGCAAAAATCAATCCTCCGGAGTGGCTTGTTATCAATATTTTAAAGTTAGAAAGACGAGAAAACGATCACATGTTACGAAATAAAGGAGCTTTATTCGGACAACGTTATCGCATAATCATCAGTACGGATATCGGTGGTAGCGATCCGGACGATTTTCAATCGTTGGTCCATTATTTGTTGTATTCCGATCTGTTTGACACAGAGGGGATTTTATCCTCTGCATGGGGCGATGGAACAGTGGAAGATATTTTAAAAGTTATCGATATTTATGAAAAAGATTATCCGAAACTTTTCCGGTATCATAACAATTATCCCACGCCGTCGTACTTAAGATCCATTACCAAGCAAGGAGAAAGAAAAATTGCTCCTTATAAAGGCTATCGCAAAGCAACGGAAGGATCCAATCACATTATTCAGTGTGCCAAAAAGAAGGATTCAAGGCCGCTTTATATTCTATGTTGGGGATTGTTGGAAGATGTTGCGCAAGCGCTTCACGACGCTCCGGAAATCAAATCCAAGATAAGAGTTTACTTTATCGGCGGTCCGAATAAAAAATGGGGCTTAAACGCCTATCAGTATATTTTAAAGGAGCATCCCGATATTTGGATCATAGAAAACAATTCCACTTACAGAGGTTGGTTTAACGGCGGAAAAACAGAAAAAGATTTATCCAATCAAACATTTGTATCCGAACATATTAAGCACCACGGAGCCTTAGGCGATTTTTTTGCAAGTCAATTAGGCGGTGTGATTAAAATGGGTGATACGCCTTCGGTTGCATGGTTATTAAACGGAAATCCCGAAGAACCGCAAAAAGACAGTTGGGGCGGTCGTTTTGTTCAAGTGTATCATCGTCCGACGCAAACATTTACAAGAAACACGACATTACAGGATACGGTCGAACGATTTGAGGTTATGGAATTGATCTTTTCCGGACCGATTCTTGAACCGAATCAAATCGACGATCATGTTTATTTTTATTTGGTGATCGATCAACAGAAATTTGAAGGATTTTATATAGGAGAAGGAAAATACGGCGTACGTTTTATGCCGAAATCAATTGGGGCTTGGCAATATCGCTTGGAAAGTTCGTTAGAAGAACTCAATGATCAACAAGGACAATTTGTATCGGTCGAAGAAAAGGATCAGACTCGTTTTCAAACGCAACAGCATTTAACAAATTGGTGGAGCGACGATTTGGATCCTGACGTTGCGGAAAAAGAATACAAAGGGGCTAAGACCATCAATCAGTATCGGGAAAATTATTTGAAAGATTTTGCCCGTCGCTTGGATCGGCTTTTGTAGGTATCTAGTTTTGGCATAAAAAAAGTCATTGGCATTTTATAAACCAATGACTTTTTCTTATATTTTGATGGTTAAAAAACAGAATCTGGTTCAAGCACTGAAACAGTCGTTTTGCTTCATAATCCCGATCCGCAAATGCGGCGATCATAACTGTTTGATTTCCCGGACGATCGCAGCCACGGTTTTGTTGTCGGTATGGATTTTAACGGTCTTGAGCGTTTGATATAACGGTATTTTGGCAATACTTTTCCGGATCACATCCGCACTACGAATACCTCTTTGAACATCGTTTGATAATCTGTTTTCTAGCGTCGTTTCGTTTGCAATAAGCGAAATACAGTGTACGATGCAGTTCTTTGTATCCAATTGTTCGATAATGGAATCGATAATACGCTGTTCGTGCATAACCCAACAGAAAATAATATGGTCGTAAACCGAACATTTCAAAAAGTTATTTAACAAATAACAAATATTATCCATCACCATAACTTTAGTTTCGGCAGTCAACAAATAAGGATTTGCATCCCAACACCAATCTCCGTCTAAAAATACACTGTTTTGTAACTCCCGTTTAAGTTGCTGACAGACGGTTGTTTTACCAACCCCCATCGAACCGCCGATGATATATAAGGTTTTCATTGTTCTCCTCCCGTAAATGATAAGGATATTATGCTCGTATAACCTTTGTTTTTGCTTATTTCTTTTTCAAGGATTATTCTGTAATTAACTGCAAATATGATATTCTCGGTTTTCAGACGAAAATTTAAAGGATTTCTTTATTGAAATGACCTCTAGTGTCGGTTAAAGGGTTGAAAAGTTTGGTTTTATCGTTCGTTTTCAGTTTGTGAAGAAATTGCTTCAAAATCGTTTTGGATTCTTCTTTGGTTTCGGTCGTCAGTTGAATGCGAAAGAAGCGAATCTCATCTAATTCTTCTAAGTGATCGATTAGGTTTAGAATTTTACCGTTTAGAATGGTCGTTGTACAATCGTCGTGCGATAAAATCGGAAAAGAACCGTATTCGTCTTTTAATGCATAGCGATTGGTTTTACAACTTCCGCACAAATCGAATTTTTTCAGCGGGCAATACTTGGTAAACAACAAATCGGCCCGGCCGTAAACGATCATTTCCAAATTCGGATAGCCGTCATTTTGTTCATAATAGGATTGAATCAACTGCTTGATTTGTTTTTTATTCATTTCATGCGATAATGTAACTCGCTCAACCCCCAGCGCATGCAGAAGGTAGACGCTTTCGGAGTTGACGACATTTAAGGAAAAATCACTGACTAAATGGCGGTTTTGCCGATAAGCGTAAATTCCGCCGTATCCGCCGATCAGAAGCGGCTTTGCTGCGGAAGGATAGGTTGTTTGGTTTCGCCGGATGGTATTTTCTTTGGTGTAGATAATGGAAATTCCGCATTCTTCGGCGGCTTGTTTTTGTTCTTCGGTGGTGGCAAAAACCGTCAATTGGACAGGGGAAAGATCAAAGGCGATTTTTTCCTTTTTCGCCTCTGTTCTTTTGATCTTTTTTCGAATCGGTAGGCGGGCTTGATCCAAGCGTTCGGTGATCTGTCTGCGGGCTTCGTTGATTTTCGTTACCGGAACAAAGACATGATCGGATAAAAACGTAACGGAATCCAAACGATATACGGTATCGTTCAATCTGGAAAATTGTTTTTCGAAATCTTCTTTTAGAAGGGGTTTGTTTTCGGCAGGATAAAGAATGTCTTCCGATTGGTAAAAAACGTTTTTTCCGTCACAAGAGGCCGTTATTTTTAACGGTTGATAGGGATATGCTTCGACATTTAACCGGATCGGAAAACGGCGAAACTCTTTGGGATAAGATTTTTCCAATTCCTGATAGAACAGCACCTCTTTGGTTTTATAAACCGCATCGTTGACGGATAAGTCTTCTTTTAATTTCAGATAACAACGTTTGGTGGCAAAACGAATCAAATCGCCTTTTTCATCGTAAATCCTTTGAGCCGTTAAGTTGATGTCCCGCTTTTGATGATCGATCCGCAAGATATCACCTTGATAAAGCGGTTCGGTTAGCGACAGTTGGTAACCGTTTTTGTTTTTGCCGGTGATTTTTCCGATCAAAAAACCGTAATTGTTCGGTCTTTCGATATTGGTGATATCTTTCGGGTTTTCATGAAACAAATAGCCTTTGGTAAAGGTTCTTTGAAAGGTTTTCTTTAATTTTCGTTGACCGTCTTCTCGTATCGTCGTTTTGCCGTCGAGTTGATTTCTGTACGCGGATACGACATTGGCAACATAGGCGGGTTCTTTCATTCGCCCTTCGATTTTCAACGAATCGACAACAGCCAGTTGGTCGAGTTGATCGAAGGTATTGAGGTCTTTCATAGAAAGAAGATACGTTTTGGGATAGGTTATGTTTTGTGTCAGATCCACCAGTTCATACGGTTTTCGGCAAGAACCGACACAACGACCGCGATTGCCGCTACGGTAGCCGATCAAACCGGACATCAAACAGTTTCCGGAATAAGAAACACACAAGGCTCCGTGAACAAAAACTTCTAAGTCGATCTTGGTTTCTTCTTTGATTTTTCGAATTTGCTCGATGGGTACCTCACGGGCCAAAACCACACGACTGGCACCTAGATTTTTACAAAATAAAGTTCCTTCCGTATCATCAATGCCCATTTGGGTAGAACAATGGACTTCCATTTGCGGATAATGGGTTACGACTTCGTTTAAAACGGCCAGATCCTGCACGATCAGCGCATCCACCCCCACTTCATAAAGCGTTTGAACCATTTGCCGCATGCTGCTTAATTCTTCTTCAAAGACAATGGTATTCATCGTTACATAGATTTTAACGTTGCGCAGATGGGCATACCGAATGGCTTGTTTAAGTGTTTCAACATCGAAATTGGCGGCATAAGCTCGCGCTCCGAATTGATTCATTCCCAAATAAACGGCATCGGCACCATTGGATATGGCTGCGACCAACGCTTCAAAACTCCCTGCGGGAGCAAGTAATTCGCTCATAGTATCACCGTTGGTATTGTACCACATTTTTTTAAAAATGCGAAATTTCCCGATGGGATTGCTTTTCTTTTTTCCGATTCTACGTTATAATAAGGCCAATGAAGGAGGGGTTTTATGTTTGAAACGTTTGAAAGACCGAAAGTGTTCAGAGATCCGCTTTACGGGTATATCGAAGTTCGTCATCGCTTGATTTTAGAACTGATCGACTCCAAAGAAGTACAGCGGTTAAGACGAATCCGCCAACTGAGCGGAGTTTCAATGGTTTTTCATACGGCCGAACATTCTCGGTTTACTCATGCGCTGGGTGCTTACCATATGGCTTATTTGGTTTTGAAAAACGTTGAGGGAATCGAGGTGCTTGATTCGTGGCAGCAAATGGTTTTTCTTGCGGCGGCTTTGCTGCACGATATCGGACACGGACCGTATTCGCATGCGTTTGAGCATGTTTTAAAGACTTCTCACGAACAAATGACGATTCGGCTGCTTTTATCGGAGTTGACCGACGTTCATCGGATTTTAAGCCGCTATCCTATGCTGGTTGAAGACATTGCTTCCGTGATTGCTCATCAAGGAAAATATCCTTTGATCGAATCGCTGGTTTCCAGTCAATTGGATGTCGATCGGATGGATTATTTATCGCGTGATGCTTATTTTACAGGGGCTACGTACGGTACGATTGATATGCACCGTCTGCTTCGAAGTATGAAAGTAGTCGACGGACAATTATTGATTCGTGCTTCCGGCGTACATACGGTCGAATCGTATTTGATGAGCCGTTATCATATGTATTTTCAAGTTTATTATCATCCGGCCGCAAGAGCGTATGAATTGCTGTTGGAAAGCATTTATCAGCGGATTTGCGATTTGTCGGTATCGCAGAAGATGGATGATAGCATCACGTCGTTTTTAAATGTCATTCACGATCCAAACGATGTGGCTTCTTATATTGAGTTAGATGATGCCTACGTTAACGGATTTATCAAACGGTTGGTTAAATCAAGCGATCCGGTTTTGAATCAGTTGGCGAATGCTTTTGAAAACAGACGGTTGTTCCGTTTTATCGATTTGGCAAACAATCCCGATCCTTTACTTTTGAAAGAATTGAAAAAGAAGTACGGTGGTTCTTGTTCGGCTTCTTATTTTTATTATGAAACAGCGGTATCCGCGGTTGCCTATTTGGAAACCAAACAACCGGAAAAAGATATCAATACCATTAAAATATTGTTGCCGAACGGTCAGATCAAAACATTAAACGAATATTCGCCGATCATGTCGGGATTGGTGTCCACCAGTTATAAAAAAATCGAACGGATCTATTATTTCGAGGATGCGGATGTCTAGTATCATCGTTGTCGAAGGGATCCATGATGAAATGCGGATCAAAAGTATTTTTCCGCAGGCTCAAGTTCTTACGACCAACGGCAGAGAAATTGATCCGAATACGCTATCTCTTGTGAAAAAGTTAAGCGAAGACCATTCGATTATTGTTTTGACCGATCCGGACGGACCCGGAGAAAAAATTCGTTCGGTTCTATCCCAAACCGTTCCAAGTTGTCAGCATGCGTTTATTAGGAAAAAAGACTGTATCAGTAAAAATAAGAAAAAAGTCGGGATCGAACACGCCAAAAAAGAGGTCATTGAAGCGGCTCTTAGTCAATTGCTTGCTCCGCAAGAACAGGCGGTCTTTACGATTTTTGATTTATACGATTTGGGATTAAACGGATCGAAAGACAGCAAACGACGGCGCGACCGCCTTTCGGATTTGCTCAATATCGGAAGACCGAATGCCAAAACGTTTTTAAAACGACTAAACATGTTGAAAATTTCCAAAGAAAAGTTAGAGGAAATGGTATGCACAATAACAGACGAACAGTAGAAACCAAATACGATATGCTTCGGGCTAAAAAAAAATACGGTCAGAATTTTTTGAAAGACGACCGTATTTTAACTCAAATCGTCGATGCGGCCGAAATCGATGAAAAAACGGCTGTCATTGAAATCGGACCGGGGTTGGGAGCCCTGACGGAAAAACTTTGTCAACAGGCCGGTTTTGTTTTGGCTTATGAAATCGATCGGGATTTGATTCCGCACTTAGAACAGCGCTTTGGGTCCTGCAAACATTTTTTGTTGCGATGCGAAGATTTTTTAAAAGTGAATATTCAAGAAGAAATCGATACGTATTTAAAGGAGTATGAAACGATTGCGGTCGTTGCCAATCTTCCCTATTATATTACGACCCCGATTATTTTCAAATTATTGACCTCCACATCCGAAATTTCCAAGTATGTTTTAATGATGCAAAAAGAAGTGGCCGATCGAATCTGCGGCAAACCGAATACGAAAGATTACAATGCGCTTTCGGTTGCGATCGCTTATCGCGCGACGGCTAAAAAAGTGCTTTCGGTTCCGAAAACGGCTTTTATCCCACAACCGAATGTCGAAAGTGCCGTTGTACGCTTGGATATCGATGCGATTCAAAAGTATTTTCCCAAAGACGAACGCTTGTTTTTCGATTTGATTCGACTTTGTTTTACACAGCGACGAAAAACCTTGTTAAACAATCTTTCGTTAAAGTATTCGAAAGAACAAGTCTTACGGATGTTAACCGATCTTGGCCTTTCACCGCAAATAAGAAGCGAGGCGCTTCAAATAGAAGATTTTATCCGGATCAGTGATTATCTAACACAACAAGCTTTGTAAAAACATACATTAACATGGGTGATAGTATGAAAAAAGGCGATATCGTGGGACGGAAATCGTACCATTCGGATATTGTTTTTATCATCAGTTACATTGAAGAAGATGTGGCGATTTTACAGGGGCTTTATGTGCGGTTGGTGGCCGATAGTCCGCTTTCCGATTTGGAGTTGATCGATCATTCCGAGTTGAGCAGAATGGAACAAAAAGCCGCAGAATACGAAAAAAGTATTGTGGAAGCCTATCAGAATAAAATGGGGCATATTACCGGCAAGATTCTTCATTTAGACAGCGATCCTTTTTATTTAAGCAAATGTATGAATTTATATAAAAGTCTTAATATTTACGCTTACGGCGTCGAATTGGATGAAATCGACTTTGAAAATCAAATTATGTCTTATATCGAAACGATTCGGCCGAATATTGTTGTGTTGACAGGACACGACTCGTATAACCGAAAAGGACTGGCCGATTTAAAAAATTATCGAAATACCTTGAATTTTTTAAAAGCTGTGGTTAAAATAAGAGAGAGATTCAGTTTGGATGATATTTGCATTTTTGCCGGGGCTTGCGGCAGCAATGCCGAAGCGTTGATTGCCGCCGGTGCGAACTTTGTTTCGTCGTTTGACCGGAAAAATATCGAAGCGTTCGATCCGGCTATTGTTGCGGTTTTGGCGGCCATCACACCGTTTAACCAAGTGGTGGACATCAATCACTTATACCATTATTCCAAAATGCGAAAAGGGAGTATCGGTGGGATTGAAACGTATGGAAAAATGCGCTTATTGATCCGATAGGAGGGATGCTTTGTTGATTTATGAAAAAGCATATGCCAAGATCAATTTGGCTTTGGCAGTTGGAGAAGAAAAAGAGGGCTATCACGAAGTGCAAAATGTTATGGTACCG
Source organism: uncultured Mollicutes bacterium (assembly GCA_900540175.1). GTDB lineage: Bacteria > Bacillota_I > Bacilli_A > Acholeplasmatales > Anaeroplasmataceae > Pelethenecus > Pelethenecus faecipullorum. The sequence goes on along the minus strand of UQFG01000009.1, from coordinate 2,266 downwards.
ATTCAACTTTACGATGAATTGTTTTTTCAAAAATCGAAAGAGATTCAAATTGATTGTGAAGCAATTCCGTTAAAGGAAAATATTTGTTACCGTGCGGCACTTTTATTCAAAGAAAAATTCCAGATCGACGAAGGCGTATCGATCATTTTGAATAAGAATATTCCGATCATGGCCGGTCTTGGCGGCGGCTCAAGTGATGCGGCTGCGGTATTACGGGGGTTAAACCGTTTGTTTGAGGTCAATGCTTCTAAAGAAACGCTTTACGAACTGGCCGTTCAGTTGGGATCGGATGTTCCGTTCTTTTTATACAATAAAGGGGCGCTTTGCAGTGGAAGAGGCGAACTCGTTTGTCCTCTTGATTTCGATCTTCCGCATTTTTCCCTGTTGTTGATCAAACCGAAATTCGGTTTTTCAACCAAAGAAATCTATCAAAAATACGTGTTCGACGGTGTTTTTAAAGGCGTTTGGATCAAGCGATTGTTGGATGCCCTCAAAAACAACGATTTGGATGCGATCGAACAAAATATTTTCAACGATTTGGAAAAAACGGCATTGAATCATTCTCCGGAATTAAAAGCCATTTTTGAGCGAATCGAGGGACTTAGTTATCATCCGCATATCAGCGGCAGCGGACCGACCATTTACGTTTTGGATGCCAAAAGCATCGATTTGGAAAATGTCAAAGCGGTCTTAAAAGATGTCGATTTGTATTTGTTGTCAACACTTTAAAAAAATCTATGAGTCTTCATAGATTTTTATCTTTTATTGTGATACAATAAGGTTATGAAAAATGGGATGAAAAAAGTTTTTTGGGCAGTAGAATCCATTTTAATATTCCTTGTGCTTTCCGCACTGACCACGGCGTTGACAAAAAACATTTATGCTTCCGTTCTCATTGAGAATTTTAAAAGTCAAGGTGTTTTTTGTCCTGAAAAGTCTACCCGTCAGGTCTATATTTACGAAGTTCCGTCTGAGGAGGAACGGCCCTGTTATACGATGATGGGGGATACGATTTTACCGGGTGCGGCAGGAGATATCTTATTGTCATTGAATTCGGAGATGGATATTCCGTTTGTAAAAGAATTCGTCAGTTTTTTTGCGGGCGGACATGCGACGATTGTTTTGGATGACTATGCGGACGGCGATGTTTTCGCCGATGAACAGATGATTGCCGAAACGACCGGACTCAATCCGGATTGTAATTTATCCGTTATCGATTCGAAACGCTACTGGGCATCTTCGATTCCCTATGCTTCCATGGTGGGATTGAGGGTTCGTGTTACGGAACGAGAACGAAAAAAAGTCATTTCCAAAGCCATTTCGCTTGTTGGGGATCCGTACAATTATTTATTTATCGGCAATACCACCAAAACATCTTATTGCAGTGACTTGGTATCCAAAGCGTATGCCAGTGTCGGTGTTAATTTGAACAAAGACGGATTTACGACATCGGTTTACGATTTGGTTGTAAGCGGGGAAACTTACATTTCGTATTATCAGTATTTTGATGCCGATGGCATCAGACATATTTATTATTTGGCGTAAAGGAGGGAAAAGCGATGGCCTATGTGGCACTTTATCGGGCATATCGTCCGCAAAAATTTGCCGATGTAGTCGGTCAGGAACATATCATTAAGACGCTTCAAAACGCAATCCGAATCAATAAAGTCGCCCATGCCTATTTGTTTTGCGGGCCAAGAGGAACCGGTAAAACGACGTTGGCGAAAATCATGGCCAAAGCCCTCAACTGTACTTCGGGACCGGCGATCGAACCTTGCGACCATTGTGAAATCTGCGAAGGAATCCAAAAAGGAACCGTTCCCGATGTGATCGAAATCGATGCGGCTTCGAACAATGGTGCCGATGATATTCGTTCCTTGCGGGACAGCGTCAAATATCTTCCTTCCGTAGGACGATACAAAGTGTATATCATCGATGAGGTACATATGCTTTCCAATGCGGCGTTTAATGCGCTGCTTAAGACATTGGAAGAACCGCCTCAGCATGTTGTGTTTATTTTGGCAACAACCGAACCGTATAAATTACCCAACACGATTTTATCGCGCTGTCAACGGTTTGATTTTCAGGCGATTTCGACTGAGGATATTTTGAAACGGTTGAAGATCGTCGTCAACCAAGAAGGCATTCGTGTTTCGGAAGAAGCGTTAAATCAAATCGCTTTTTCGGCCGAAGGCGGGATGCGGGATGCGCTTTCGTTATTGGATCAGTGTATTTCGTACAGTCTTTAGATCGGAAGAGCACACGT
>UQFG01000008.1 GCA_900540175.1 uncultured Mollicutes bacterium | reverse complement strand
CTTACATGAACCGTCGCATTGATCGTCGGTGCCACCGCATCGATCAAATCGTATCTGGTAAACAAAATCGATTCATCCCGATCATCAAAATGAGATTGAGAAGTATAAATGGAAAGCCATTTAAAATCGCCAGATTCCACATAGAACCATTTTTCCGTATCGGAATTATTGATGCTTACCCCGCTTAGATTCGTGATCGTATCGCTTTGAATCTCCGCAAACGAGAAATCGGTCCAATAAGGATCGGCCTCGATCAGATTGAGGCGATATAAACCCGGTTGAAGTTTGATCGATAACTCCGCTTCCGTTTCTTCCGACCAACCGCCCTGATCGTGATACTGGCAAAGTTGATCACCATCACAACTGCACTCGTAGGATTCTGTCGTAAACCAATCCGCATCGGTTACCATCATCTCACCCAGATACAGCCGTTCATCCAAAGCTGCTACTTTGCCGCTGAAATCATAGGACGATCTGGTTTCAATCAGTTCTGTCGGTTCGCTTGATGCCGATACCGAAAGGTTTTCCATCCCTACCGCAAGCCCACTTAAAGCAACACTTGCCAATAAAATTACTTTCTTCATTTTTTCTTCCTTCTTTCTGTTATTGTTTTTCGTTTATTGGTATATATCTTGTTTCAAATAGTTCCTCTTTCGTTACACTCATAAAGGTTCTTCCCGCCGGATACCCGCTTCGGACGATAATCTCTCTTGTGATCTGCATCCGTTTATCCCAGTTTAATACGTGGTAGAAATCCAACACCGATTCAAGCGCTCTTGCCTCTGCGATCTCCTCCATGTATCTGTCGTTGTATCTTCCCATCGAATCAGTCATTCTGAAATACAAATCGACTTTATAAGCCTCATGAAACATCGGCTTATCTCTGTCAAGAAGTTTTTTCAAACTGGTTTCTTGAAGATTTCTGGCAACCGGTTGATCCGAAATCGTGGCCGTAATGCGAATGATGCCATACTTGCGGCGATTCTGCTCAATCCGCTCAAGCAGCCACTTATTCCGCCGTTTAAACCATTCTGTAAGAAAGCCTGCCTCTTTTATTTTCTTTTTTCTTAAAACCTCCATTTTCAATAGGTATTTATCGTTCATTGTTGCTTGATATAGTTTACCGTAGAAATCATATTTTTTTAAAGTAAAGCGATGAAAGTGTTCTGTTTTTTTCTCCTCTTTGACCTCTCCTTTATTTGCAAAGTAATCTGTGATTTTTTGAAGAAAAGAAAGAACGGCATTTCTTTTCTGCGCACCCGGTATTTCTTCTCGGTTCAGTATGTTAATGTAACAGGCATCCAGTTCTCTTAACTTCTTGTTCATCCTCTGGGCATCATGACAAATTTGGATGATATGAAAATGTTTAAAGAAATGACCGTAAAAGGCTTTGAAATCTCTCAACTTATAATCGTTGATCAACTGTAAAACAGCGGAATCCTGATTAGAAAACCACGTATCGTTTTCCGTTTCATACCAAATTGTCCAGTCTAATAGCGGAAACTCTACTTTTTCTTTATACTTTATTTTCGCTTTGCTTCCGTTTGGAAGCATAACGGCTCTTTCTTCGTCCGGATGCGAGGCAAGGGCCATGTAATAAACACTGTTTACTTTGCCCATTAGGCCTGTGGCCGGATCCTCTAGATACGGTTGATTGATCATGACGAAATTCTTTAATACATAAAGCCTTACATAAAGAAATATATATTCATTTAACAGATCCAAAAAGTGCAGTTTGGCGATGCCCGAATCATACATATATCTGCTTTTAAAATCAACCTTATTATCTTGGCTTTTTCGGTATTCTTCGAGTAACTTCTGATAGTCGATTTGCTTAAAATAGCGGTCCTTTAAAAAACAGCGGTATTCAGGCATCCCACAGAGCCTTATAAAAGCTTCTCTTCGTTTGATTCTGGATGGCTGATAAAACCACTCTTGGTAGATCCAGGCGGCTTTTTCCACTTCCTTAAAATCAAAAATATAACCGATTTTTCGGATATAGGCCATCGTGTTTTGGATCGTGAAACGAAAAAAGCGAACCAGTATGGACGTGATGGAAATTCCGGTTGTATCTTTACCGATTCTCGGCGGACCGAATATTTTAATAATGCTTGCAAGTTTATGACATACATAAAGATCGGTCAGTTTGATTTGGATTTGTAAAATCGCCTGTCGGCCGATCATTTCATGATAAAGTTTCATTAGGAGAAACAACAAAACCACACCCGAAGCAATACCACCCATCCATATCGGTAAAGTCGGCAAAAATCGTTGGTTATAAAAGTATTGGAAACAAAAGATTATAAAGAGAATCGCTTCTACTAAAGCTAAGATTTTAAGAAGAATCTTTGTCAACTCTCTTTTGTTTTCATCGATCACTTCATAAAGTTTGTTCCATAGTTTAAAGAGTCCCCCGAAAATAAAAGCGATTATCCCGGTAAGGCCGTGAAATATCAACTTGATTCCTTTAGCAAAAGAATTTCCGATATAGGCCATCCAAATCAACCAAACCGATTCATGAGAAAGTCTGATCTCGTTTTTCATTCGAACCGCACCTCGATGTGATATTCCGGTGGCGGATCGGCCACTTCAAAGACCTTTTCTTTAGCCAAAGTAATACTTTCCAAAGGAATATAGTTTCCTTTATCCAAAGCCGACTGACGGGCACCTCTGATTCTTTCTTCTTCGCTTTTGGCTTTAACAAACGAAAACGTAACCGAATCCAGTTCCAGCGTGCGGGCTTTCGTGATCCATTTGGAATCGACCAGCTCATTTACGACTTTTCGTTTAATTAGGCCGGCTTGATCCAACCGATGGATCCGTTTCTCGATCGTTGAAATCGGAATATCGAATCGCTTGGATAAGTACTTATTGGAGTAAACCTTATCTTCGTTAAACAGCAAAAGAATAAACAGATTGTCGAAGAACTTCTTATCTTCGGCCCGCAAATTCTGATACTCCGGAAGATCGCTATAGATCGTTTTAAACACTCCGGCCATCGAAAGCATATCTTTCATCGTCCCACCTCCTTTTGAAAACAAAAAAAGGATAACAGTACGCACTCGTACCATTATCCTTATAGCGCTATTCTATTTACAACCCCATTCTAGCACACTTAAATCTTCTTTTCAAGCATCGACTTATATTACTACCTGTAAAGTCTCTTCTCGATTGCTGATAAACCACTTTTTCAAGATAAAACGATTGATTTTTTTTCATTTCGGCATATAATATAGGTGTCGAAACAATAGACGTGGAAAAGTCAAACGAAAAGAGCAGGATTGCCGTCCTGCTCTTTTTTAGTTTTCATCGTCGACATCCAAACTATATATAGATTTAGCAGTATTAATCAATTCATTGTATGTAATCATATTTATTTTATTTTGTGATAGTATATCAATTTCGCGTTTATACATAGTATTTTTTTCATCTATTCCACAAATAAAATACGCTTCAATGTCATATATTTGAACTATATGACCGTTTTTTTCGTATTCTCTAACTATTGCCTGTCTGTATTTCATAATTTGGTTAATAATATCCATAACATGTGGGCATGAATATGCCGTTTTTTTGGAGCGTTTTAATTCTACTATTATTGGATAGATGCTTTGATTAGTCTCTATAATAATGTCTATCTGTGATCTTTCTATACTATTATCTATATTTAAATACTTATACTTATCTTGTGTTGATACTTTTTTTATATTTTTCCTTTCCCATGAAGGATTTATCATCCATGGATTAGAAGCCAAATGTTTCTCAAAAACTTTTTCCACTTCTCCATCTACGATATATTTCTCTAATTCATTTATAATTTTTAGTCTATTTTCAAAATTAGATCTTAATCTCAAAGCATGATTTATTTCAGCAACATCAAATAATTTACTGAATAATTCTAAGATATCAGCTTCAGTTTTACCAAGAGTATTAGAAATATCATTTAATGCTTTATCATTTATAATTTGAATTATTGCAGGTGCGATAACTTTTATTTCTTCTTCATTTTTTTCAGATGGTTTATCAAAAATTTTTTGTGTTAGTGTCCTGAATTGTTTTCGCTCTTTATCATTATATTTATCATATATTTTTCTGTATTCAGGGATAGTAATAATTTTTTCAAGATAATCCTGTTTATCCAAATCCCTATTTGATCGCATACTATTCCAATTATCAAAAAGTTCATTCCTAATTGCTAATAACTCTTTTTTCAATTGGATAACTTCTTTTAATTCGTGATTCAATCCCTCTCTACTACTAAGCACAGGATCTTCATCTGATAAAACATTGAAATCTACCTCTCCAATTAAATACGCATTTGGGATTCTTCCATCAGAGGAACTTTTAAATATATTTTCATCAGCTATCTTTCCGTTAATATAAATAGCAACACCTGCAATACTAGTTTCTTCGTCATCGGTTTTTAAATCATTTGGTTTTTCTACAGTTCCCATCCATCCAGATGCATTAATTTTAAAATAATCATTCGTTTTATCAATAAAATTCTCGTCTTTTACATTGGGAAATAGTAGTCTAAGATCTTTTTTCTCTTTGCCAAAAAAATAGACACTTTCCACTTTTGGATAGAAAAAATGTTTTTTTAAAGATACATTTGTTATATCTTCATAATTAAAAACAAGTTCAAATTGATACTTCCCATCAAAATAAGAAGAAGAAAACCGCTTTGCTATTAAATCATATAACGATTTTTTTGTTTTAGAATTTATGTTTCTTTTTAAATCTGACAATATAATAATAGTTCCCGATAGAGTAGGAATTTCTGGAGTAATTAAGGTTCGCTCCAATAAAATAGTAGGGTCATCAATATGATCAACTTGAACATCATAGGTGTTTTTATCACAGTATAGTTCTTCATAAGACAATGTCATTTTTTTCCAATTTTTATCTTCTATGCTTTTAGTTAAAATCGTGTACGAGTCTGAAAGACTAAACGCAGAAAATTTACCGATCCCCTTTCTTCCCATATAAGGACGTTTTTCCATATCATCTGGTTTTCTAACATTTTCGTCTTTTTCAAATCCAGATTTAGCATACCGTTCTGTCAACTCTTCATCAGTCATGCCTATTCCGTCATCAATAATTACCATTGAATTATTTTGAATAACTATTTGACACTTCTTTGCATAAGCATCCCATGCATTCGCTATTAATTCAGCAATCGCAGGAGGGTTTGATGTATATAAATTTTTTCCAAAATGTTTTACCGCACCTAATGACATTTGAAATTGTACTTTGTCAATCATATTTTTATTCTCCTAAATATTTTTTTATACTCTCGCCTATTATTTCTCCCAATCTAACGGGTACTGCATTTCCTATTTCTCTTGCCACTTCTTTTAAAGTAAAAGCTTTATTGGGATCAACAAATTGGTATTCAATGGGAAAAGTCTGGATCAGAGCACCCTCTCTCAAAGTTAACGCTCTATCTTGTTCTGGATGACCATATCTACCAGTACCATAACAATAAAACTGAGTAGTCATTGTTGGTGCAATTTTGTCCCATTCCATGCGACCATATACTGAAGCATATGTTTTACCACTTTCTTTTTTATGACAATTACATCTCAATTCTTCGGGCCAATCATACCAAGTTCCACCAGGTTTAGAAGACCTTATTCTTTTTAAATTTATATCGGACAACTTTGCTGTTTGGTGTAAAATATCGGTTGGACATATTTCTCCATTTCCTATAGGTGGTAAGTTTGAAATCGTATCTCTTACAGTTCTATAATTTTCTTTTGAATGAGTTTTTGCTATTAATGATATTTGTTCTTTAGCAGCTAATAATACAAATCTTCTTCTATTTTGAGGGATACCATAATCCGGGCAATATACTACTTTGTAATCAACTTTATAGCCGTTTGTTTCAAGTATATCAAGAAACTCTTTAAAAATTGAGGTTTTTCTAATTTCGGGCACATTTTCCATAGATATTATATCTGGAAGTATCCCCTTAACAAGTCTTCCAAACTCTAATAATAAATTATATTTTTCATCTTTTGATTGACTGTTTTTATACTTTTTTGTCATCTGAGAAAAAGGCTGACAAGGCGCACATCCTGCCAAAACTTTAATTGAATTATTAGAATATAATTCTTTTACCTCTTGAGGTGTAACATTTCTTATGTCTTTGCATATAAATTTGGCATGATTATTTACTTCATAAGGGTATTTGCAAATTCCGTCTATATCAAATCCTGCTTTTACATTTAACCCACTTTTTCTTAATCCGCAAGTTAATCCACCTGCACCACAAAACAAATCAATAACCTCAATGTTCATATTTTCACCCACAATTTATATATATTATATTATATCAAAGTTATTGCCGTTCTTCAATATTTGCCCTATATTGAGAAAAATATGATTAATCTCTATAATTTATCTCAACAATAAAGAAAAAATGGTTGCTCCTTTTTGCCAATAATAGTTATCTTCTTTTCAAGCATCGACTTATATTAGTCCGTAAAGTCTCTTCTCGATCGCTGATATGCGGATAAGAAAGTCCTTTCAAACAAGGAAAGCGGGCGGCCGGGTATTATTATAGATAAAAAAATAGAATTTATGAACCAAATGTTCAAGTAGTCAAGCCGGATGCTTGACGTCAGATAGACTCTATTAACCCGACTGGAACAGGCGGGTATTATCCCCTCCGGTTTGGAAAGAGCGTATCGACCGGAAAAACCACAAAGAAAAGCTTTCTAATTCTTTTTTACATATACATTATTTCTAATCTATATATATTATAGATGATCGACCGGACATATTTTTTTTAAAAGCAGACATATTTTTTTATTATCGGACATTTTCATTTGAAATAGTGGACATATTTTGAATTGATCGATAAAAAAAAGAAGATCCTTCCGGACCTTCTTTTCAAGACAAGCACAAAAAGAGGTATGCTATACCTCAATTTTTTTTATTTTTACCAACCATTTACCTATTTTACTTCGCCTATTATTCAACCTTGTTTACCACTTTTCCCATTTCCGCAAGGATGTCATGCCCTCTGATGATATGAGAGGAATTGTCATAACTGATGCAAGCCTCTTTCGCTTGTCTTAAGAGCTCCGGAGGCACGATATAGCCATATCTGGACCGGATCAAGTTACCTTTTTCTTTCAATCCTGCCGTTGATATTGCTTCTAAATCCTTTCGCTTCAGTATCGGTACCACATTCGGCAAATAAGCATCATCTGTTACCTTCTGAATGTCTTGTAAATAGGTTGGTATGTTCTTTTCAAAAAATTTGCTGACGTCATAATAGCGGCCTGTCATATGATAGATATAATAAACAAACATCTCGTTTTCATTTCGATATTTGCCCTTAGACAAGCCCAATCGTTCGTATTCTAAGTATTTCTCCTTTGCATGCCCAACGTCGCTCATGGGCCGTTTTAAAATGATTTTCTTTAAGCGGGATAAATATAATCCGGCTTTTTTGATAACGATCTCTCCTTCGGATCCTTGCGGGATCTTCTTGTCATTGACAAGCTTCATGACCTGTTTTAAAGCCACCGTATATGCATGATCCTTTAAGAACGGATCCTCCGGATCATAAACGCTCAACAGCCGATCTAAAAGTTCTTGATTGATTTTCAGTTCCCTTCTGTGTTTTTCCTCATCCGAAGCGATGATTTCTGCCTTCGTATTCCGTTCGATCGTGATGATTTCAAGCTCGGCTAACCAGCTTTCCATGCGTTGGAAGGTTCGATCACAATACGTATTTCCATACCCTGTTATCTTATTTCCTACCTGCTTTGTATTCAAGATTTCTTTGATTCGTTTTCGGGATATAAAGAATGCCTTTCCGGAACTGGATTTTTTCTTATTGAAATCCGCCAGAACTTGAAACAGTTTAACAAAGGATTCGGCGCCTCTTCCTTTTTCGGCCGGAGCAAAGAATGTTTCCAACTGAATACCGTTAAAGCGAATGCTCGGCTGATATTTATTTAAACAAAATTTCTTATTGTAGATCAAATCGATCATTCTTCGCTCCTCCTTTCTCATTTTTTAAAGGTTACAATCATGAAAGATTGCTGCTTATTGACTCATATCTCCTATTGTGCTAAAATGAAAGCACGTTAGAATTTGTCGATGACGATACACGGTTCAAAAAAATTCTGGAAGACCATCATTTGTTGGTCTTCTTTTTTCTTTTATAGCCATTTTTTTATAAAACGGACACGGTCTTTCCGTACCGTTTGTATTCAAAAAAACAGTGTCGGTAAGAATGATACACTTTCTTTCGCAGTAAGCAAAACAATCGCTTTTGTTTTGAGCGCATTTAACCAGTTTGACGTAGGCCATTTCGATCGTACTCCTTTTTTTAATTTAGGGGTGGTGCTACCCTCAAGTAGCACCACAGGACAAGGGTGAAGCATGAAAGCTTCCATCATAGCACGATTGATAGGGAAGTGTTTAAATCATGCTATGATGGAAACGATCAGCGATTAAGCTGACGGTTTCTTCTTTGAGGTGCTAGCCGATGTTTCCGTAACGTTGATTTTGATTTTGGAAACGGCTTCCTCGAAGATCTTCTTCAATTCGGTATTTTGAATCCGTTGGATCTCTTTTAACTGATCGATTTGGCGCATCGAGAAGATCTGTTCGTCATCATACGCTTCCTGATCCACCACTACAAAGTTTGAATCATCTTTTTTCGATACTGTTTTTTTATTTTCTTTAAGAACTCGGTTGACTTCTTTGTTAAAGATCCCATCACTGATTTGAACGACATAGACCAGTTGTTCTTTAGGTTGTTTCTCGGAAAATTTTGATGCGATAAAATCGATGACCGAAATAACCGTTGCCAATGTCGATCGATCGACGTTTTTATTGGTCAGTGATAGGTTATAAAGGCATGTTTTTAAGTCCCCGATGTCTGCATAATCCCGGTTACTGATTTTCAGTGTGTTAAATTTCATGAGCTAGTTTCCTCACAAAAAATCGTCGATTGTCGTTTGACGAATTCCTATTATTTGAAGCCATAGGATAGCCTCTTTGGCTTCTTCATCCGTCAAACTTCGGAATTCTTCCTCATCCGTTCCGACGATGATTACCGTTCCGACTATAATATCCCCGCTGGGTAGGATCAAATTCGGTTCCAGGCCTTTGAGCTTTCCTTCGTCATTGCAAAGTAAGACTTGTCCTTTCTCAAAGGGAACCATTTCCATCATTCCGCCAAGAATTTCTTGGTACGTCGTTAGATCAGCTTCGATTCCTTTGATAAACGGATCCTTTCCGGGTTCTTTAATGACGACATTTAATTTACTTTCCATCTTTCTACCATCCCTTATTTATAGTTCTTTTGTCTTTGTCTTCTATTACTTTCGAAACAGAAGCAACATCGCATTGTTCAATAATCTTTTGACTACGTAATCTTCTTCATTATCCGATTCTTTTGCATCATTGAAATACTTACCATAATCGCTGTTGGATCCGGCTAAATATTCAAATTGTTTTAAATAATCGGATCGAGTAATCGCCGGCATCTGGAATATGTAAAACTTAAAGCCTTTATTCTCTTCAAAAGGATGATTCAACCACGATGTGATAATTTCAAATTCATTCTCGAGTTGATCTATTGCATCGAGTCCATCAGCCCTTTGTGCTTCCATAATTGAGGTAACATGCAGGAATAAAAGATGGAGGATCTGAGCCGCTTCATAGTCTTTTAATTCTTTTAATGCTTCAAAATTTGTTTTCATCTTAACTACCTTCCTTTTTTATTTTTTTAAAGCTCGTAAGCTTTTAGTACCAATCAACCCGATTGTGGCAATTAAGATGGAATAGTTTAGAGTTGATTGGTATTAGAAGCTTGCAATCATAAGATTGCTGCTTGTTGACTTTTATTTTTCATTATGCTAGAATGATACCGTCCTAGATTTGGTGGAAACGATATACGGTTGAAAAATCATTTAAGGCTACTTTGTTAGCCTTTTTTCTTTTTATCTCGGATACTTTTATTTGTTTGGATCGTGTCCCTAGCTATTTGTTGACTTTTATTTTTCATTGTGCTAAAATGATAGCACGTTAGAGTTTGGACGGGAGCGACATACGGCGACTAAAAACTCATAAAGGCTACTTTGTTAGCCTTTTTCTTTTTATCTCAGATACTTTCATTTGCTTGTATCATGTTCCCGGCTATTTGTTGACTTTTATTTTTCATTGTGCTAAAATGATAGCACGTTAGGATTTGTCGAGTGCTGACATACGAGCTAATAAAAATCCATAAAGGCTACTTTGTTAGCCTTTTTCTTTTTATCTCGAATACTTTTATTTGCTTGTATCGTGTTCCCGGCTACTTGTTGACTTTTATCTTCCATTGTGCTAGAATGATAGCACGTTAGGGTGCAGGAAGAAATACCGGATGCCGACATACGGTGCTGAAAAAACCCATTTAGGGCTACTTTGTTAGCCTTTTTTCTTTTTAGAAACAATATTTTTATTTTCTTTAACTATCTTTCTTATAGAATGATTTCTTTTACCTGGTTTTAAAATGTGGTTTTCCACCTTTTCCAGATTCTTCTCATCCAGCATAACTCCTGTGTTTCGGAAGATCTTTCCCTGTTTAATAGGATTTCCACCGGCATCCGTGATCCGGATGTCTAGATCCACATAGACCGCTTGGCCGTTCTTCTCGACTTCTTCCCAGATGCCGGCCTCTTTTTTCTTCTTTCTGGATCTTCCATTCTCATCATTTTTGCCGTGCAGATAAACAACACCCAGTTCGTCGTTTCTATCTTTCAATACTACAACAGACTCTCTTTTATGATCCGTTACAAATTTAGGAAGTTTTTCATAGTTTGATAAGTTCGATACAATGACTGAGCCTTTTTTGACCGGTTTTTTATTTAGCTCATCAGACTTTGGATTGTTATAGGTTGAATACTGTTTTCTTTTCATTTTCGATTTTCCTTACTATTCTTTCCGGATCGCCCTTTTTCCGATCCATATTCCCCATACGATCAAAATGACCAATGCCACAAAGATCAGATATAAATACGTGCCGGATGAATCGACAAACATATTAACTTGTTCAGCTGAGATCTCCAGGCCGAAAATCTGGATCCCATTCAGTCGCCAAGCGGTAAGTACCACCAGACCGGACAGAATCAAACTGATTGTAATGATAATTTTGAATATAACGCTAATATACTTCATAGATCTCCTTTCTGTCTAAGGGCCGTTCGGTCGGGCAACCACAGGCCCTTAGAACAAAAAAATCCGGTTTGTTACCGGACACTTTTAATATTAAAATCATTGTTTTAGATCCATATTTTAAGTGCCCGATAATTGTGATCAAGGCACTTATTGGTTTGCGCTATAAGGATCGATAAGTGCCCTGATTCTTCTGATAGGAATTTTAATTCCTCTCCAACAAAAAAAGATACCGGCGTACTTATATTTCCTCCTTGAGTGTGTTATAATCAAAGTGTCGAAGTTTAATTAAATATTCACACTTTGGAAAAGTAGCGCTTTTCTCATTTTTTGTTGACAATGAGTACAACTATTAGTTATACCTGTTTTAAAAATACCACTTTTGGTTGTATTTGTCAACGACGATTATACAACTTTTGGTTATATAGGGGGTATTTTATGAATTTTAAGGAGAATTTAAAGGTCATACGAAAAAATTCTAATTACACACAGCAGCAACTGGCAGATTTACTTGGATTAACAAAGACTACTGTTGCAAATTATGAGCAGGGAATAAAAGAACCAAAATTGCACACTTTGGAAAAGTTAACAATTGTTTTAAAGTGTTCCTACGATGATCTTTTAAAATAAATAAAAAATCCTATCAGTAGTTACCAATAGGATAAAACAGAATATTTAATTAATTTTCGCAAAAAGTTCATATAATAGAAACATGTTTAAAAATTATAGACATTGGATAAGTATACTTTAATTTACAAGTCAAATAAAGAAAGAGGTATCCTTATGCAATCTAATTTTAAAACCACTATTTCATTAGAAGACGTATTTAGTCTGTTTGTCCAAAAAAACCAAGAATTCAAATCGATGGAACTTAATGCCCTTCTGAAACTTTATATACAAATTCAAGAAAGTAAAGTCCGACCGGATACGATCCGCATGTATCGAGATCATCTGGAAGATATGATCAACTTCTTCAATGCCTACGGAGTATATGAATCCAAGCATATCAACCAGGCCGTTATCGATCGTTATATTCGATACAGCCAAACGGTTGCTAAAAATAAGAATATCACGATCAACAAACGGATCGGTATTCTTACGGCGATGCTTAAAAGAACGGCTGAGGCCGGACTGATTACCATGCCTGAATTTAAGTTTCAGAAGTTAAAAGAAACACCGGCGAAAATCGAAGTCATTACGGCCGAATCCGTTAAAAAGATTCTAAATCAAATCGATTCGATGAAGTTATCCCACCAAGTCATGATTTATATTCTGCTTACAACCGGCATCAGGAGAAATGAAGTCGTTCATATCAAAACGCAAAATATCAACTTCAAAAATAAATCGATTTATCTGGATTTTACCAAAACCGGAAAACCGCGATTTTGTTACTTCGCCGAGAAGCTGGAAAAACTTCTGTTGCTTTTAATTGCCAAGAACAATCCGGACAATCCTTATCTGTTCCAAAGCCCCCACAAAGGGCATCTCCACATGGATAAAGGGACGGTTTCTTCGATGCTGAATAAACTTAAAAACGATTTGAATATCGACATCTTAAGTTCCCATCGATTCAGACACCTTTACGCAACCCAACTGCTTAGAAACGGAGCCGATATTTACTCTGTTAAAGAACTGATGGGGCATCAACGTCTGGAAATTACCCAGCGCTATATTGATTTCACCAACGAAGAAATCAAGCAAAACAATTTCAAATATAACCCACTCAAAAACTTTGAATAATTTCGATACCGTTCAGGGGTCGCTCCGTATATGAAAAATGTTATTTTCAGAAAAGAAAAAAGGTTGACGGAAAAGACAAAATTATCTTGTTCTATCAACCTAATTTCCTATTTAAAATTTAGAATTTGACCGTCCTAAATTTTACATTTTTACTGGAGCCACAGAACGGAATCGAACCGTCATCATATGCATGGCAAGCATAGGTACTAACCGTTGTACTACTGCGGCACTTTTAAAATGCAAAATTATTATAGCATAAGATAAAAAAAATGCAAGTCTTATTTTACTTTTTTTATATTTTTTGCATAAACAAGAGGATTGTGGGGAACCTATAAAACGTAACGAGGAGGACATTTATGCAATTAAAAGATTCAAAAACAGAAAAAAATTTAATGACGGCATTTACAGGAGAAGTTCAGGCACACGCCAAGTACAAATATTTTGCCGATCAAGCCAAAAAAGACGGTTATGAACAGATTGCCGAAATATTTCGATATACGGCCGAAAACGAATTACAACATGCTAAATTATGGTTCAAACAATTAGGTCTGTTATCAAATACGTTAGAAAATTTGAACACGGCCGCATCCGGAGAAAACTTTGAATGGAGTAAAATGTATAAGGAATTTGCTCAAACGGCCGAAGAAGAAGGCTTTACGCAAATTGCCAGATTATTTAAAGGGGTTGCCGATATTGAAAAACATCATGAAGAACGTTATTTGGCATTAATCCACAATGTTGAAAACAATGAAGTATTTGCCAAAGAAGGCGAAGTCGTATGGCAATGTCGAAATTGTGGTCAAATCCATTATGGAAAAGAAGCTCCTAAAGTTTGTCCGGTATGTGCCCATCAGCAATCGTATTATCAAATTTATCCTGAAAATTATTAACAGCCCCGATTTTTATCGGAGCTGTTTTTCTTCTTCTATTGTTTTTTCTTTAATGGCAACTTCCAACTGGTTAAACGGAATTTCAATACCGTTTCGATCGAAAGCGATCTTGATTTGTTCCGTTAAATAACGGGTTACCGGCCAATAATCTTTGGATTGACACCAAACCCGAACCAACATATTCATGGCCGAATCCCCATAAGAACCAACGGTAATATACGGAATCGGATCTTTAAAAATCGTTTCGTTATCTTCACAAACAGCGGCAATAATCCTTTTTGCCTGCTCAATATCCGTTTGATAAGCAACCGACATAATAACTTCGACCCGTCTGGTATCTTTAACCGACGTATTGACAATGACATTATTGGCAAGTTCCCCATTCGGAACATAAACCACTTTATTATCCGAAGTTACCAATGTTGTATAAAACATGTGAATGTCTTCGACTGTTCCCGATTCGCCGTTAGTTGTAATATAATCGCCAATACGAAACGGACGCATTACGATAATAATCAATCCGCCGGCAAAATTGGATAACGATCCTTGTAATGCCAAAGAAAGGCCGACACCAACAGAAGCAATCAATGCGGATATTGATGCCGTTTCAATTCCGATAAAAGCGACAAATACGGTAAAAACAAGAACCTTAATACTGATCCGAATGGCTGAAGTTCCCACTCTGGCAATCGTTTCATCCACTTGTTTTCGTTGCAGGCGTTTATACAACTTTTTTGTCAGCATATTGGTCAATTTAAATACAATAAATAAAACAATCAGTCCAAGTACCAATTTAAGACCGGTTGTCATACACCAATTCACCAAGGTATTCAATAATGCTTTCCAATCAATCGGTGTTGTTGTTTCTGCTAAAAACATAATTTCTAGTCATCCTTTCATAAAATCACATGATTTTTTGATATTTGCTTGATATTTATTTTATATACTATAAGTGTCTAAAAAAGACAGAAAGGAGTTAAAGTACAATATTATCAGTGTTGTCATAAAATCATACTCTCCCCTATACCCCCCTTACGATAAACACTGAATCCATTTAAAACCAAAAACTCTGGCCTTTTAGCCGAGGTGCGATAACGAAGGAAATATGTAAGGTGGCGGTGCAGCCGGAGGGCTGTGCCGCCGCTTTGCGTTGTCAGGCTGTTTTCTTCTTTCGGTTTTGCATACCGAGCCTGCCGTCGAGAGCAACGCAGTCCTCATCGGCTATATTGATAATGCCCGCAGCCTTGTAGTAAATCTCAATCTTCTGCTTTCTGTGGCCGCTGCTCTTGTCCGGAGCGTGTACCACGATTTTGTCAACCAGATCGTTCAGGATTTCCGCCGTAAGCTCCTCAGGATCGGTGTATTTGCGAACATTCTTCAGAAACTGCTGAAAGTCGTGCTGTTCCTGTTCGCCGCTGTCGATCAGCTCCTGCAAATCAAGAATCGCTGCTTTGACATCCTTCTGCTCCGTTTCATACTCGGAAGAAAGCTTGTCAAACCGTTCCGCCGACAGCCTGCCTGACACCATATCCTCATAGATTCGCTTGAACAGCGTATCCAAATCCTCATCCCGGCGTTTGAGCGTTACAATGTCTACCTTTGCCTTTTCAACGGATAATTTTCGTTCTGCGTTTGCTTTTTCCATTTCCTTTTTGACAAAGGACGCTTCAAACTGCTGGATATAGGACAACACGCTCTGAATGTGCCGGAACACAAGCCGATTCAGGGTAACTGCCCGAATATAATGCCCCGTGCATGTTCCCGTATTACTGCGGTAGTTGGCACAGACGAAAAAGTCCTGATTTGCTTTGAAAGCGTTTGCCGTGCAGTAGTGCAGCTTTGCCCCGCAGTCCGCACAGAACACTTTGCCCGAAAAGATACTGATTTTTCCCGTTGCGGTCGGGCGGCGTTTGTGTTTGCGGATTTCCTGTACCGTCTCAAAGATATGCCTGTCTACAATAGCAGGGTGGGTATCCTCAAATATCCGGCGTTTTTCCTTATCGTTCCACACACGCTTTTTGCTGCGGTAATTCTTAGAGGTCGTCTTGAAGTTTTCGGTATGCCCGATATATTCCAGCTTCTCTAAAATCCCCGCAACGGTTTTCTGTGCCCATTTGTACGGCTCGGCAGGAAGCAGTTTTCCATCCTTCTGTGCCTTGTACGCCGTTGGAGTCAGCACTTTTTCCGCTTTCAGCTTCTTAGCAATCTGCGTAGGCCCAAGCCCGTCATAGCACAGCTTGAAAATATACCGCACAGTTTGCGCCGCTTCTTCGTCAATCAGCCACTTGTCCTTGTCTTCGGCATCCTTAACGAATCCGAATGGCGGATTGGTAGTCAGGTGCTTTCCGCTTTCGCCCTTCATTCGGAAGGTGGATTTGATTTTCTTGGCGGTATCTCTGGCATAGAGTTCATTGCAGAAGTTGCGGATCGGCGTCATATCAAATTCCGTTTGTACGGCGGAATCTACATTGTCGTTGACAGCGATAAACCGCACATCATTTTCGGGGAATACAATATCGGTGTACATCCCGACCTGCAAATAGTTTCTGCCAAGCCGGGACATATCTTTGACGATAACCGTTCCTACCTTGCCGCTTTCAATCAACTGTTCCATTTCCCGGAAAGACGGACGGTCGAAGCTCGTCCCGGAATAGCCGTCATCGACGAAAAATTGCAGATGTTTGAAGCCGTGCTTTCTCGCATATTCCTTTAACAGCGCCTTTTGGTTGACGATACTGTTGCTCTCGCCCTCACGCCCGTCATCTTGACTTAACCGGCAGTAGAGGGCGGTGATTTTGTTCTGTTCTGATTGTCTGTTGTTCAAAGTAACTCCTTTCCGACAATCGGATACAGTATATTGCGTAATTGCAGTATACCATATCCGAAGTCTTAATTCAACGCTTTAAAGCGATAACTTCTATCGTTCCTGTCTGAATCTGTATCCGAGTTTCCGGATGATGGTGTTAAGCAAAAATTCGTCGCTGTCAGAATTGAACAGGCCGGAAACCTCATATTCCGTGTTGCCGTCTTTTACCGTAAAGTCCATATCCGGCGGAATACGGCAGAGCTTTTTGACCGGTCTTTTTGTATCCATAACAGCAGGACGGTTTAAAATCCTGTCAATCTCAGGACGCTGTTTTTCTAACCTTGCAAGGATTTCCTCCAAATCTCTTTCTCTGTTTGTCATCGTGCGTCACGCTCCTTTCGCTGTGGTTTTCTGTTCTGTTCGGCTTCTTTCGCCCTGTATTCGTTGGCATAAAGTAAATCGGTTTTCTCCTGTATTTTAATTGACCGTTCCTCAATGCCTTTGTTCAGCTTCAACTGTTTCCTGAGTTCCGTTATCCTCTCCGTAACGCCTGACTTTTCCTGCCGCAGCGTTTCTTTTTCGGCTGGTGAGGCCCGGCGGATTTTGTTTTGCAGCTTGGTGCGGTAAGCGATCAGCTTATCCATTTCGCCCTGCAATCTCTCCCTATCCGCATACAGATCGTCAAAGGTTTCAATGCCGTATTTGCTCATATACCGCACCTGTTCGGACAGCTCCTCCAGCTTTTTCAAATCTTCCTTGAGATAGGGGCTTGTGGGGCGGTAGGTGGTTTTCTTTGGCAGAACGCCTAATAAATAACAGTAGTGCAGATACAGTCTGTAGATGTGGCTTGTCTTTTGAAACGGCTTGAACCAGTCCCGCAGGCTCTGCGGCATTTGAGGCGGATAGGTGATTGTCGCCCTTCGGTTTCCAAAGGAAGCGTAAGCGCCCATTGTCCTTTGGATATGTTCAGGCGTCCATCTTTCGTCAAGGGTATCCAGCCTTGTGAAATGCGCATACTGCGGCAATCGTATCTTCCAATGCCTGCCGGTAAAGTCGGTAATATATCCTTTCCGCCGCAGATATTCCTCCATATAATAGGGGCGGCGGCTGAAATTGATGGCTTCTTTTACATCTTCCCGGTAAACATTGTACCTTGTCGGCTTGCCGCTTTTCTCATCCAGCCATACCTGCCTTGACGGCGCTTTATGCGGATTTTCGATAACCGACAATCCGTGCTCCCGGCAGATCCGGTCGGATACCTCACGGAGTTTTCTCTGCTCTGATTTGGAATAGTTATATTTCTTCCCGTCTAAAAAGGAAACCGAATTGAAGCAAAAATGATTGTGCAGATGGTCTTTATCAAGGTGGGTAGTGACGATGATTTGATACTTATCTCCCCACATTTCCTTTGCCAACTGCAAGCCGATTTGGTGCGCCTGTTCGGGTGTGACTTCGCCGGGCTTGAAGCTTTGATAACCGTGCCATGCGATATATCCGTTTTCCTTGCCGTACTGCTTTTTCGTTAAAATCATCTGCTGCAAGGCAATCTCTTTGAGGCAGTTGACAGCCGAAACATATTCGCCCTGTTCGGTCGCTTCGGGGCGGCTGACATAGGAAAATATATCCCACAACGGCTGTAAGTTAGGATTATCCGTCCTTGTTTTTTCAGGATTTTCTACATAGGCAATCAGGTCTTTCAGTCTGCCCTCAATGTGCCAAAGGCTGGTGGTTGCCATTATGCCACCTCCTGTAAATCGAGAATCAGACCTTCGATTTCTTTGCAGATTTCCAAAGCAGACGGCTCGTATTTGCTACATTCTTGAAAGCTGTTGTAAACATCATAGAGGGCATTTAACAGTTCCCAAAACTCTTTTTGGGGTTGTGGCTTGGGCGTTTTGCCTTTGCAAAGCTGGCGGATCAATGCCGATTGAGACAGCCCGCACGCTGCTGCACAGCGCTTTAGTTTTTCATTTTCTTCTTCGGATAAGCGTACCTTGATACGCACTTTTTTATCGCTTTCTTTATTCAAAAATATCATCTCCATTCTTGTGTTTTAGCTTCTTTAGCAGGGTCATAGGGCGGCACGCCCTGAGTCAGTCCGCACGCCTTTAGGGTGCGGATTGGGATTGTGGGGGCCACAATCCGATGCTCGTTATCCCTGTGGACACACTGTCTCTCCTATTTTTGCCGGTCTGCCTGAATGTCGTTTTTCTGTTCCTGCCCCGGAGTCTCACCGCAGCGTCGTTTCGCTCTCTCTGCTCACGCAAAAGGTCTTGGCAAAATCATATCCCATCCAGCCGGTCATTCAGTTGTAACCGGCTTTCGGGCAACAAAAAAAGCCGGCACACAAATGCGTACCGACTTCCCGCAACAGGATAGACTTATCCCTTGCGGTGGTGGCTTCACATTCATGTAACCGGCTTTGAAATTCAAAGTCGAAACTATCCTTTACACTTTTCCGACTGCCGACAGTCCAAAGCAGTTTCAGAAGCGGCGGTACTTTCTCTTAGCATACCGCAAGCGTTGTCCGGCTGAAAGCCGTCTCTCTCACTCTAATGTGAAGAATGATATTCAGTTGTCGCTCTCTTTTTAGAGTGCTTTATTATACATCGCAGAACAAGTATTTGTCAAGTTTTCCCGTAAAGTTATGAATAACTTAGACGAGAGAGGGGAATAATAATTATTTTGCGCCTAAGTAGGCAAAAGCACCGTTCTGTTACGGTGCTTTTGCTGCACTTGAACCCTTGAGGATCATCCAATCCCGAAAAACCGCTCAAAAAATGCTTTTAGCTTGTCAATCACACCTTGTTTCTTTTCCGCACGATTTCCGCCGCCAAAACGAGACATTGGGGGAAGAAGCTTGTCAATGGCCGTGCCGCTCGTTTTAACAGAGCCGTCACGAAAAGATGCTTCGATAAACTTTCTCGTTTCCGCATCTTTCAGATTTTCCTCTCGGATGATAGCGGAAAGCTGCCGCTCCTTTTCTTCTGCGACAAAGGCCCGCCATTCCAGCATCACATCGTCTACATCGTTGATACCGGCGATAAAGGTTTCGATAAGCGCCTTTTTGCTGCGCAACTCCGGGCTGGCGTCCACAGCCTTACGGATGGTAATCAAGACTTCTTTGTCGTCGCAGTGGGAGTCGTGATACTTTTTGACCAGCATCAGGATATAGTCGATGTTGATCTCGATCTGTTTAATCAGCTCAATTTCAAAGACAATATCGTCGGTAATATCCTCTTTTTCCCCTGTAGGCCTGCGGTTTTTCCATTCATCCCGAAGGTCTTGATACCTGCCGAGATAATCCTGCAAGTCCCGTTCGGAAAGGATTTCATTTCCTGCAAAATCATCAAAGGAGGTCAGCAGGTTGCGCATACGAAGGATAGCGCCGAACAGGACAATAAATTCCCGCTGTTTTTGTTCCCCGATGATGCGTTCCTCCGTAAGCGGGAACTTCTCGGTTAGTTCCTCAATCATGTTGGCATAACCGGGATGGTATTTTCCATCCCCATCTTCATAACCGAAATAGTAATCCTTATAGCCGCGCATCAGCACGATGCCGCCGGCGTTTTTGTCCCCAAAAAGAGAAATCGCGTCGTCGGTGCGCTTTTGCAAATTACGGAAACAGACAATATTGCCAAAGGTTTTGATGGAGTTCAGAATGCGATTGGTGCGGGAATAGGCTTGAATCAACCCGTGCATCTTCAGGTTTTTATCCACCCACAGCGTGTTGAGCGTGGTGGCGTCAAAGCCGGTCAGGAACATATTGACTACAATGAGAAGATCCAGCTCCTTATTCTTCATCCGCAGGGACACATCTTTGTAGTAGTTTTGAAACTTGTCCCCGTCGGTGGAATAATTGGTATGGAACATTTCGTTGTAATCCCGGATGGCTTTTTCCAGAAAATCACGGGAGTTCGCATCAAGGGCAGACGTGTCCTCTGGGTTTTCCTCGTCCAGAATGCCGTCCGTTTCCGCCTCATTTGCGCCGTAGCTGTAAATCAGCGCAACCTTGAGCCGCCGCTGCGGCGTTTCCGCCATCTGGCGCTTGAATTCCGCATAATACAGCTTTGCCGCCTCTACAGAGGAAACCGCAAAAATGGAATTGAAGCCGCTGACCCTCTGCTTCTGCTTGATTTCCTCAATAGCGGCCTTGCCGCTGGCAGATGCCACATCGGCAATATTTTGCAGTACACTGAAGGTATAGGTCTTACTGCCACGATAAGTTTTCTGGTCAAAATGGGTCAGGATATAGTCGGTCACCAGACGGATACGCTCCGGCGCTGAAAATGCCCGTTCCCGATCGATGTCCCAAACCTCTTTGTCGTCAATATCCGGCTCCATATCCATGGTTTTGATGTAGTCCACTCGGAATGGAAGCACATTTCGGTCATTGATGGCGTCTACAATGGTGTAGGTATGCAGCTGGTCGCCAAACGCCTGCTCTGTTGTTCGTAAAGTTGGCTTTTTACCGACTCCGGCATTGACGGCAAAGATCGGCGTGCCGGTAAAACCGAACAGGTGATACTTGCGGAAATACTTGGTAATGGCAAGGTGCATATCGCCAAACTGGCTGCGGTGGCATTCGTCAAAGATGATGACCACATGCTTGTCAAAAACCGCGTGCCCGGTATTCTTTTTGATGAAGGTAGCCAGCTTCTGAATGGTGGTGATGATGATTTTTGCACCATCGTCCTCCAACTGGCGCTTGAGGATGGCGGTAGAGGTGTTGCTGTTGGCCGCGCCTTTCTCGAAGCGGTCGTACTCCTTCATGGTTTGATAATCCAGATCCTTGCGGTCTACCACAAACAGCACCTTGTCGATAGAATCAAGCTTAGAGGCAAGCTGCGCCGTCTTAAAGGAAGTCAGCGTTTTGCCGCTGCCCGTGGTGTGCCAGATATAGCCGCCGCCCGCAACCGTGCCGAACTTTTTATAGTTGTTGGCGATCTCAATACGGTTTAAAATGCGTTCGGTGGCGACGATCTGATAGGGACGCATCACCAGCAGCATATTTTCCGAGGTAAACACGCAGTAGCGGGCTAAGATATTCAGAATGGTGTGCTTGCAGAAGAAGGTCTTGGTGAAGTCCACAAGGTCAGGGATGATCCGGTTGCCGGCATCCGCCCAAAAGGAAGTAAACTCAAAGCTGTTGCTGGTTTTCTCCTTTTTCACCTTGTGGGAATTGGCGTCCTTGATGTGGTTAAACCGGGTGGTGTTGGAATAATACTTGGTATTTGTGCCGTTGGACACAACAAAAATCTGCACATACTCAAACAGGCCCGAAGCCGCCCAAAAGCTGTCCCGCTGGTAGCGGTCGATCTGGTTGAACGCCTCCCGGATGGGTACACCCCGCCGCTTGAGTTCAATATGTACCATCGGCAGGCCGTTGACCAGAACCGTCACATCATAGCGGTTGTCGTGGGCCGCGCCCTCCTCTTTGGAAACGACGTATTGGTTGATGACCTGCAAGCGGTTGTTGTGGATGTTCTTTTTATCAAACAGCGTGATGTTTTTGCTGCTGCCGTCATCCCGGCGGAGCACCTGCACAAAGTCCTCCTGAATGAGCCGGGTCTTTTCCACGATGCCGTTTTTGGGGTTTGCCAGCACCTCGCTGAAAAAACGTCCCCATTCCTCATCGGAAAACCGGTAGCCGTTCACCTCTTCCAACTGAAGGCGCAGGTTGTCCGCCAAATCTTTTTCCTTATGTATCGAAAGGTATTCATAGCCCAGTTCCCCCAGCAGGCGGATAAACTCCCGCTCCAGCTCCGCCTCGCTCTGGTACGCCTCCGAGCGTTTGGCCTGAGGCTTGTATTCCGTTACAACGGTGCTTTCATTCGACTGAGCTACGATATTAAAATACGGCATTGGTTAAGCCCCCTTTACAATAGCAATAACTGCAATAATAATTGAAGCAAGAGAAGTAACAGAAGCAAACAAACCGAAAAGATAATTACGGTCTTTGATTTTATCAACTTCCAGTCTTATGATACGGAAAATACAGGACAACAGAAAACAGACCAATGCAAAAAAGACGAACCCAATTATTTCAAAGATACCCAACGATTTAATAGTGAAAAATCCGGGGTTAAATATAGCAAATATGAGAGCGATTGAAAACACAAAAGATAATGCCTGTAAAATACCGAAAAACACAGTTAAAAGTTCCTGCAAAAAAGCCACAGACAATCTGTCGCCTGAAAGTTTTTTCTTGCGGATAAACAACAGCGTCAAAACCATACGAATTCTATTAAAAATGACTCTGATATTGCGCCATAATTTATGTTTAATTCGTGAAAAATCCTGATATCCTAAACTTTTTTGCCATTCTAATCTTTTCTGTTCCTCTAATTCTTGCCTCTTGCTCTCTTTTATTTCCTCAGCTTCAATAATGGCATTTGCAATTATATGTTGAATTTTTTCCGCACTCATATTTTCCGGCAAGCTGATATTGACAGATTGCGACGGATTTGAAGCAATGTTCTGTTTTGATTTTTTCTTGTTTCTGATTTTTCCCATCAGCTTGTTTTCTCCTTAAAAGTTAATAGCTTGTCCCTATAATATTCGTATTGTTTTTTGCGGGCTTCAATTTCAGCGGGCAGGCCGCTGGTGAGGTCGTTGCACAGCGCGTCAAAACGGTCGAGGATGGCAACGATGCGGGCTTGTTCTTCAAGCGATGGAATAGGAATTGTGATATTCTCAATAACAGACCTCCCTAAACGCGGAACACTTGCCCGGCGCACTTTGGAATTAATATATGAACGCTGACAAATGAGCGCATAATAGACATAGCGACTATTTAAGTTTTCCGGGCAAGTAAGATAATAGCAATCATCAGCCGCCCAAAAATCAACCGGGCTATATCCAATTTCGCCCGCTGCGCCTGCCGCAATAATGAAAGTTGTATTAGCTGGACAGTTGCTTTTTTCATAATAGCCCAATGGTGCCATGCTGTTCTGAAAAACAGGGTATGCGCCATCTGTATTCAGCTGATTTCTCACAACACGAACGCCTCTTGAAATTGTTACAATATCGCCTAACTTTTTATATTCTGCGCTCGTAAACCACTTGACAGCGCGGCAAAGGTCAGTTATCCTTGTCTGTCTGTCAAACATTGTTGCGTTTGCGTCATTGAATGTCAAGAGTAAATCTCGATAATACTCATACTGCTTCCGCCTTGCGGTAAGCTCTGCGGTAAGCTCTGCGGTAAGCTCTGCGGTAAGCTCTGTGAAATTGTCCAGAATCCGGACAATTTCACGCTGCACCGGCAGCGGGGGGACAGGGATGTATAGTTTCTCAACTGTAGATTTTGCCAATGCGGGAATTCCAGCACCGTATTGGCACTCCTGCAACTTATATTCTTTTGACTTTACAAAATGATAAAGATAACGGTTTAAAACAGTATCTTTTGGAATAAGCACATAGCAATGTGCACCTGCCCAAAATTTAGTCGTTATCCAATTAACAAATCCAGCAGATGCCCCACCTTGAGATATTGTTATCTTATTACCATCTTGATTATATTGCTCAATATATCCAGAAGGACCAATACCGCCGTTGATAACAGGATAACTTCCTTGATTATTCATGTCTGCTTTGTTAAATTGAATTCCCTTCGTTATGTCACATACTTCTATTAATTCAACGGATTTTACTCCGTTGGGGCAGATTTCTTGAACCATTTTTTCAAGTTTTGTCATCTATTTCACCTTCTTGCTTAGGGTCTACGGGTACACTGATGTTATATACTGATGCCACAGTATTTACCATGAGGGGATATATAACATAATCCCACGGTAACAGCTTGATAAGATGTGGGATATTTTCAGCTCGAATTACTTCAATTCTCATGTGATTCAAAAAGACCACATATTGTATTTCATCTTTGAATTGATAAATGTATTGTAGTAGATTTTTATCCCGGCTGAGCCGATATTCCTTGAATTTTTCTTGTTCTCGCATATCTCCCTGTGACATCCCATCTATCCAATCCTGGTAGACATTTTCACACATTGCCAAGGCAAATTCAGGGTATTCAATCATAAACATGCCAATCTGTTTTGAGCCAGTATACTTTGCATAACTTCCCATATGGTGTTCCCAGTTATGCTTAAAAGAATCAACTAAAAATTCATAAGAGTGCGTGGGGTTCGTAAATGCCCATGACTTCGAGCGCACCGCATCAAAACTTGGCGTTTCATTCCATTCTTCTTTTAGCTTTTCAGTATCAGCATCCACTTTGCGCCGAAACTCATTTTCTTTTTTGGTATGCTTAGCACCTTTCTTTGTTACGGCAGATGAAGTCACCTGAAAATGCTCAATAAATCCATTTTCAAATATAAAATCGGGGAAACGGCTGGCATCGGGATTCGGTTGCGCCACTTTTAAAACACTCTCAAATTCTTCACGGTCATTTTCTAGCAAACCGAAGTAGGATTTGTGGCAATCAGAATTAACAAGCCAGATTCTATCTTTCTTGAACTCATCAGTTGATACATCTAAATATGTTTTATGTGTAAATGGATTTTGCATAGGTTGCCCATTCTTGCAAAACACCATATCCTTGACAGCATTTAAGCAGCTTAATTCACAATCACCACGCATGGTTATCCCTCAATCTCCTTAATAATCTTATCAATCTCCTCCCGCAGCACCTGCTCCCGTGCTACGATTTCCGCAATCTCGGCGTTCAATTTCACAATATCGATCTTTTCCCGGGTGTCCTCCTGCTCCACATAGGTGGAAACAGACAGGTTATAGTTGTCCTGTTTACTGCCCACCTCTTCATTGGGCACCAGGCGGGAAAAATATTGCTCGTCTTTCCGCTGAGCTACCGCCGAAACAATGCGCCGGATGTTTTCCTCAGACAGGCGGTTATTCTTCGTCACCTTCACAAATTCTTTGGAGGCGTCCACAAACAGGATGGCGTTGTCCGTCTTGCTCTTTTTCAGCAGCATAATATCCACTGAGATGGTGACGTTGAGGAACAGGTTGGACGGCAATTGGATAATCGAGTCAATGTAGTTGTTGTCTACCAGATATTTGCGGATTTTCTGCTCTGCGCCGCCCCGGTACATAATGCCGGGAAAGCAGACAATCGCCGCCGCACCGTTATTCGCCAGCCACGCAAGGCTGTGCATAATAAACGCCATATCGCCCTTGGAGGCGGGGGCCAGCACCCCGGCGGGGGAGAAACGGGGGTCGTTGATGAGCAGTGGGTTTTTATCCCCCTCCCACGGCACGGAAAAAGGCGGATTGGATACAATCAGCTCAAAGGGCTGGTCGTCCCAATGCTGCGGGGAGATCAGCGTATCCTCCCGCACGATGTTGAATTTGTCAAACTCAATGTTGTGCAGGAACATATTGATGCGGCAGAGGTTGTAGGTGGTCAGGTCAATCTCCTGCCCGAAAAATCCCCGCTCGATGTTGTCCTTGCCCAGCACCTTTTCCACCTTCAGCAGCAGCGAACCGGAGCCGCAGGCGGGGTCATAGACCTTGTTGACCCTTGTTTTCCCGATGGTGCCCAGCCGGGCCAGTAGTTCGGAAACATCCGCCGGAGTAAAATACTGGCCGCCTTTCTTGCCCGCGTTGGCGGCGTACATGCTCATCAGGTATTCGTAGGCGTCGCCGAACAGATCGGGGTTGATACCTTCTGTATCGAAAAGCGGCATCTGCGCCACCCCGTCCAGCAGTTCGGCCAACACCTTGTTTCGCTTGGCCACCGTTTCTCCAATGGATTTGCTGTTCACGTCGAAGTCGTCGAACAGCCCGGCAAAGTCATTTTCCGCATCGCCGCTGGCGGCGCTGCTCTCAATATGGGCAAAAACGCGCTCCAGCGTTTCGTTCAGGTTTTCGTCCTGATCCGCACGGGCGCGGACATTGCAAAACAGCTCGCTGGGCAGGATGAAAAAGCCCTTTTCCTGCACCAATCCCTCACGGGCAGGCTCGGCGTCTTCATCCGATATCCTGGCATAATCAAAGTCATGATTCCCGGCGGCGTGTTCTCCCTCGTTGACATAGGCGGCGAAGTTCTCCGAAATATAGCGGTAGAACATCGTCCCCAGCACATAGGACTTAAAATCCCATTCCGCCACATGGCCAGCATGAACCAGATCAGTTGCAATTTTATAGATACGGCGGAACAGCTCGTCCCGCTCCTGATTTGTCTTAATATCCGCCATTGTTGTTACTCCTTCTCTCTCATCCATTCTGATTCGATTTCTTCAAAAGGAATCGCCTTTCCCTCGCAAAATGCTTTGATTTTCTTCATTGCTGTAATATTGGGCTTGGTTTTTCCATTTTCCCACCGGTTAATGGTTCCCACCGACACATGGAGTTCTTTTGCAAAATCCTCTTGGGATAAAAGCGCTTTCTTGCGCATGGTTCGCAGCAGTGCATGTAGTGCCATTGCTCTATCGTTCTCCTTTCAGAAGACTACCGCTATTATAACATAAACCTATCATTTTCTGCAACATCTGCATCATTCCGCCTGCTTTTATCTGTTGAAGAAACAATTTTAAACTACCTAAAAAGAAAAGCTGCCGTCGCTTGACAGCAGCTTTTCCAAAAATAGAAATGTTATCTATAGATCAATTCCGCATAGACAATCTCCCGTGCGGCATTTCGGATGTTATTCATCTTTTGTACCCATGCCATTTGATCGATCGCCTTGAGGGATTCTGTAACACCGTTGCGTCGGGCCATTTGCTCTACCAGCCGAAAAAACATAGTTTCAGCCTGTTCGTCAATATCCGCAAGATAGCTTCTCAGTTTACCGCTTGTGAGCAGATTCGTATAGAGGACTTTACGATGCTGTTTGAGATACCGCAAATGCCGCTGTCCCCATATACCTATAGGCTTATTTTCTTCAATGGGCAGAGTGAGATTGGGCAAATAATAGTCGCCTTGCAACGTGTAAGTTCCGCCCATTTGTTCAAACAATGATTTCATTGCAGTTTCCTCCAAATTCAGTTTTAGATTTTCTGCAATATACCGCACCGATTGTCTTCACCACTTGTTTTCAAAACCTTCGTTACGGAACCTCATCATTTGCTGGAGTTTTATTTTTTTGGTTTTAACACTTGAATGCCACCCATGTAAGGCCATAATACTTCCGGAAGATCAACACAACCGTCTTCATGTAAATGATTTTCCAAAAGTGCAATCAACATCCGTGGAGGAGCCACAACCGTATTGTTTAAAGTATGAGCAAAGTAATTGGACTTTTCGCCTTTGATCCGAATTCCCAAACGACGGGCTTGTGCATCGCCTAAATTAGAACAACTACCTACTTCAAAATATTTCTTTTGACGTGGAGACCATGCTTCCACATCAATACTCTTTACTTTCAAATCGGCCAAATCCCCGCTGCAACATTCCAAAGTACGGCATGGGATTCCCATCGAAACGAATAGTTCCACGGTATAAGTATACAGTTTCTTAAACCATTCCATGGAATCTTCGGGTTCGCAAACTACGATCATTTCCTGTTTTTCAAATTGATGAATGCGGTAAATTCCCCTCTCCTCAATTCCGTGGGCTCCTTTTTCTTTTCTAAAACAAGGAGAATACGACGTAAGCGTATACGGAAGTTGTTCTTTAGGCTGAATGGTATCAATAAAACGGCCGATCATCGAATGCTCGGATGTTCCGATCAAAAACAAATCTTCGCCTTCGATTTTATACATCATCGAATCCATCTCAGCAAAAGACATAACTCCGGTTACCACATTCGAGCGAATCATATAAGGCGGGATGCAATAAGTAAAACCTTTGTTAATCATAAAATCCCGTGCATAACTTAAAACAGCCGAGTGCAGTCTGGCGATATCCCCCAACAAATAATAAAAACCGTTTCCGGCAACGCGGCGGGCCGCATCCAAATCGATTCCACCCAACCGTTCGATAATGTCTAAATGATACGGAATATCAAAATCAAACGTTCTGGGTTCTAAAAACCGTTCGACTTCCACATTTTGACTGTCATCTTTACCGATTGGAACCGATGGATCGATGATATTGGGAATAACCATCATTCTTTTCTTCAATTCCTGTTCTTTTTCAGCCAGTTCTTTTTCTATAACCGTTATCCGTTCATTGATCGAAGATACTTCTTGTCTCATTTTTGTAGCTTCTTCGATTTGCTTTTCTCTCATCAACTGTCCGATTTTCTGACTGTCTTGGTTTCTTTTTGCCCGCAATACTTCCGTTTCCTGTTTCAATGCACGGATGGCTTTATCAAGAACAAGTACCTCATCCACCAAAACCAACTTCTCGTTTTGAAATTTTTTAATAATATTTTCTTTTACCAATTCCGGATTTTCTCTTACGAATTTTAAATCTAACATTTCTATCTCCTCCAAATAAAAACGTCCTTAGAAATCAATCTAAGGACGAGTTTTCCCGTGGTACCACCTTAATTCCGTAATTTCTTACGGCACTTTTTTCTTTTAACGCGGAAAAGCGTTCCTCATCCGAGGTAGATTCATTAACTGTTCTTGTTCGGTTCGCACCATCCACCGAATCTCTTAACCGAATCATTTAATTACTGATCCTCTTCTTTTGAGTTTTCTATTTCATTGTTGACCGTTTTTGCCTGATCTTCGGATTTGATCCAAAAATAAGCAATCGCGGCACTGACCACAACAATGGCTACGACAATGATAAACGTCACATACCAACGTTCCCATGCCGAGTAAGACCATATGCCGTAAACCAAACAAGCAATCACGGCATACATCAAGGCAATGCAGATATTGACATAGTGATCTTTCAATTTTTTAAGCATTCCATTATCACCGAACCTTTTATTTATTATACCATAAAGCATTGAAAATAAAAGTATTCTTTTTTATTTTAATTTAATGGGATTAACCGTTCCGTCTTCGTTGGGGTGTTCATCCAAATAGTGGCGGATTTTTTCGGGTACACCCGATTTTAATCCCGGTTTACATAAATTAAGACTTTCAGCCGTTTGACTGACAATAGCCTCAGCATAACCCGCACATCCCGGATAACCACAAGCGCCGCAGTTGGCATTCGGTAAAATCGCCGATATATCTTCTACACGAGTGTCCGGTTTGACATAAAGAACTTTGGCGGCAACGGCCAAACCGAAACCAAGCAAAACACCCAGTCCGGCCAAAATAGCAACAGCAATAATTATTTCCATACTTAGGATTCCTCCTTTTGGGTTTGTTCCAAATCTTCTTTTATTTTCTCCAACATTAATTTTTCATGGATCCGACATTCTTTTTGATTGCATTGCATACAAAATTCGTCGGTTATATCCAGTTTTTCGCATCCTTTTGGTACCGGTGTTCTTTTATTTAACACATACGTAACAACAAACAAAACCACCAAAAGCACCAACAAAACGATCGCAAGCGTAAGATAAGGTTCCATATTATCCGATCATTCCCGTTAAGCCTAAAAACGCCAAACTCATTAAAGCAGCGGTTGCTAAAGCAATCGGAATACCTTTAAAGGCTCTTGGTGTATTGGCTGCATCCAACCGATAACGAATACAGGAGAAAATATAAATCACCAGCGCAAAACCAAGACCTGTTCCGATGGCTTCGGCCATAGAAGCCCCAAACGACAATCCTTGAGAAGAATTTCCCTGTGCCACCCCCAGCACGGCACAATTGGTCGTAATCAAAGGCAGATAAACGCCCAGTGCCTTATAAAGCGACGGGGAAAATTTTTTAATAAACATTTCCACCAATTGCACAATAGAAGCAATAACCAAAATATAGGTAATCGTATCCATGTAGGCAATCCCACACACACTTAACAATTGGTAAATCGGCCAACAAATCGCGGCAGCCAAGACGATTACAAACGTAACGGCGATGCCCATTCCCAAAGCGGAAGACGTTTTTTTGGACACACCCAAAAACGGACAAACCCCGTAAAAGCGCGACAGTGTAACGTTATTAATCAGCATCGCATTGGCGATTGCCAGAAAAAAAGCAACAATCATATTCCAAACCATCTTATTTTACCTCCTGTTGTTTTTTAGCAGCCATTTCCAACGCTTTTTTTGCTTTTAATTCTTCGATTTTTGCTTTTTGAAGCGCCAGTTTCTTATCTTCCTTGCGGTTCTTATAAAAAGCCATAACCGCCAAAATCAACGCAAGAGTCAAAAATCCACCAGCCGGAAGAACAAACAATTTAATGGCATAATCGGCAAGCGGTGTCCATGATACATGCGGTAAAAAAGTGAAGTAAACACCAAACGACAATCCGCCGGTACCGAGTAATTCTCGGATAATACCCATGATACAAAGCGCCATGGTAAACCCGATACCCATTCCCAAACCGTCTAACAAAGAAGCAAGCGGTCCGTTTTTAGAAGCGAAAGCTTCGGCTCTACCTAAGATAATACAGTTGACAACGATTAACGAAATAAATACACCCAAACTTTCGTACAATTCCGGTAAAAAAGCTTCTGAGAGCATTTTGATAATGGTTACAAAGGTAGCAATAATTACGATGTAACAAGGAATTTTCACCTCGGCTGGAATGATCTTGCGCAACAACGAAATCAACACATTGGAACCGACCAAAGTCAAAATAACCAAAATTCCCATACCGAACGCCGACTCCAAGGATTTGGTGGTTGCAAGCGTCGGACACATACCCAAAAGACCGACTAAAACCGGATTTTCATTGATGATTCCCGCTAAAAAAACTTTTAAATTCTTAGATTTTTGTTTTTTTACTGTTTGCTCCATTGCTACATACCTCCTCTAAGATGATCAAAAGCCTTTAAAACCAGTTCCTGAATCAACCGGGCCGAATACGTAGCCCCGGCGGTTACATCCGTATTTTTATCCGATAAATCCAAATTTTGAATTTGTTCGTACGTCATGCCTTTTTTATATTGTGTGTTCAAATGGGTTTCGGCTTTATCCCCAAACGATTGACCGTTGTTAATAAATCGTACCCCCTGCAATGTTCCATCTTGATTGATTCCAATCAATAATTGAATCGTACCATACCGATTTTGGCCTTCGGCTACATATAAATAGCCCAATAACGTGGAAGAAGAATTGTTAACAGTCGTTTTTTGCGACAATCCTTCGGTTAACCCCGTCGTTTGTACGGTCGAAGTCGATTGGTTATAAGCGTAAAACAATTCTTTGCTCAATTCGTCAATCAAGGCTTCCGTCGGCTGATTTTTGGCATCGCCGAATGCCTTGATGACAAGGGATTGAATCAACCGAGCGGCATAGGTTGCTCCCGCGGTCACATCCGTATTTTTATCTGACAAATCCAGATTAAGGATATCTTCATACGTCATTCCCGTTTGGTATTGACTGTTTAAATGGGTTTCGGTTTTATCAGCAAAGGATTGCCCATTGTTGATAAAACGAACACCCTGTAATGTCCCGTTTTGCTGGATACCGATCAATAACTGAATGGGTCCGAAACGATTTTCTCCTTCGGCCACATACAAATAGCCCAATAACATAGAAGATGCGTTTCTTACCGTGATTTTCCGTGTTAATCCTTCGGTTAAATCCGTTGTTTGAACAGACGAAGTCGTCTTATCGTACGATGCGAAAATCTCTTTACTTAATTCTTCTATCTTTTCATCCTCAGTCGGTTCTTCGGAAATCTGTCCGGTTGCATCTTCAAAAGCAGTCAAAACAAGACGCTGAATCAACCGAGCCGAATAAGTCGCACCGGCCGTTACATCCGTATTTTTATCCGATAAATCTAAATCCGTTACCTGTTGATAAGTCATACCGCTATGATATTGACTGTTTAAATGGGTTTCGGCTTTATCAGCAAAGGATTGACCGTTGTTAATAAACCGAACACCTTGTAAAACTTCGTCACTGTTGATACCGATCAACAGTTTGATGCTACCGTAATTATTCGATCCTTCAGCTACATATAAATAACCCAGTACGGTTGATGAAGCATTTCTAACAGTTATTTTCTGCAATAAAGTAGACGGCAATCCTTCGGTTGTTTTAGTCGAGGTTGCCGGATCGTACGTAGGAAACAATTCGACACTTAATTCGGCAATGAGTTCTTCTTCGGTCGGTTCTTCAACAATTTGTCCGGTTGCATCTTGGAATGCCGCAGACACCAACGATTGAATCAATTTCGATGCGAACGTTGCACCGGCCGTTACATCCGTATCGGTCAAATCCAAGTTAAGGACATCGTCTAATGTCATATCCGGATGATACTGCGTATTCAAATGGGTTTCCGTTTCATTGCTATAAGATTGACCATTGGTAATCATGCGAATACCTGCCAAACGATAGTCTTTATGAATTCCCACCAAAAGCGAAATTTGTCCGTAAGAATTGGATCCTTCCACCGTGTAAATATAGCCCAATAATGTCGAAGAGCGATCATTGGCGATAATTTTTTCAACAATATAATTCGATGAAAAGCCTTCCGTAACAACAGAGGATGCGGAGGCATCGTAGTCGGGAAAAATTTCCTTGCATAACTGAGCCGTTTTATCACCGTTGTTTTTTTCAATGATCGGAGCCGTCAGTAAATTGACCGAAGCAATTAATGCGGCACAGATACCGGCAATCAACATTAATACTAGTGCGGTTAAAGTATATTTTTTCATCTTACAATCCTCCTAGTTGACCGGCAACGGCAAACCCGACAATCAAACAAAGAATCACTGCCACAACCGCAACGCCCGTTAATTGTTTCCAAGTATACGTATTCGGTTTTCCACGCATCAAGTGATCGATCGTAGGAGCAAGCATGTTGACTAGTAAAATCGAAAAAGCGACGCCTTCCGGATACGCCCCGCAATAACGGATCAGCGCAGTCAAAGCCCCGGCTGCAGCACCAAATGCCACTCGACCGAATTTTGTTGTCGGCGATGTAACCGGATCGGTTATCATAAATACCGCCCCGAAAATCAAACCGCCGGAAAGCATTTCATACCAAAATAAATCCATTGCGTTCACATGGGCGATTCCGGCTGTAACCAGGCTGACCGTCAGTGTTAAAACCGCAAAAGATAAAATCATAGATAAAGACGCTCTTAAATCGGCCGAGCGACGGACGAACAAATAAAGTCCTCCGACCAAAATCAACAACGTACAAACTTCTCCCATACTGCCCGGAACTTGTCCTAAAAATAAGTCGGTTAAACTGTATTGTTCCAACGCACCGGCAATATTGGATAAGTTGTACTGTCCGCTTAAAAGAGCAAGCGGGGTCCCGCCGGCAGCCACATCCACGCCGCCTTTGTCATACGTGAGTTGTCCACCGAAACAGATTGCCACGAAAATTCTTGAAACGGCAGCCGGATTGAATATATTGCTGCCCAAGCCGCCGAAAATCATTTTTCCGACCAACATTCCGAACAAAGCACCGATGAATACAATATACCAGTTGCTGCCAGAAGGCATCAACAACGCAAAAATAATGGCTGAAATAAGCGGAGCCGTCACATTGTTGACGGTAAACGTATCCACGACCTTTTTAAATCCTTCTTTGGAAAACAATTCCCTTCTTTTCATGCCTTTTGGCCAAGCAATCAGCGCATGAGCAACCCATTCGGTTATAAGCATGGTTCCGATGGAAATTAAGAAAACGTAAATACCATTCCAACCGTTTTGAATACAAGCGAATAAAACGACCGGCAAAAGCGCAATTAAGACATCAACCATCATTCGCCGAACCGAAACCGGTTTACGAATAAACGGTGCTGTTTGTGCTACTAATTTCATACTCTTCCTCCTTATACCATTTTCTTTGCCTTACGACAGTAATCCGTAAGATGTATTTTAGAAGTGCAGGTATAAGAGCACATTCCACATAAAATACAAGCATCGATCTTCAGTTTTTTAAGTGCTTCTTTATCTTTGTTTTTAACCGCCTGCATAATTGAAACCGGTTGTAACGAAGCCGGACAAGAATAAACACAAGAAGCACAGCGGATACATGGTTCTTCGTGAATCGGTTTTTCATTTAAAATAATCGCCGATGTACACGTTTTGGAGATGACCGCATCATCACGAACCAAATTGGCCCCCATCATCGGGCCTCCCATGATTAATACTTTGTTTCCATCTCCCTTATATCCTCCGCAAATGTCAATCAATTCTTTTAACGACGTTCCGATTCTAAGACGGAAGTTTTGCGGAATGCAAATGCCGTCTCCCGATAACGTAAAGTTTCTCTTGATGACCGGTTCATTGTGTTTAATCGCCCGATAAAGTCCGACAATCGTTGAAACATTAAACACCATAATGCCTTTTTTAGCCGGCAATACACCGGAAGGAATCCGAATCCCCAATGCCGAATGAATCATTTCGATCTCCCAACCTTGCGGATAGTAGTTTCCGACGCGGCACACTTCAATATTGAAATCCGGAAAGCGAGTCAATTCCGTCGAAAGACAATCGTATAAATCCTGATATTTTTCTTTGATGCAGATCATCGCCTTTTTGGCCTTAAAAGCCAACATGGCATAATGAGTCCCCATAACGACTCTTCTTGAGTGCTCTAAAATAATCCGATGATCCGATGAAATATAAGGTTCGCATTCGACTCCGTTGATTAAAATGGTATCGATCGGATCTTTGGTTTGAAATTTGATGTATGTCGGAAAAGAACTGCCCCCCAAACCGACCAAAGAACATTCTTTGGTAATCCGAGCAAAATCTTCCAACGTTAGTGCTTCGATTTCTTCTTCGCTTCGCACTACCTCAGGATGAATCCATTCATCTTTATGATCGTTTTTTACTTGAATGAATTCCGTCAAACGTCCGCTTCGATGAAATTTTTTCACAAATCCAACCACTTCTCCGCTTACCGTCGAATGAACCGGCTGTTCAAAAAAACCGCCGAAACGTTTGGCTACTACTTGTCCGACTTTAACTCGATCGCCTACTTTTACGTAGCATTCGGATGTCGCACACCGTGTATTGGTCAAAGCCAGATAAATGTATTCCGGGTCCAAGTAACGCATCGTCGGCAAACTGTTTGTCGATACAACACCCGTAATTTGTCTGGTTTTAGCAATCATATGACTCACCTCTTATATCGTTTTGTCTAACCAATATTATTAATCTGTGCAATGATGAAAAAGAATATACCCGTTTCCTTTTGTTTTAGCCCTTATCCCCAAATGGTATCTTAACGATAAGATCGGCCTTTTTCTTTTTTCATTCTATCTTGCATGGCTTTTTTATTATACCACAAATCTATTTAGAACAAAAATAGATTCCCTAAATTTTATTTAACTTAAATAACGACTGCCGGTATCCGGAAAAATCACAACAATCGTTTTACCGACATTTTCTTTTCGAGCGGCAACTTGTAAAGCCGCCGCATAAACGGCACCGGAAGAAATACCGACAAACACGCCTTGTTTTCGGGATAATATTTTCTGATGTTCCAAGGCTTCTTCATCACGAATCGTTATCACTTCCTGATAAACAGATAAATCTAAAATACTTGGAACAAAACCCGCTCCGATACCTTGAATTCGGTGGGATCCCGAAATTCCTTTAGAAAGAACCGGAGAAGAAGCCGGCTCAACGGCAATCACTTCAAGATCGGGATTCATTTGTTTCAAATATCGGCCGACGCCGCTAATCGTGCCACCGGTACCGACCCCTGAAATCAACAGATCGACTTTTTTGCCGGATTGTTGCCAAATTTCCGGGCCGGTCGAACGATAATGAACCGCTACGTTTGCCGGATTGGAAAACTGATCGCAAATAACAGATCCGGGAATTTCTTTTTGTAATCTTCGGGCTTCTTCGATGGCTCCTTTCATCCCCAGTTTGCCATCTGTTAAAATCACTTCTCCACCATACGATTCAATCAGCAATCGGCGTTCTAAAGACATGGTATCCGGCATGGTAATGATGACCCGATAGCCTTTATAGGCTCCAACCAACGCAAGCCCGATGCCCGTATTGCCGCTGGTCGGTTCGATAATGGTCGAACCGGTTTTCAAGCGATTTTCCTTTTCCAATGCCTCAATCATAGCCAACGCAACGCGATCTTTAATGGATCCGGCCGGATTAAAATATTCCAATTTTGCAAGGATTCGACAAGGCAGATGGGCCGTTGTCTGTTTTAATTCTACCAAAGGAGTATTGCCGATACAATCGATTATTGTCATTTCTATTCACCTTTTCTTTCTATTTGATAAAAATAAAAAAGAAAAACCAAAGGGTGAGAAGTCCTTTGGTCTTTTTCTTTTTATACAATTTCCAATTCGCAAGATTAACGTTTTGAGAATTGAGGAGCGCGACGTGCTTTTTTCAAACCGTATTTCTTACGTTCTTTAGCACGCGGATCGCGTGTGATAAGACCAGCCGGCTTTAAAGTTGCTCGGTAATCCGGATTCACTTCCATTAAAGCACGGGCAATCCCCAAACGGATCGCACCGGCTTGACCGGTCAAACCTCCACCAAATACGTTAACCAAAATGTCAAACTTATTTGTTGTTTCTGTTAATTCAAGTGGTTGTAGTACATCTAAACGAACTGCTGCTGAAGGAATATACTCTTCAAAGGAACGACCGTTGATCGTAATGGTTCCTTTGCCGGAACGTAAATAAACGCGGGCAACCGAACTTTTACGACGACCGGTTCCTAAATATTGAACTAATTTCTTTGCCATTTAATCGTTTCCTCCCCTTATGCCTTCACTACGAATTCTACCGGTTTTTGAGCCGCATGCGGATGCGTACTAGAAGCATACACATAAAGTTGTTTTCTCATTTGATTTCCCAACTTTGTATGTGGCAACATGCCGTAAATCGCATGTTCTACCATTCTTGTAGGATATTTGGTCATTACCGTTTCTGCCGTAAGCGTCCGAAGACCGCCGTTGTATTCAGAGTGATTGCGGTAAAGCTTATCCTGCCACTTATTACCGGTTAATTTGATTTTGTCAGCGTTGATAACGATGACATTGTCTCCGCAGTTTACATGTGGAGTATACGTCGGCTTATGTTTTCCTTTCAGTAAAGAAGCTACAACCGTCGCTAAACGTCCAAGCGTTAATCCGCTTGCATCAACAACATACCAATCGTGTTGCATCGTTTGACTTTTTGCCATGAATGTTTGATTCATTGTTTTTCCTCCTAAGTTACTTTCATAATTTAGGGCAACTGTGGATAATTGCTTAAAAATGTACCATTGGTTATTATAACAAAGAAAAATTCCAATGTCAATTTATTTTCCAACTTTTATCCCTTCTAAAAAAACAAAATTATCCATGTTCTTTCCTTTTTCTTGATTTAACCGCTTAAATTGCATATAATAATGAAAAAATAAATAAAGATACCTTTGATGGAGTGAGACCCTTTAGGATCTTAAAAAAACATAAGACCTTGTTAGGAGGATTTATGAAAATAGAAAAAATGCATGGATGCGGCAATGATTTTTGCGTATTAGAATATAAAGACCAAATTGATTATTCCCAATTGGCAATAAAAGTTTGCAACCGAAAAACAGGAATCGGTGGCGATGGGATGATTGTCGTCAAAAATAATCCTTTGGAAATGATTTTTTACAATGCCGACGGTTCAAGAGCCCCGATGTGTGGAAATGGAATTCGCTGTTTTGCAAAATACTGCTTTGATCACGCTCTCGTAAAACAAAAAAAATTGGATGTTTTGACGCAAGCCGGAAAAAAAACGATCGAAATCATAACGGATGATCCCTTTATGTGCAAGGTTTATATGGGAATGCCTTTATTTCAAAATTCATTGCTCCACATTAAGGATGATCTTCCCTCTTTTGGTCGGATTTTAAAATTAAAAGAACGAAATATCACCGTTTATACTTTGTTTATGGGAACGGTCCATACGGTTCTTTTTGTTCCCGATTTAAACAGTGAACTTCTAAATTCCGCCGAGGAAATCTGCAATCATCCTCTTTTTACACAAAAAACAAATGTCAATTTCGTACAAGTTGTGAATCGAAAAACCATTCAAGTGAAAACTTATGAACGCGGCGTCGGATGGACGCTTGCATGCGGAACAGGTTGTTGTGCTTCCGTGGTAACGACTTCAAAACTCGGTTTTACCGATCCAACGGTTCAGGTTTTGTTAAACCTAGGCCATTTAACCGTTCATGTCACCGATAAAGGCGTTGAGATGATCGGTCCGGCGACAAAAGTATTTGAATGCGAATACAACGAATAGGAAAAAAATTAAAATAGCGTTCCCCTATTTTTTTTCACAACAAAGTAAAACCATCGACAAGAAATATCAGTTAGGAGAATATAAAATGAATGCCCAAGAAATTATTGAAATGATACAAAAGTCACCGAAAAAAACACCGATTAAAGCATACATAAAAGCCAAAAAAGAGTTGTCATTTCCCAATTGTACCGTATTCGGCAATCCGGATTTTTATTTGGTATTCGGGGAACAAAACGATGTAGAGCCGGTTTTGACATCTCATCAAAAGGATATTGTCGATCTAATCGTTGAATGTGATAGAAGGAATTCAGCCATCCCGTTATTAAATGTTCGGCACCTCAATGCCCGAATCGAACCGGGAGCCATTATCCGCGATCACGTCGACATTGGTGAGAATGCCGTAATCATGATGGGGGCTATTTTAAATGTGGGAGCCGTTGTCGGGGACGGGACCATGATTGATATGGGTGCCGTTTTAGGCGGACGAGCCATCGTTGGAAAAAACTGTCACATTGGTGCTGGAACCGTATTGGCAGGTGTCGTCGAACCGGCTTCTGCCGTTCCCGTAATCATTGAAGATGATGTTTTAATCGGAGCCAATGCTGTCGTTATCGAAGGCTGCCGCATCGGAAAAGGATCCGTTGTAGCCGCTGGGTCGGTTGTTATCCACGATGTTCCTTCAGGTGTTGTTGTCGGAGGCGTTCCAGCAAAAATTTTAAAACAAAAAGACGATCAAACCCAATCTAAAACGGAATTGATCCAAGTCTTACGAACGTTATAAACTTACATTCTTTACTAAAAAAGTTCTTGATACCGTAATTTATTTTTTTAGGGGGCGTTTTTATGAATATAAAACAAATCCGAAAAGAGTTGCATCAAATCCCCGAATTAGGAAGACGGGAATTTAAAACCAAAGCCTATTTATGTTCTTTTGCCGAAACGTTATCTTGTACGGTATTAAACCCTACCGAGACAGGTGTGGCCTTTTATTTTGATGCCCATCAAAAAGCAACCTTATGTTTTCGGGCCGATATGGATGCCTTACCGATCGCAGAACAAACCAATCTTCCGTTTGCTTCTTCCCACCAAGGAATCATGCATGCCTGTGCCCACGACGGTCATATGGCGATGTTATTGGGGTTTGCCCAATGGGCAAATGATCATATCGATCAACTGAAAAACAATATTTTATGCTTGTTTCAACCTTCCGAAGAAGAAAACGCCGGCGCCAACGATATTTTAAAATCAGGCATTTTAGAACAATATCATGTCGATCGTGTGTTTGGCATGCATATCTGGCCCAATCTTCCTGAAAACCAAGTCTACACAATGCCGGGTGGAATGCTTGCGACATCTGGAGAAGTCGACATCAACGTTC
Source organism: uncultured Mollicutes bacterium (assembly GCA_900540175.1). Classification (GTDB taxonomy): domain Bacteria; phylum Bacillota_I; class Bacilli_A; order Acholeplasmatales; family Anaeroplasmataceae; genus Pelethenecus; species Pelethenecus faecipullorum. The sequence continues at coordinate 33,765 of UQFG01000008.1, read as the reverse complement.
ACGGAACGGCGATGCATGCTGCCAATCGTACAAATAAAGGCGATGCCTTGCTGGCTTCTGCTAAAATCATAACAGAATTTTACGAAAAAATGGCACTTTTAAAAGAACCGCATTTAATTAGTTTCGGAAAAATCGTTTCCGGTACCGCACGCAATGCCGTTGCCCAAGAAGCCCATCTTCAAGCAACCATGCGGGCTTTTGACGATCCGGTCTTCTTATTTATGAAAAACGAACTTCAATCCCTGTTAAAGAAAATCGAACTGGAATGGGGTGTTCAAACGGAGTTATTCATCAATGCGGCTTATCCAAGTGTTTTGAATGATCCGGCTTTAGTTTTAGAATACCAATCGGTTTTAAATTACACCCTCTTAGACAAACCGTTTTTGCAAGCCGAAGATTTCGGCTGTTATACCAGAAAATACCCTTCTTTGTTCCTGTTGCTTGGATGCGGATCAGCGCATTTGCTGCATACCAGTCGATTTGATTTTAACATGGATATCTTGGATACCGGTGTAAAAATCTATCAAAAAATTGCTTGTAAAGCAATCACCAAATAAAGTATCTTACCCATCGGTCTTTTGTAGAACCGGTGGTTTTTTCTTATCTGTTCACATTATTTGGTACTTGATTTAAAAGGACTTCAATTTCTGCCCCCATGGCAATAGTTTTTCGAATAAAATCCTCATATCCCCGTTCAATAAGGTCATACTGTTCTATTACTGTTGTTCCCGTTGAACAAAGTCCCATTAAAATCAAGGCCGCCGCATGACGTAGATCACAAGCTTGACAAGAAATGGCCGCCAGTTGGTTGACACCTTTTAAATAGACCTTGTTTCCATCCACACGAATAGAGGCTCCCGCTTTTAAAAGATCTGAATAAATATGCATCCGATTTTCAAAAATACACTCTTCCATGACGGATTCCCCTTCCCCCACGGCATTTAAAACGCCAAACAAGGCTTGAAGATCGGTCGGAAATCCGGGATATGGAGCCGTTTTTAAACAAATTCCTTTGCCTTTGCTTTTTTTCGCTTTAATTACCGTTCCTGTAAAACTGATTTGATACCCACTTTGAAGCAGCAATTCCAACGGATATTGCAGATCGGCAATCGGCGCATTTTGTATGGTTAAATTCCCACAAAGCAGTCCCATGATCACATACGTCATCGTTTCCATCCGATCAAAAATAATAGCGTGTTTGACAAAGCGGAAATCCAAACTCTTTTTTTTATAATAAATCCGATCTTCTTCTACATCAATACAATAGCCGATTTGTTTTAAAAATACAATAACGTCTTTTCCTTCCGGTTCAAATAATGTATTCTCAAGGATAACTTGATCGGTTGCAAGACAGGAAAACAACGCATTAAGAGATGCGCCGACGCTTTTGTTTTTCAAACGGACAACAACATCCGTTACCTCTTTTTTTTTGACTAGGAATAGTTTGTTTCCTTCAGTCTTAGATTCAAACCCCAACTGCTCAAATGCATCCAAATGCAAATCGATCGGCCGTTTGCCGATTTTGCAACCACCCGGCAATAAAATTTCGCATTTGGAAAACAACGTCAAAAAAACACCGATTAAATAATAAGAACCTCTGATTTTGCTACATTCTTCAAACAAGAGCGGTTTGTATTTTAAATTCGTATTGTCAATCATCAGCAAATGACCTTTAAAACGAACGTTGCAATCCAGTTTTCTTAGAATCGCAACCAAATCATCGATATCCGAAATACGTGGAACATTTCTAAACAATACTTTTCCTTTAGCCAGCAAAGAAGCACAAACCAACGGAATAGCCGCATTCTTAGACCCGTGAACTTGAACCACGCCTTTAAGCGGTTGATTCCCGTGGATTTTAATCGAATTCATTTGTATCACCCGTTCCAATATACGGTTTAAAACCCGTAAAAAGAACTTTAGGCTTTTAAATTGATTTCCAAAATTTCCGATGCTCCTGTCAAGCGAAACGGGAATCCCCACGTCCCATAGCCACGGCTAATTGCCAACGTAAAATCATCATAAGTATGCATTCCATTAGAAGGGCTGTCGTACAACAGTCGATTATAAATACTTAAAATCCAATTTCCGGGAAAAATCTGACCATTGTGCGTGTGCCCGGATAGTTGCAAGAAAGCCCCGATTTCTTTCGCCTCTTTAAAATACTGTGGTTGATGATCCACCACCAAAAGCGGCAAAATAGAATCTTCTACATAATCTTTTAACGGTTTTCGTCTGTTTTCGGGATCATGATCATCGATTCGGCCAACCAAACGAATACGATCGGCAATCACAAGTTGTTCATCCAACAACAACCGTACGGAGGTTTGATCGTAAAAGTCGATAATTTGTTCCAACGTATTCGTGGCAAATTCATGATTGCCGGTTACCGCAACCACTCCGTAAGTCGCATCTAGCGTGTTCATCGCCGATGTAAATGTTTCTTTGGATAAGAGTTCGACATGCTGATCCAAGACATCGCCGGCCAAAATAATCAAATCGGGTTGCAGGCAATTGACCTGTTCGACCATTCGTTTTAACGACACAACAGACCCGGTCGAACCGTAATGAATATCGGATAACACAATGATCTTAAAATCACGATCAATCGGCGCAAAAACGGTCGTTTGCGTTACTGTCGGAAAAACCGCAAAAATACTTCCCAAAATCAAGACGGCGATGCTGATTCCGCTACAAAACCACAAACTGAATTTAGAAAATACTTTTGTAGCGTATTTTTTGTTCAAACAAACCGATAAAAGCGGTAAAATAATGGCCAAAAGAGCGAAAGCAATTAAAAAATAAAGCAAAAAGGCCGCGATAATATAACCCAAAACACTCATTAAACAAATAAAAGGATTCCCGCGATGCATGTAATCGATGATACAAAAAACAGGAATTGATTCGATTATCAAAAGGACACTTCTCCAAAAATACTGCCGTTTGATAGAAAGAATTCGTAAAAAGGTTTTTGTAATGACATACAAAACCACATAATAAAAAACAATTCCAACACCCAACCAAAACAAAGTCATCCAAAAACCTCCTTTTAAACTTACTTTATTAGTTTACAGCCGTTTTCAAACATCATACCAACTTATTTTTATTTATAATCCTTTTAAAATATGATAAAATAAAAGAAAGAAGAAAGCGAGTGATTTTTATGGTAACTTATGAACAAATCAAACAAAATCCAATCATCAAAACCTACATTACTTCAGCCGATCAGGCATTGATTGCTTTGGGATATACCGAGCATTCTTTTGCCCATGTCGAAAAAGTAGCCAAAGATGCGGCTTATATTTTATCCTCTTTGGATTATCCTAAAAGAGCCGTTGAATTGGTTAAAATCGCCGCTTACTTACACGATATCGGAAATCTTGTCAATCGAGTCGATCATTCCCAAAGTGGTGCCATCATGACTTTCAGACTGCTCGATAATATGAAAATGGATCCCGAGGAAATCAGTTTGATTGTTTCGGCCATCGGAAACCATGACGAAGGAACGGGTATCCCCGTTCATCCGATTGCGGCAGCATTAATTTTGGCGGATAAGTCCGATGTCAGACGGAGTCGAGTTCGAAATCAAAATCAAGCAAACTTCGACATCCATGATCGCGTCAATTATTCTGTAACCAAATCGTATTTGGAAGTGAATAAAGATCAAAAAAAGATCTTCCTCAATTTAGAAATCGATACATCCATTTCCCCATTGATCGAATACTTTGAAATCTTTTTAAATCGGATGAAATTGTGCAAAAACGCAGCAGCCAAATTAGGGTTGACCTTCCAGTTGATCATCAACGGGCAAGCTCTTTCGTAAATTCATCAATCCATGTTAATCATGGATTTTTTTCTTTTGTCAAAAGAAAAAACCGCTGATACCAGCAGTTTTAATAGCGTGTCAAATACCGATCGATTTCCCACTGACTCACTTGACGGCGATACTCGTTCCATTCTAGTGTTTTAGCCTCAATCATTTTGGTTGCAATATGTGTCCCCATCGCTTCTAAAATCAACGGATCGTCCTTAAACGACTGAATGGCCGCAAACAAATCCGCCGGCAACGAATCAACGCCCAGTGCCTGACGAGCCGAATCATCCATTTGATAGAGGTTTTCATAGATCGGATCGACATTTTCGCAATTTCCTTGAATGCCATCCAATCCTGCTGAAAGAATCGCACTGATTGCCAAATAAGGATTGGCTGCCACATCGACGCTGCGAATCTCCGTTCTGGTTTTCATTCCTCTGGCGGCAGGAATGCGAATCATCGTCGAACGATTGGAATCCGACCAAGAAATATAACAAGGCGCTTCATATCCCGGAACAATTCGTTTATAAGAATTGACAATCGGATTGGTTATCAGACAAAATCCTTTTGCATGGGTTAAAATACCGGAAATAAATCGTCTGGCAACTGCCGAAAGACCATTTAAAGCGGACGCATCGTAAAATGCATTGGTTCCGTCTTCTGAAACCAGCGAGCAATTCACATGCATACCCGAGCCGTTAATACCTTCGATCGGTTTGGGCATGAACGTAGCATGTAACCCATGCCGGCGGGCAATGTTTTTAACTACGATTTTAAACGTCTGAACGTTATCGCAAGCTTCCAATGCGGAATCAAATTTAAAATTGATTTCGTGTTGTCCCGGTGAAACTTCATGATGAGCGGCTTCAATCGTGAATCCGATATTTTGAAGAGCCAATACGATATCACGCCGGCAATCTTCGGCCGCATCGATCGGTGCCAAATCAAAATAGCCTCCTAAATCATTAAACTCCAGCGTCGGTTTGCCATCTTGAAGTCGAAACAAGAAAAATTCCGGTTCCACGCCGACGTTCATGGCCGTAAAACCCGCTTCTTTCATTTTCAGTAAATTCCGTTTGAGCACTCCTCTTGGATCCCCGTCAAAAGGAACATGTTTTCCGTCTTTGCCAAGATGGTAGACATCACAAATAAAGCGCGCGACTTTACCGTAAGAGGTATCTTCCCACCGTAAAATCAAAAACGTATCCAAATCCGGATGCAAAAACATATCCGCCTCGTAAATACGGACAAATCCCTCGATAGAAGACCCGTCAAACATCACCGAATTTTCTAACGCATCATCGAGTCGAGTAATCGGAATTTCCACATTTTTCAGCATCCCCATAATATCGGTAAATTGCAGTCGGATGTATTTGATATTTTCTTCTTCACAGATTTTTTTGATTTGTTCTTTTGTATAGCCTTTCATTTTATCCCTTCCTTATAAAACCGTTGATTCATTTAAGGTTATGCCTCAAATCGGTAAAATTGACTTGAAACTTGTATTTCACTGTTTTTTTAAAAACAGGCCCGTTATATTTCTTTTCAAATAAAGTCTGGTAATAATACCGCTTAAAATCCCCGTTAAAACCGACAACAGCGCGATCCACGGCAGATAATAGATGACCGCTGATGTTCCCAACAGCCAAATGGCAACGGCAATCTGCCCGATCGAGTGGCTGATTGCTCCCAATACCGAAACTCCGATGACGGAAAAACAGTTGATTTTGGAAAAAATCAGCATTACGAGATACGATAAGATGCCTCCTGAAAGCGACATGAAAAAAGTCGGAGAAAGAAAGGTTCCCCTAATCAGCCCGACTAAAACAATCCGCAACACATCAACCCAAAACGCTTCAACAGATGAAAACTCATACAACAAAATTAAAATAATGATGTTGGCAAGTCCCAACTTTACCCCGGGAATAAAGACGGGTAAAAACGATTCTACGATGTTTAAAACAATCGCCAGGGCCAACATCATCGAAAGAAAGGCCAATCGTTTGATACTTTTCATACGGAAATATCCACATCCTTTCCGACCAATTGAATGGATACACGATTCGGCAAACAAGTGATCGTTTGTCCGCTTTGGGTGATTTTTCCCTGATGAACGCATATTTGATCGGGGCAGTCGGAAGACAGGACGAAAACGCCGTCGGATTCGATGATGATCACAACCGAACCGTTCTGTGCCTCTACTACGTACTCTTTGGGTTCAACAAGCGTGCTTAACTCAATTTCCTCGATCAATTCCTGATGATAGTAGATTTTTACAATCAAGTTGTCTTTTTGTCTTCTTAGACAAAACCACAACAAAGCGCCGACCGCCAAAAGGACAAGTATGCCGATTAAAAAAAGATCGTTTCTGACTTTTTTATTCATAAGAACTTACCCCGGCCGATTGATATAGGATTTCATTGTTTTGGGCAGCCAACCATTCGATTTGGTGTTTCGACAAAAAGGCTTTGGCCGTTTCCAAATCCATCGCAAAAACAGCCGTCGAATACGCATCCAGTTTGGCCGAATCATCGCCAATCAAGGTAATAGATTCATAGTAAGTTGCCGGTTTTCCCGTATGAGGATCGAGCAAATGCGAATAATGGATTCCGTCTACTTCATAAGACTGATACATCATAGAAGATGTTACCACATCTTTTTCTTTTAATTTTAAAATTTTATAATAGTCATTTTCAAATGCTTTATTCAATCCGACGGAAAAAACATTACCGGCCTTATTTCCAAGCACGATATTCGACGATCCCGCACTGATCAAATAAGACGTAATGCCTTGTTGTTCCAAATACTGTTTGGCTTTTTCCGTCGCAAATCCTTTGGCAATTCCGCCTAAATCCAAATTGGCATCGCCGGTTAGTGAAACGGTATTTCCCTCTATTGTAATAGAAGATTGTTTTATGATTTCCAATTCCCGATTGACTTCTTCATCCGAAAGCAGTCTTTTTTCTTCAAGCGCTTCTTTCCATCGATGCGTCAAGCGTCCCATCAATGGATTGAAATAACCGTCTGTTTCTATTTCCATCTGTTGGGCGAATTCGATCAATTCCAATAAGGCATCGCTGACGGTTGCCTCCCGTTGTTGATTCAAATCGTAAACACTGAGGGTGGATCCTCCTGTTTGATAATCACTGGCAACCGCATCGTATGTCAAATAGATCGCTTCTACTTCTTTTGCGTAAGAATCCGGATTGTCAACATCGTAAAAAGAAAGGATAATTTCCGTATTCATGGCAAAATAAAGATAATTTTTCCGAACCGGTTCATGGGTGCTTTGACATGCGGCACAAAAGAATAACATTAAAACAACCATCCATTTCTTCATACGTCTGCTCCTTCTTTTAAAAAATCATAGATATTATACTATATTTCCAACCAAAAGACCACCTCTTTCTGTCTTCGTTTATTGATCTAAAAACAAGGATTCGAATTCTTTTGAATTGTACCGAAGAATATGATATAATAGGGATAAAATAGAAAACGTTTTCAAAAAAGGAGGAAACAAAAGAATGAAATATACAGCCCAAAACATTCGGAATATCGCTATTTTAGGACACCAATCCAGCGGAAAAACCACCTTGGCCGAAGCCATTGCTTATACCAGCAAAATGATTTCAACCAAAGGTGAAATCGAAAAAAAGAATACCATTTGCGACTATTTGGAATTGGAAAAAGAAAAACTGAGTTCTGTTGCGGCTTCGTTTTTGCCGGTTGAATATCACGGGTATAAACTGAATTTTATCGACTTACCGGGCAACGATGATTTCATCGGGGAAGTCATTTCCGTAACCCGACTGATCAAAGGGGCCATTTTGGTGATTGATGCGGAAAAAGGAATCCAAGCCGGAACACTCAAACATTTTCAAATGCTCAAAAAAAGAGGCATTCCGACCATCTTGTTCATTAATAAAATGGATAAAGAAAATGCTCATTTCGAGCAACTCTTGCAACAAATCCACGAACAACTCGGAAAAACAGCCGTACCATTCAGTTATCCGATCGGTCATGTGGATCACTTCGACGGTTTCGTCAATGTCGTCGATTTAAAAGCCAGACGTTATAATGGCAAAGAATGTGTGGATGATGTCATTTACGATGATAAGAAATTAAAAGTATTCGAACTGCACAACATGATTTGCGAAGCAGTCGCTCAAACATCCGATGAACTGTTGGAAAAATTTTTTAGCGGTGAAACACTTTCTCTGCAAGAGATTCATCAAGGTTTGCGGCAAGGTGTTTTAAACGGCGAACTGACGCCGGTACTAGTCGGCTGTGCCACCAAAAACATCGGACTGCATACCCTTTTGGATATGTGTATTGATTATATGCCCAATCCAAGCGATTTAAATCCCTACAAAGGTAAAGACGAAAACGGCAAAGAATGGCTTCGTAAAACCGACGAAAACGAGCCCTTCAGCGCCTACATTTTCAAAACGATCGTCGATCCGTATGCCGGCGTGATTTCCGTTTTCAAAATCAATTCCGGTTCCATCAAAATAGGGGATGAAGTGTATTGCCCGCAAACACGGAAAACCGAAAAAATCAGTACACTGTTTACATTGACCGGTAAAACGCAAAAAAATATTTCCGAGGCCTTTGCCGGCGACATTATCGCAACAACCAAACTGACGAATGTTCAAAATGCCATGACGCTTTGTCATCCGAAAAATGTGATTATTTATCCGAAAATCAATTATCCGACAGCGGTTTTATTTAAAGCCATTACACCGAAAAACAAAACCGATGACGATAAATTGTCTTCTGTTTTACAAAAATTGACCTTAGAAGATCCGTGTTTGGAAGTAAAACGAAATACCGAAACCAAACAACTCTTATTGGGCGGAGTCGGCCTTTCCCACTTAGAAGCCGCTATTTATAAAATGAAAACCGTCTATAAAGTGGAAGTAACGTTGCAGACACCGAAAATCGTTTATCGGGAAAGCATTAAAAAAGCCGCAACAGCCGAAGGCCGCTATATTAAGCAAAGCGGCGGTTCCGGCTATTACGGAGTTGTCCAAATGCGTTTTGAACCGGCTGTGGAAAACACCTTTACCGAGGAAGTATTCGGCGGAGCGGTTCCGAAAAACTATTTCCCGGCAGTCGAAAAAGGATTTGATGAAGCCTGTGAAAAAGGACTCTTGGCCGGTTTTCCGGTCATTCGCATCAAAGCGACTCTTTTAGACGGAAAATACCATCCTGTTGACAGTAATGAATTGGCCTTTAAAATGGCAGCCATTTTGGCATTCAAAGAAGCCTATTTCCACTGTCAACCGACTCTTTTAGAACCGATCTATCGCCTGACCATCCACATCAGCAACGACTTTATCGGCGATGTTTTATCGGATATCAATACAAGAAGAGCCAAAGTAATTTCCATGCAGGAAACCGAATACCAAAATCAAGAAATCGTTGCGTTGGTACCGGAAGCCGAAATTTTAGAATACGCCAATACACTAAAAGCATTAACCCAAGGATTCGGCTACTTCAATCGTGTTTATGAAAACTATGAAGAAGTTCCCGCTCATCTACAGGACAAAATCATTCAGGAAAATAAACTCTTATAAAACAAAACCGCACAACAAGCGTGCGGTTTTTACATTTTTTAAATTGTTTTTTTCTTATTTCCTGCTCGGTTGCAATGGTTATCATTCCCATCACCGTGAAGGAAATATCCACTTTCACACAACAATGCCCGCTTGACTTGTCGTTGTTGTGGATTTCCATGCGCTCAATCAGCCTATCGATTTCGGCAATTCTCTTTGTGCCTTGTTCCACTGTCTGCTCCAATCTTTTGTGTTCCTTCTGCCGCATGGCGTTGTCCGTCTGAAAGTCGGCCGTCTCACTCTAATGTGAAGAAGGTTATTCCGTTGTCGCTTTCTTTTGAAAATAATTTGTTATACTAGACAGAACAAAAGCTTGTCAATGCTTTCCGAATAAATTTTCGGAGAATGGGGAATACTATTTTCTTTACTTATCGTTTTTCGTTTCCTGCAAAGCAGCCAGCACATCGGCAATGTCTGCATTGATACAGATGGATTGTTTTTTAATGGCGGCAGGACAAATTGCCTCTCCTAGATTGATACAGGCGTAAATTGCTTTGGGATTTTGATAAGTCATCTTCCAAAACGGATATTTGATGATAACAGGGGTGTTAGCACCTACACCCACTTCCAAAAAAAGGATGTGCTGTCCTGTATGGCGGCGCAGAAAATCCTCATAGTGTCCGGCTGCTTTGTACCAGCCTGCGTCCTGTACAAAGGCATCATCACATCGCAGGTTCATCGTCATCGGCGCACCGCAGACAGGACATTTCGGTATCAGCGCTGTGGGGATTTTCATATCCTTCTGTTGCGATACCATTTTGCGCACGGTTTCCTCGTTATCATAGGTTTTATTGTGACAGGCTTTAGAGCATTGCCACAAGCCGTAATCGCCCTGCGTGTAAAACAACCGTTTTTTATCAAAGCCAGCAAGCTGAAATTGATGGTCTACATTGGTTGTTAATACAAAATAGTCCTTATCCTGTATGATTTTGAGTAGTGTAGAATACGGTTCTCCGACAAACACATCATAACGATTGACATAGATATGCCGTGACCACCATGCCCAATATTCTTCGAGTGTTTCATATGGATAAAAACCACCTGAATACATATCTGAAAATCCATACTTTTTATGAAAATCGGAAAAATACTTTTCAAAGCGTTCTCCATCATAGGTAAATCCTGCCGAGGTGGACATTCCCGCACCTGCGCCGATTATAATAGCATCAGCATTTTCTATTTCTTTTTTCAGTTTGTCAATCTGCTCGGAGTAGTTCTCGGTAGATGTTGTAATCAAGTTCCTTAAAAACATTGAATATCACCTCTATTTTGCTGTGTGTTTGTTCCTTATATCTCTTTACGGTTTCAATCGCTATCTGTGCTGCTTTATCATTCGGGAAATGAAATTCTCCCGTAGAAATACAACAGAATGCGATACTTTTCAGTCCGTTTCTTTCTGCCACTTCCAAACAGGATTGATAACAGGAAGCAAGCAGTTCCTTATCTTTTTTAGTAAGATCACCGTGAACAATCGGCCCGACCGTGTGTAGTACATAACGGCTCGGCAAATTATAGGCGGCCGTGATTTTGGCGTTACCCGTTTCTTCTTCGTGACTTTGTTGTTTCATCAAATCTGCACAAGCCAAACGAAGTTGCACTCCCGCAAAGGTGTGGATGGCATTGTCAATGCAACCGTGATTTGGGCAAAAACAGCCGAGCATTTGACTGTTAGCGGCGTTTACAATACCGTCGCATTGCAGCGTAGTAATATCCCCACGCCAAAGATAGATTCCTTTTTGAACAGGCTCTAAGTCTAATAAAACTGTAATTCCTTTTTTTCGTGTTTCTTCCTGCAAATAGGCATCCTGTACCGCCAAGAATTCTTCTGTTACAGGCAAGGGCATACGAATATTAAAAAGCGAACGAAGCAAGGATTTTTGTTCCTGCTCCCTTGACGGGATTTCGATTTTAGAATACTGCGGCTGTTCTTTTAGAAGTGCCGCTATTAAATATCTTCGTCTTTCGGTTTGCTTCATTTTCTTACCCTCTTTCGTATAACTGCTTTTTGAGGGCAAACGCTAAAACAGTTGCCGCAATGCAAGCAGTTTTTCTGCCTTATTACAGCAGGTACTGTCGAAAAATCAATGCAATCTTGCGGACATACAGTTTGACAGGTTTGACAGCCAATACATTTTTTTGTAATTTCATAGCCTTGCGTTTCTTCCTGTTTGTTGCCGATTGTAAAAGAAACTCGCTCAATCGGCTTTTTTGAAAGGTCAAACCATTCACCACTACCTTCATAAAGATGAAAGACAGTAAGTGCCTGTCGGGACTCTTCAGTCGGATAAATTTCATTCATATATGGATTTTTTTCAAACAACCTTTGTAGCGGTGCATTTCCGATTTCTTGTACTTTTCCCCGCACAGAAATGGCGACACGGGAAAGCGTATCGCCTGCATTCATTCCTGTTAATGCAACATATTCGTTTTTCTTTAAGCGGGTATAAAAACCTTTTCCTGTTGCCGTTAAAAAATACAACCCTTTTTCGTCACTATCCATTATATCAATCGCACAAGTAACAGGTAGTCCGTTGTCATCAACAGTTGCTGCAATCACAGAATGGATTTCTCTTTCTAAATAACGCAAATAGTTCATTTGCTGCCCTCCTATCAAAACAAGAACAACGCCTCGCAACTCGGATCAATCTGCGAGGCGTTGTCTATTTTATTAGAACTTGCCGTTTTGATTCTGCCAAGTAGATTGATCTGCAATGGTTTCCATTACATCCCAATGCTCGGCAATCTTGCCGTCCTCGACACGCCACAGGTCATAGTAAGAGGTCGGTGCACCACCGAAAGTACCCTCACTGACTGCAAGCACGAAATTTCCCTGTGCCAAAACCTGATGAATGGTATTGTAAATCATCTGAATATTCTGTTCAACCATGGCCGCTAATGCAGCCCCTAATCCCGACAAGCCGTCAGCAATGCCTGTGTTATGCTGAATGTAGGTATCCCCATCAAAATAATCAGGTGTCTTTTCAGGACGGTTGCCCTGCATGACATCGTAAAGGAAATTCTTTACTACTTCACGATTTGCCTCCGTTTTATCAAGGTCTTTCAGTTCCATCGTACCATCAATCTGCGTCCGGCCAGAAGGATTCGGCTCTGCTTTTGCGGCAAGATTATCCCAGTGTTCGGCAATCTTGCCGTTTTCATCGAAACGGAAGATATCAAATGCGACCTGTTCACCTGCACCGGCAAAGTTGTAAACTGTCTGCAAAAAAACCTTGTCGCCGTCTTCAAAAGCACGGATATTGTTTACTGTTGTCTTGATGGGAACAGAAGCAAGGTAAGCAACCGAACCTACAAAAGCATCACGCCCTGTACCATAGGCAAGGTTGTGTTGGATGTATCCTTCCGCTAGCAGGTCTGCCGCTGTTTCGGTATCGCCGCTTTCAAAAGTATGGATGAGTTTGAGCGCTTTCTGTGTGTTTGTCATTTTGTTTTCCTCCTTAATACTTGGTTGGCTATTGCCAAGAATTTTTTTAAAGATGTTCATAATGGATTTCTCCTTCGGATGTCCTTCGAGCTTGGAAGCGGCCGTCCTCCATAGTTCTTGTCTATATTATACGGTTGCTGGTTTCCAGTGTAAAGTAAGCACTTTATTATGCCGTAGTTACTAAAAAGATACTATTAGACCATTACCCATAGGTGACAAATGCATCATTACAGACTTTTTTGCTGTTTTTTACCAAAAAAATATTTTTTTCTTTCGAAGTTGATTTCAATTAGAAATATTGATCGCTTTAGGCAGGTATGATATAATTATAAACAAAGTTTCTAAAAGAAACTATTGTGAGGAGATAATAGTATGAATGAACAAAAAACAGTGAAAGAATTACCCGCTTGTCCTGTAGAAACAACATTAACCTTAATCGGTGATAAATGGAAAGTTTTAATTTTGCGTGACTTGCTCACGGGAACAAAGCGATTTGGTGAATTAAAAAAATCCATTGGGAGTGTATCGCAAAAGGTATTGACTGCACAACTTCGAGCAATGGAAGAAAACGGGTTATTAACCCGTACCGTATATGCTGAGGTACCTCCACGGGTGGAATACGCATTAACAGACTTAGGAAAAAGTTTGAAACCTATTTTGGATGCAATGTGGAATTGGGGCGAAGGATATAAGGCTTCTTTGAGTTGAAAGCAAACTCTATCTGTTCCCATATAAGCGTCGAAAATTAGGAGTTGGAAACGCTGAGTTTAAGTTTCTTTTCAGATGCAAAGTTTGAGGGGGAAGACGCTTGTTCCTTCCTTCCCCCATCGATTTTGTGTTTGAAAGTGTTGTGCGGCGTTCATTATCGTTTTGATTTCACCGATCCGTTTACCTCCTTTATCTACATTGTAACAAGAAAGTTTTTATTTGATGAATGGGTGATTTTTTTGGCATAAAAAAAGACGTAAAAAAACATTTCTGCCTTTTTACGCTGTTTTTCACCTTTGCAACGCCCATAAGTTTTATTTTCAAATTACTGCCTTATGTGGCATCAGCAAAAAAGTAATTGCTGTTTTTTTTATGATAAAAAATAAGTTATACTTCTTCCTTTCGGATGCTTTCTTTAAATTTCTTTTCATCTTTCTTCCGTTTGAAACTAAAATAATATTTCGTATTTTGACGCCATAACGATCGATATTTTTTTAAAACACGGCGCATAAAATGCTTTTGCTTGGTCGATAAAGCCCGATACCGTTTGCGAACACCCCAAAGATACGAAAACGGTTTTTTTCGCATATCCAGCACGGTGGTTTGATCCGATTCCATCAATAAGTCAAATAACAGATCAACAAAAATTTTACGTTCTTCGGTTGATGTGATTTCTAAAAAGTTGCGGATCGTTTTTTCGAAAATTCTTGAAAAAATAGCCGGATATTTAACCAAATGAAAACGACCGTTTTTGGTTACTTTCCAGTTGAATGGGTCGTGTTGAAAAATACCGACACTTCTGGACTTCACAAAAACCATCTTTTCGCCGTAATACATCAAAATTCCGATTCGTGCCTGTTGACAAGTCGTTTTTTCGATCATGTCTTTGATAAAAGAAAAAGAAGGATCGTTACTCAAATTTCGATTAAATCCCGGCCCGTCGTGATTATAGACCGTCAATAAATCGTTTAAGTAGCGTTTTTCACAATGGAGGGTGGCATAAACCGCCAAATTTCCGCCTTTGGAATGACCGCCGACATAAAACGGCTTTTGATACGTTTCATAGACACGATTTAAATACCTTGCCGCATCCACTTGCGAGGGAACGGCTTCCAAAAAGGCCATATTAAAATCTTCTTTCCAACCCAGTAACGTAATATCGGTTCCGCGGTAAGCAATATAAATAAAATCATCGAACAAAAAAGTCATTGAACAAAACTGTTCGACTTTATCCACATAAAACCGATTGGAAAAAAAATCGATCCAAAGGCCGCCGTATCGGGTTGTTGTTTTCAAAATCTGCAGCATTTTTCTGTTTTTCTTTTCGGAAAGTGTCTTAGAAGAAAGTTCTTCGATCGCTTTTTCCTCCGACAATAAAGAAAGCAAGGAAATCGGTTGATGTTTTGTAAAAAACGATTCCAAATTCAAGTAGGTGATCTGGCACAAAATCAAGGAATCGACTTCATTAAACGGAAACTGTTTTAACGATGTCGTTCCGTAGCGTTTGAGATAATAAAGAATATTTTTCATTGAATCACCTTCCTTTTCAAACCTTTAAATGTTATTTTTCTTCATTAAAAAATGCGGCTATTTCTTTTTTTAAGCGATCCGCTTGATGAATGATTTTACGGTTTTGCCAATGGTCGGGCATTAACGCTCGATATTTCGCATAATCGAATCGTTCATCCAGCAACACCGCCACACCACGATCCGTTTCACTGCGGATTACTCTGCCGACCGCCTGCACCACTTTGGTAAACCCCGGATACGTATACGCATAGTCAAAGCCTTGATGATACAACTGCTCAAAATAATCTTTCAACAAATTGTTTTCTTCTCCGTAAAGCGGTAGACCGACACCGACAATGATCACACCGGACAGTTCTTCGCCGACAAAATCAATCCCTTCGGAAAACAATCCTCCTAAAACGAAAAATCCCACTTTACAAGTTTGTTTTTCTTTAAAACGATCTAAAATTTCCATTCGCTCGGATTCTTTGATGTTGTTTTTTTGAACAATCATTTCATAATCGGCTTCTTCAATCGCCGATACAACCAAATTCAAATACTGATACGACGGAAAAAATACAATATAGTTTCCTTTTTTTCCGGCGGTCAAAGCCTCAATGGCCTCCAAAATATAATCCACCGAAGAAAGTCGGTCGAAATATTTGGTGGAAATCCGATTGTTGATAATCAAATTCAAATTCTGCGGCGGAAAAGGAGAAGGCAGTTGCAAACAATTTCCTTTTCCCTGCGTAATCAAATGGGCATAGTAGTCAAACGGCTGCAAAGTTGCCGAAAAAAACACAACTCCACCACAACTGTTTTCAATGGTATCCAAAATAAAAGACGACGCATCCAAGCACATAAGTTGAACGGAAACGATATCGTCTTCGATTTTAACGAAAAACCGATGACTGACCGAATAATAATCGGCTATCCGCTGATAATCGAGCAATTTAAAATAACTTTCCAGAAAATCTTCCTTACGAGGAAAAGTTTTATTTTCTTCTTTCAGTCGGTCGCATTGATGCAGTAAATTTTTAACGAGCATGACGAAATCCAAATCTTGTTCTAAACTGATATAAACGGCTTTTTCCGTCGCTTTTTCCCGGTAAGAAGAAAACAGTTCCAACAACTGATTGCAAGTTTTGCGGATGGATGGTTTCAAAGATGTGGCACTTCGTCTTAATGTTCTGATATCTTCTTCACTCAACATAGCAGAATACATTTCTTTGCTTCTTGAAACCAAATTATGGGCTTCATCGACCAATAATTTAAGAGAATACGTATCATCGTCAAAATAGCGAATCAAATGGGCTTTCGGATCAAAGGCATAATTGTAATCCGCGATAACCATATCGCAAAAATAGGACAAATAAAGACTGAATTCAAACGCGCAAATCCGATATGTTTCGGCAGTCCGTGAAATGTTTGCTTCATCGTAAATATCGGCTTTGGAAAATAAATCCATTGTTGCGTTTTTCAAGCGATCGAAAAAACCGATCGCATAAGGACACTCCTCGAAATTGCAATTCCTTTTTTGAGCATTGCATATTTTCTTTTTCGCCGTTAAAACAATCGTTTTCAGTTTCAAACCGTTTTGTTTTAACAAACGCATCGCTTTTAAAGGGGCTTCTTTTCCGACTCCTTTGGCTGTTAAGTAAAACAATTTATCATTGGCTTTTAATGTTTTCAAAGATGCAAAAATGGTTGCCATTGTTTTTCCGATCCCCGTTGGGGCAACACAATATAAAATCTTTTTTTCTTTCATTGTTTTAAAACAAGCTTTCATCATATCTTTTTGCCCGGGACGCATTTGTTCATACGGAAAAACAACCGAAGCAAGCGTACTTACCTTATTTTGATTGGCCTCTTCCAATTTAGAAAGCCAAATCAAATACGCTTCCAACAAAGAAAAAACAAAAGTTTCCAATTCGTCAACCGTATGATAATAAGTTTGACTTTTGGTCGTATAGTCGATCGAACTGATAAAAGTAAGCCGAAGATTGCACCCTGAAAGTTGTTGCTGCAAAGCATATAAATATCCGTAGCATTTCAGTTGAGCCAGATATTCCTGATGTTTGGTAAAATCCACTTCATCTAAATCGGTTATGGTCGATTTGATTTCCTCGATGATCAATTGATCGCCTTCTTTCAACACACCGTCGATGAAGCCATGCAGTAAAATTTCTTTCCCTTGATAAGAAAACGTTTGTTTAATATAATATTCTTTCTTACTGTCGGCATTGTATTTTGATTGAAGGTATTGATGGGCTTTTTTTCCTTGTTGCAAATCGTAATTGGACGTAAATTCCAAACTTAAATCGCCACTTTGACATACAAAATTCGCCAATTCTTTAATAGCAATTTTAACGGCCATTTCAATCCCTCCTATCTTAGTTTTTATTATAGTATTTTTTTTTCGGTTTGACTATACAAAAAACGGGAAATCGTAAAATGACGAAAGTTTCACTCATTTTAAAAAAATAAAGGACTCAATCCGATTTGGAATTGAATCCTTTTCAATCATTTTTTTCGGTTTTTATTAACCGACTTTATTATTTTCTTTTTAATCAGAATTCACAGTTTTTAGGCGTTCTCGGAAACGGGATGACATCGCGGATATTTTCAATACCGGTCAAATACATAATCAACCGTTCAAATCCCATACCGAACCCGGAATGAACACATCCTCCGTACCGTCTGGTATCCAAATACCAATCGATTTCTTCTTTATTGATGCCCATTTCATCCATTCGCTTCATCAAACGGTCTAAGTTTTCTTCACGCTGAGAACCGCCCATTAATTCCCCTGCTTGCGGTACAACCAGATCCACTGCCGCAACGGTTTTTCCATCCTCGTTTAATTTCATATAATACGCTTTAATTTCTTTGGGCCAATCCGTAATAAAGACAGGTCCGTCGAAATAATCCGTAATGTATTTTTCATGTTCTTTGGCTAAATCGCTGTCATAATCGGGCATAAATTCCCATTTTTTAGGCGCTTGTTTCAATAAATCAATGACATCGTGATGACGGATACGAACGAATTCTTTGGATAGCAAGCCGTTGATCTTTTCTTTCAAACCTTTCTCGACGAATTGATCGCAAAATTCCATTTCTTCCGGACAGTGATCCAGTACATATCGAAGGACAAATTTAAGCATTTCTTCTTCAATATCCATCAATCCTTGAAGATCGCAAAAGGCCATTTCCGGTTCAATCATCCAAAACTCGTTGGCATGCGTCTTGGTATTGGAATTTTCCGTTCGGAACGTCGGTCCAAACGTATAGATATCGGCAAACGCCATCGCAAACGTTTCCCCTTGCAGTTGTCCCGATCCGGTAATAAACGCTTGTTTTCCGAATAAATCTTTTGAATAATCAACCGTATGATCGTCTTTATACGGTAAATGATCCAAAGAAAGGGTGGTGATTTTAAACATTTGATCCGATCCTTCGCAATCGGCACAGGTAATCAGCGGCGTATGGACATAAACATAACCCCGATCCTGAAAATACGTATGAATCGCCATGGCCGCAACGCTTCTAATTCTGAAAACCGCGCTGAAAAGGTTGGTTCTGGGACGAAGATGCGCAACTTCCCGTAAAAATTCCCTGGTATGTCGTTTCGGTTGGATCGGATAATCCAGCGGACAGTCACCAAGCAGTTCCACCGATGTGGCATGTAACTCAAACGGTTGTTTAGAAGAAGGGGTTAACACCACACATCCTTGAATCAAAACCGATACCCCCACACGATATTTGGATACTTGTTCGAAGTTTTGAAGAACCGGCTCGTAAACCACTTGCAAACTATTGAAAAACGATCCGTCATTGACATTTAAAAAACCGAATTGAGATTGAGCTCGATTGTTTCTGACCCACCCGCAAACCGTTACGATTTGATTTGAAAAAGAAGTCGGGTTGGCATACAGTGTTTTAATTTTCGTTCTAACCATTTTTTCCTCCGTAAAAAAAGCCTTAAGCAAATTGCTTAAGGACGAGTTTTCCCGCGGTGCCACCTTAATTCCATGTTTAAAACATGACGCTCGATTCCTTTAACGCAGGGATTTACGGATGGTTCTACTTGATTTCCTCCATCGCTCAAAGCTGTTGTCCGTCGGTTGTTCTTATCTATTTTCACCAATCATAGACTCTCTTAGAAGAACACTCCGATTTCCGTCTTATCGTCGCTTTCTGATAGTATATGTTTAATTGTAGTATCAAATTCAAAAAAAGTCAAATCTTTTTCATTGTTTTATCCTTAAAAAGTGTCATAGGTTTAAAGGGGTTCGCATAGGATAAAACAGAGGTGAAAAAATGGCTGTGATTGCTCACAATCAAGCAGAAATCAAACTCTTAGCCCGATTGATGCGGGCCGAAGCCGAATCCGATGGGCAAAAAGGAATGCTTTGCGTTGGAAATGTGGTTGTCAACCGAGCCCTTGCCAACTGTCTGGATTTTAAAAATATCAACACGATCGAAAAAGCCGTCATGCAAAAACCGGGCGGATTTGAAGCCACATCCAAAGGATATTTTTATCAGGCAGCCAGAAATCAGGACATTGAGTTGGCCAAACGGGTTTTAAAAGGAGAACGGTTTGAACCTGCTACAAGAGCATTATGGTTTTATAATTCTTTCGGTGCCGGATGTGAGCCGCAATGGTGGGGACAGTGGAATTCCGGAAAATACAAAAGTCATTGTTTCTACGCACCGGTAGAAAGCGAAAATTGTTATTAGAAAGGAAATCGAAATGAACTATTATTATCCACCGATGTATCCGTACGGATACACAAATTACTATCCGGGGAATACGTACTACCCGCAGATGCAACCGCAAAATACGGATATGACCGACGAACAATCGTATATTGAAAATATTTTACGATTAAACTTGGGTAAAATGGTATCCGTCTATATGAACTTTGAAAATTCACAGTGGGGTTCTAAAATTTTCAAAGGAAAATTGGAAGCAGCCGGAAAAGATCACATTATTATTTCCGATGTTCAAACCAATATGCGGTATTTACTTTTAACCATCTATTTGGATTATGTTACGTTCGATGAGGAAATCAATTACTATTATCCGTATCAAAATACACCCAAAGGGGTTTAACAAAAAAGGACTAGCGTAAATCTAGTCCTTTCTATTCTTCATTTAATCTACCAAAAAAGCATAAAATCTTTTTTTCTTAATTTCATCAACAATTCAATATAAAAATAATCGCCCCAAAGACAACATTCATTGATTCCTTTATCCGGATAAGCATAGACACAGTGTCGAACCAACCCATCTTCATAGGTTGCATGACTAAAAGAAATGTAATCCCCGTCAAGAAGGGCTCTTAAAATTCGATGAACCATTTGTTCGTAATAGGCACGTTCGCTTTTTGAAAAGAATTCGTCATACTCCAGCATTTGTAAAATACCAAGCGCAACGATCGGCATCGTTCCCGCATCTTTGAAAGCATACGGATCATCCTTACAGGAAAAATCCCACGGACAAACCAAATCCGAAGGAAGAGCGTTTAAAAAACAATCCAACAACCGTTTTGCAATCAAAATCAATTCTTTTTCTTCCGGTAAATAACGGTAAATCAGCGGTAAGGCATAAATTGCCCAAGCCTGCCCTCTGGCCCACATGGAATCATCGGATTTTCCCTGATGGGTTTTACCGTAAAGCGGTTTTCCGCTTGAAGGATCAAAATAATACGTATGATACGTCGTTCCATCGGGGCGGATTAAAACGGATAAAGCCTTTTTTAAATGACTGAGTGCCACTGTTTTATAACTTTCATCACGCGTCCATTCCCAAACTTTCAATAATAAAGGCAAATTCATCAACGTATCAATGATGATTCTTCCCTGATTGATTCCTACCTCGCCGATTTTACCCCATGCCTGAATAATTCCGGCCTGCGGTAAAAAACGTTCTTTCAAGACATTGGCAGCCAAAACGGATGTTTCTTTTAAATCGTACAATCCGGTAATGGCATATCCTGCCACAGTGGATAACGAATAAAGAAAGCCGGCATCGTGATTTTGAATGCCCTGATGAGATTTTAAAGCCGCTTGTTTTAACGCTTCACATTGTGCAAGGGCTACTTTGCGATACTTTTCATCGTTGGAAAACAAATAAAATTGCCAAAACAGGCCGGTATAAAATCCTTTTGTCCACTCAAAACCGTCAATCGGCAGATACTTTCCGTGCGTTGTTGCGGTATGGACAAAGCGGTTTTGGTAACGCATCAACAAACCGTCGGTTTTTTTCCTAGCATCTTCTAGTAGTTCATCCAGTTCATCAAGACTGAAAAAAACAGTCGTTTCCAAGTCATCTTTCTTCTTTAAATCCATTTTATTTTCTCCGATCTTTTTTGTTTTTATTTACTAAAAAAATACCATATTATCGCAATGAATTCAATAAAAATTCAGATATAAAAAATAAGTTCATGATTATGAACAAAATAAAAAGGCTGAAAATCAGCCTTTAATCTTAATTTCTCGGTTTAATTACGATCGCCCGGTCTTCTTTTTCCCCTTCGGATTCGGTATAAACATCGCGCCAATCGCTTAGTTTTTCATGAATAATCCGGCGTTCGTACGAATTCATCGGATCCAATTTAACGGCAATTTTCGTTTTGGCAACTTCTTTGGCCGTCTTGGTGGCTAAAATTTCCAACTGGTGCGTGCGATTGCTTTTATAAGCACCGATATCCAAACTCGTGACAATCTTTTCTTTGGTATAGGTTGAAATCAAATTGCGAATCAAAACCTGCAATGCTTCCAGCGTCTTTCCTTTAATACCGATCAACAACGGATTTTCGTTGCTGTCGATGTTATAATAAATTTGATTTTCGCCGACGCTTCTGGCTTCTAATTGATAACCGACATTCAATGCTTTTAAGATTCCTTCCAAGTACCGTTTGCCTTCCAGTGTCAAATTGACATCCATCAGCGCTTCGCAGTTGAGACCTTCCGGCAATTCACCCAACACGTTGATGAAAATCTTTTCTTGGGAAACATGAAGTTTTTTAACGGCTTCCTCCATCGCATCGTCGATGGTAGGAGCGATAATCTCTACTTTCTTCTGCATACTTATTTCCTTTCGTTAAACGATACTGCTCTTTTTTTGAGCTTTATAGTAATTGCGTTCATTGATTTTCCGACCGATAAAACTTTGGAACAACTGATAAATGGCACCGATCAACCAGTACAGCGCTAGCGATGTCGACGATAAGGACATGAATACGAACATAACCGTCATAATGATGTTCATCATCTTCATTTGTTTTTGTTGTTGTTCTTGTTGTGCGTTGGTCGATTTGCTGTTATTGTATTCTTTTAAATATTTCGGTTTTTTAGCGGCTAACTTTTGAGACAACAGTGTTAACCCTCCGAATCCTACGGCCAAAACAACCGCAAAAATCTTATCTTGGATGGCCGTTGCTTCAAAAAAAGAGGTATTCAGTTCGAAAAAATTAAATACTTTCGTATTGTGTAAAGCAAATGTTCCGTACTGAACAATCGTTACGCCGCCTTCGGTAACGGTAGAAGAGGCATTGATTCTCTTTACGACTTCATACATGGCCATAAAGATCGGAAACTGAATAAACATCGGTAAAATACATCCAAGCGGATTCATTTTATACTTTTTATACAGTTTCATCATTTCAAGTTGCATTTGTTGTTGCGACTGAGGATCTTTTCTAACACCGTATTTACGTTGGATTCGAGCCATTTCCGGTTGCATCAACGTCATTTTAAGACTCATACTGTTTTGCTTGGAATAAATCGGCCAAGCAACGGTTCTTACAATCAAGGTCGTAAACAGAATTCCCCAGAAAAAAGAATTACCCAGCGCTTTTCCGATGGAAGAACAAATCCAAGCGATCGGCCATGATAGAATCGAAACCGGCCAACCCCAAAGACCGCTCCAAAAATCACTGAAATGGAATTCTTGGCTGTAACCGCCCCAACCATCGACATACGGTTTGTTATACCATGTATTGGTATCCGTCCGACAACTACTCAATGCGATGAGTAAAAAACAAAGAAAAGCGATCAAAGCGATCTTATATTTGTTTTTATAAATGAATTGCGTCATCGTTTGCTCCTTTGACTATTAATTTTTGTTTTTTAAGTAACATGACTATTTCTTGTTTCATCGTTTCATAAGACAATCCGATCACGCCTTTTCGCACAATAATAAAAAGATCGACCGAATCGATGATCTTAAGTTCTCTTACTATGGCTCGGATTTGTCTTTTCAAACGATTTCTTTCCACGGCATTTCCCAATTTTTTACCGACGCTGATCGCATAACGAAAATGAATGGTTTCGGTTTGTTTTTTCTGATAGATAGAAAAAGCGGTACTGGATCGATATTTTTTTTCTTTCAGTATCTGTTCGATTTCTTGACTTTTCTTTACGCGATATGCTTTTTTCATCGTTTTCTCCTATGATTTCATCCTAAACAAAAAGTACGATCGGATACTTTTTTAAAATTCATTGATCGGATCGTACTTGTTATGTCAATTGTTTACTATGAAATTAAACGGTCAGTTGTTTTCTGCCTTTTTGACGTCTACGAGCTAAAACTTTACGGCCGTTTTTACTTGCCATTCTAACACGGAAACCATGAGTAACTTTTCTTTTACGTTTATTCGGTTGATAAGTTCTTTTCATTACTAAAAACCTGCCTTTCTTACGAAACCATGCTTTATTATTCTAGCAAAAATCAAATGCCTTGTCAATCAATTTTTCAAACTAATATTTTTTAAAAATTTATCCACGTAGAAAAAAAATTTTCTGTTGATATTTTTTTCTTAAAATGTGGATAACTTATCTACTGATTTTTCCACATGTGAATTTGTAGAAAGAACGGGATTTATGGCTGTTTTCCGCCGCTTTTTGCCCTACTTATCCACATTTTTCTTCCAATCTTCGACAAAAAACAAAAAAGTTATCCACATTTTAAGTGGAAAAATACTTGTTGTCATTTTTATTTTTTATGCTATATTAAAAGAGCGATTGTAGGTGATGAGGATGGAATTTTATCAAGATTTATGGAATCAGACAAGAGATATTCTGGCGGAAAATTTTTCCGAACAAACCTTTAACGAAGTATTTGAAGACGTCAAAAAAGTCGTTAAAGAGGAAAACGGAATCATTTATGTTTTAACGCCGTCGACGTTTATAAAAACGAAAATCAACAATATCTATACGAAAAATATCTCGCAGACCCTCGAAAAACTGACCACCAAAAAATTAAAATTCAAATTTGTGTGCGAAGACGAATTACAGCAAAGTATTCCGAAAAAAACCGTAAAATTCAATAAAAACAATTTGAATAACAACTATACGTTTGAGTCCCTGGTTGTCGGAGAATCCAACCGACTGGGGTATATTACCAGTATGAAAGTTGCGGAACAACCCGGTATTTTCGTCAATCCGCTTTATATTTTCGGCGGGGTCGGACTTGGAAAAACCCATTTGATGCAGGCCATCGGGAACTTCATTTTGGAAAATAATTTGGATACCAATATTTTATATGTCCAAGCCAACGATTTTATTACCGATTATATCAAAGCCATTCAAAATCAAAATATGGCCTCTTTTAATGAAAAATACGAAAATTTAGACGTTTTATTGGTCGATGATATCCAAATGTTATCCATGGGCGTGAAATCACAACAGGAATTTTTCAAACTGTTCAACGATATGATTTCAAGACAAAAACAAATTGTCATCACTTCGGATTGTCCGGCCTCCAAATTAACCGATATTATGGATCGCCTCACTTCTCGGTTTCAAATGGGTGTGAGTGTGGACATAAGGCAGCCGGATTTATCTCAAAGAGTCAATATTTTAAAGCGAAAACTGGCGGAAAATTCCAATAAAATGGTCGATGAAAACGTCTTGGTTTACATTGCCGAAAATTTTGTCGATAACGTACGGGAATTAGAAGGCGGACTCAACCGAGTACTGTGGTATAGCGAAGTCTACAATACGACGCCGTCGTTGGAAATGGCCAAAGAAGCGCTCGATGTCCTAATCAAGGCCAAAAAACCGAAAAGCGATCATAATTATGAAGACGCCTTAAGTGTGATTGCCAATACGTACAATATCAATGTGGTCGATTTACTTGGAAAATCGCGGAATGCCAAATACGTATTACCGCGCCATATCGCCATGTATCTTTTGAAAAACCATTACAATTTGACGTATGCGCGAATCGGCGCCATTATGAACGGCCGCGATCATACGACGGTAATGAACGGTTGTAACCGCATCGAAGAGGAAATGAAGACCAACAATCAACTCAAATTGGCCGTGGAAACAATTTTGAAAAAAGTGTAGAAGTTGTGGATTGAGCCGTAGATTTCCACATCGCTTTATGGTATAATAAGGCTTGTATGACAAGGATTTTTTAAACTTATCCACTAATCCACCATCATAATAACAATAATAATAAATTGGATTCATTTAATTTTATGAAAGAAAAGAGGGCTTAATTATGAATTTTTCTATCGAACGTGAAATTCTTTTGGAAAACCTGAATGTGATTTCAAGAGGACTTCCCGCCAAATCCCCGATGCCGATTTTAACTGGGATTAAACTGGAAGTGACGGATCAGGATTTATACATGACTTCCTCAAACACGGATATTTCGGTTGAAACGTATATCAACGATCGGTCTTTGGTTGTCGAAAAACCGGGAAAAACCGTCGTTCCGGGGCGTTTCTTTATCGATATTATCCGCAAAATCAATTCCCGCCGGGTCGATTTTTCGTTGGTCGAAGATAAAATTTTAGTAATTAAAGCCGATCGAGGAGAATATAAACTGCATATTATGGATCCGCTCGATTATCCGAATATCGATTTCGTCTCGCTTCAAAATCCGCTCGTCCTTCCGGCTTTACGCATCAAAAACTTAATTCGTCAGACGGTTTTTGCCTGTGCAACCAGTGAGAAAAAACCGATTTTAACCGGTGTTCATTTAAAATTAACCGCCGGAAAATTAACGGCAATCGCAACCGATTCGTTCCGGCTTTCTCAAACTCAGTTGGACATTGAAGATTATAACGATTTCAATATTACCGTTCCGCAAAAAGCGTTACGGGAATTGGATAAAGCTTTAGATGGAATCAACGATTCTATCTCGTTTTACTTTTCGGTCAACAAGTTATTGGTTAAATTTAAAAATGTTTTGTTCCAAACACGTTTATTAGACGGAAATTATCCGGATACATCGAAATTGATTCCATCTCATTTTCCGATCGTTGTTAAATTCAATAAAGACGAATTGCTAGAAGCGGTCGAACGGGTATCGCTGTTATCTCCGCGCGATAAGCAGTCCGATCGGGAAATTACGTACAGCATTATCAAAATGACCATCGGCAAAGATCACAGCATTGTGATTTCGACGAATAATGCTTCGGTGGGGGATGCTTATGAAGAGTTGATTCCGACGGAAACTCAGATTTCAAGTCCGCTCATCATCGGATTCAGTTCCCGCTATTTGGTAGAGGCATTAAGCAGTTTTGATTCGGCCGAAGTGGCGCTGAATTTTTCCGAAGGCGTTCGTCCGTTTGTGATCGACGGAGAAAAAGATGCACATCTTATCCAGTTGATTTTACCGGTTCGGATGGACTAAAGGCATTTTAAGGGCTATTTAAGCCCTTTTTTATTTTTGGTGTACCCGTATACTTCCGTAATAGAAAACTTTTAAATTAAGGGATTACTTGAAAAAATAGAATAAATATGGTATGATAAACGAGAATGGGGTGGTTTTGGTGCAACAGGTGAAAATCAATACCGATTACATTACGTTACAACAACTTTTGAAAATGATTCAAGTAATTTCTTCCGGCGGGGAAGCAAAGTATTTTTTGCAAGAACATCAGGTTTTCATCAACGATCAACTAGAAACAAGACGAGGACGAAAACTCTATTCCGGGGATCAAGTTAAAATTGACGGTACGCTTGTTGTGATTCATGATTCGGCAAATTAGACTTACCCATTTTCGAAGATTTTCTTCCCTGACTTTGACTTTTTCTTGTCCGGTCGTTATTTTAAGCGGCGCAAACGCCACCGGTAAAACAACGGTTTTGGAAGCGATTTATTTGATTGCGACATCAAAAAGTCATCGTACCAACGATCTTTCTTCTTTGATCGAAGAAAATCAACCCATTGCGCATATAGAAATCAAAAACGAAGCCAGTTATCGGATCGATTTGCAAAAAAAAGGTAAAATCAGTTCCATCAACGACCAAGTGATTCCGAAAGTCAGTGATTTCATCGGTCGTTTACCGGTGGTTTTGTTTTCTCCGGAAGATTTGAAATTGATTGAAGGAATGAAATCCGACCGCCGGCGTTTTATGGATTTGGAACTTTCACTGTTGGATAAGAAATATTTAAGAAGCAGTATGTTGTATAAGAAAATTTTAAAAGAACGCAACGAACGGTTAAAACAAGATATTTCGGCAAACGATCCGCTTTTAAAAGTATTGACCGATCAACTGATCGAACAAATTCGGATTCTTTATCCCAAACGGTGTGAATGGATCGAAGAACTGAACGGTTATTTAAAGCAAATTTGTCAGGAACTTCATTGTGAAGAAATCAAACTCGTTTATCAGTCCAGTTTTGATTTTAAGCATCTGGATCAGTCTTTTTTTGAAAAACTGAAATCGGATTTATGGCTGAAAAATACGGGCATTGGCCTTCATCGGGATGATTTTAATATCGTTTTAGATGAAAAAGATGCTTTTTTATTTGCCTCGGAAGGTCAGAAAAGGACGATTGTTCTTTGTTTGAAACTGGCATTAAAAGAAGTGATTGAACACCGATTGAACACCAAACCGATTTTGTTGTTGGATGATGTTTTTGCCGCGCTGGATCAAAAAAGAATTCAACATATCATGAACTATATGATTCATCAAAATCAAACATTGATTACGACAACTTCTTTGTTCAACATTCCCGATGCATTGCTCAAAGAAGCCCAAATTATTCGTTTTGAAAGGGGATAAAGTATGGAAAAAGATTACAATCATTATGAAGCGTCGAATATTCAGATTTTAGAGGGATTGGAAGCGGTTCGAAAACGGCCCGGAATGTATATCGGCAGCACCGGTCCTTCGGGACTGCATCATTTGGTTTGGGAGATTGTCGATAACTCGATCGATGAGGCTTTGGCCGGTTTTGCAACCCATATCGAAGTGGAAATTTGGAAAGACAATGTAATCAGCGTTACCGATAACGGTCGGGGTATGCCGGTTGACATTCATCCGAAAACCGGAAGAAGTGCGGTTGAAACGATTTTTACCGTATTGCATGCCGGCGGAAAATTCGACGGTAGTTCTTACAAAGTATCGGGTGGTTTGCACGGAGTCGGTGCGTCGGTTGTCAATGCTTTATCCGAGTGGTTGGAAGTATTTGTCTGCCGAAACGGTAAAAAATACCAACAACGGTATGAACGCGGTCAAATCGTTTACGATTTAAGAGAAATCGGAACATCCGATCATACGGGATCTCAGGTTGTTTTCAAAGCCGATCCGATCATGTTTACCGAAACGACGGAATACAATTTCGAAACGTTGCGGGATCGAATTCAGCAATTGGCTTTTTTAAACAAAGGCATTCGGATGACGTTAAGAGATTTCAGAAAAGAAGACGTTGTCGAAAAATGTTATTATTACGAAGGCGGCATCAAAGAATACGTTTCGTATTTGAATCAGGGAAAAAAGTTGATTATTCCGGATATTATTTACTGCGAAGCGGAAAAAGACGGGATTTCTGTTGAAATCGCCCTTCAGTACAACGATGCATACACTTCTTCGATTTATTCTTTTGCCAATAATATCCATACCCACGAAGGCGGGACACATGAAGAAGGCTTTCGGATGGCCCTTACCCGTTGTATTAAAAATTACGCAACGGAAAAGAATATGCTCAAAAAAGATGAAGAATTAAACAACGAAGACGTTCGGGAGGGGTTGGTTGCGATTGTGTCGATCAAACATCCCAATCCGCAGTTTGAAGGTCAAACAAAAACCAAACTGGGAAATACGGAAGTCCGTGCGATTGTATCACAGGCTTTTCAGGCTTCGATGGATCGGTATTTGCTCGAACATCCGCAGGAAGCCAAAAATATTGTCGATAAATGTATGCTTGCCTCCAGAGCCCGCATCGCCGCTCGGAAAGCCAGAGAAGCAACCAGAAGAAAATCACCGCTCGATAATTTGGCGTTTGCGTCCAAATTAGCCGATTGTAGGTGTAAAGATCCGTCGAAATCGGAGATGTATATCGTCGAAGGTGATTCGGCCGGCGGTTCGGCCAAATCGGGTCGGGACAGTGAATATCAAGCCATTTTACCGCTTCGGGGAAAAGTGTTAAACGTTCAGAAAGTTCGTTTGGAAAGAGCGCTATCCAACAATGAGATTTTATCGATGATTCAGGCCATCGGAACCGGTATCGGGGAAGAATTCGATATTACCAAAGCCAGGTACCATAAAATCGTCATTATGACCGATGCCGATGTGGACGGCGAACATATTTGTATTTTGCTTTTGACTTTCTTCTATCGGTTTATGCCGCAGTTGATCGAACAAGGTTATATTTACGTTGCCAAACCGCCGCTATACAAAGCCGTTTTCGGCAAAACCGTTCGCTATGCTTACAGCGACTTGGAACTGGAAAAATATATTGCGGAATTCAGCGATAAAAAACCGGATGTCCAACGCTACAAAGGTTTGGGTGAGATGGACCCCGAACAGTTGTGGGAAACGACGATGGATCCGGCACTTAGGACATTGGTTCAAGTTCATTTGGAAGATGCGTTTGTTGCCGATCAGACATTTGAAATGTTAATGGGCGAAGATGTGGATCCGCGGAAAAAATTTATTCAGGAAAACGCAACGTATGCCAATAATTTAGATATTTAACGAAGGAGTATTAAGACAATGGAAAAAGATAAAGAAAATTTCGTCGCGTTGGAACAGCAGGAATACGACCGCATCGAACAACTGGATATCAATAACAAAGTCAAAACTTCCTTCTTAAATTATGCGATGTCCGTTATTATCGCCCGGGCATTACCGGATGCAAGAGACGGATTAAAACCCGTTCAACGAAGAATTTTATACGGTATGAACGAACTTAAAATTTATTCCAACGTCGCTCATAAAAAAGCGGCCCGGATTGTCGGAGATGTAATGGGTAAATACCATCCGCACGGCGATTCTTCCATTTACGAGGCTATGGTGCGAATGGCTCAGCCGTTCAGTTACCGTTATCCGCTGATTGACGGTCACGGTAATTTCGGTAACATCGACGGAGACGGAGCCGCTGCCATGCGGTATACCGAAGCCAGAATGAGTAAAATCGCCATGGAAATGTTGCGGGATATCGACCGCAATACGGTTGATTTCCAAAACAATTATGATGCCACCGAACAAGAACCGGTCGTTTTACCTTCTAAGTTTCCGAATCTTTTGGTTAACGGCGCTACGGGTATTGCCGTCGGAATGGCGACCAATATTCCACCGCATCATTTAGGAGAAGTGATCGACGGTGTCATTGCGGTTATTCACCGACCGGAAATAACCAGTGAGGAATTGATGGACTATATCAAAGGACCCGATTTCCCGACCGGTGGGTTGATTTTAGGTCGAACGGGACTGAGAAACGCTTATACGACCGGGAACGGATCCATCGTTCTTCGTGCCAAAGCGCGGATCGAACAATTGAAAAACGGGAAAAGCGAGATTATTGTTACCGAAATTCCGTATATGGTCAATAAAACGCGTTTGATCGAACGAATTGCCGAAGTGGCTAAAAATAAGATTGTTGACGGAATCACGGATTTAAGAGATGAGTCCGGTCGCGGCGGAATTAAAATCGTCATCGAGTTAAGAAAAGATGTCAATGCCGAGGTCATGCTCAATAATCTTTATAAATATACCCAACTTCAAACCAGTTACGGAATGAATATGATCTGTTTGGTTGACAATCAACCCAAAGCCATTACGTTAAAAGAGGCATTGGAAGTTTATTTGAAACATCAGATCGAGATCATTACGAGAAGAACGCAATATGATTTGGAAAAAGCCCTTGCCAGAATTCATATTTTGGAAGGTTATATTATCGCTCAAAACAATATTGAAGAAATCATCCGTTTGATTCGCGAGACCAAAGACGGAACGGAAAAAGAAAAACTGATGGTTCGTTATCAATTGACCGATCTTCAGGCTCAGGCGATTTTAGATATGCAATTGAGACGTCTTTCCGGTTTGAATCGGGAGAAAATTATTCAGGAACACCGTGATTTGACAGCCGCTTGTGAAGAATATCGCTCGATTTTGGCCGATGAAACGAAAAAACAAGCCATCATCGAAAAAGAATTGTTGGACATCAAAGATCGTTACAGCGACGAGCGGAAAAGCGAGATCTGTTTGCATACGGATTTGAATATCGAAAACGAAGATTTGATTCCCAAAGAGGATGTGGTGATCACCATTACATCCAAAGGCTATGCAAAGCGGATGAAGCAGGATGCTTACAAAATCCAAAGTCGCGGCGGTGTGGGAATGTCCGGCATCAAGACCAATGAAGACGATGATGTGGCACACATCATTGCCACCAATACGCACGATTATTTGTTGTTCTTTACCAACAAAGGTCGTGTTTATGCAATCAAAGGCTATCAAATACCGGAGGCTTCCAGGACTTCCAAAGGATTGCCGATCGTCAATTTCTTATCGTTTCAAGATCAGGAGCATTTGGCTACCATTACCAGTGTTGCTTCGCTGGATGACGATCAGTCGTATTTGTTTTTCGCAACCAAAGGCGGTACGGTCAAACGAACTGCGGTCAGCCAGTTTAAAAACATCCGTACCAACGGAATCATTGCCATTCATTTGGCCGACGATGACGAATTGTTGCAAGTCGAAAAAACCGACGGAAGTCGAGAAATCGTCTTGGGGGCATCCAACGGCAAAGCGATTCGTTTCCATGAAACCGACGTTCGTCCGTGCGGAAGAAGTGCGGCCGGCGTTAAAGGAATTGAATTGTCTTCAAACGATCATTTGGTGGGAATGGCCGTTGTCACCAAGGAACACAACCAGATTTTGGTTGTGACGGAAAAAGGGTACGGCAAACGCTCGATGGTCGATGAATACCGTCTGCAAGGAAGAGGAGGCATGGGGGTAAAAGCCCTACATGTTACGGATAAAAACGGTGCTTTGGTTACCCTTCGAAGCGTGAACGATCAAGAGGATTTGATCATCACCACCGATCGGGGAATGATTATCAGAATGCATCTTGCGGATATTTCCGAAACCGGAAGAAATACGCAAGGTGTGAAATTGATTCGATTGAAAGAAGACCATTCCATTGCCAATATTGTCCTTGTCAAACGTCAGGAAGAAGAAATTATTGAAACGGCGGATGTGGCCGAAGATTAAAAATTAAATTTAATTTATTTACGGCATTCAGTTCAAAATAGGATGCCGTTTTTTTATCTGGATAACTTTTACACCGATAGAAAAATCAAGTATAATAAGGACATGAAGGAATGGGGGAATCAAAATGACATTAAAACAGCCGCAAAACAAACATGAAATCAAACGAATCAATACCTATAACGACAACCGATTTAGTCCAATAGCGCTCAATCAACACGGTTGTTTTTTAGTTGATAATCAGCCGTATGAAATCACGATCCTATCCGATTATGAAGCGGTCATTAATGGTCCGGATCCTACGGTTTATCTGGCTGTGATTGAAGAATTTTTATTTTATACACCGCACATTACGGTTTTTTTTAATAAAAACGGCTCTAAAATAGTGGAATATCCTCGTCTTCCTTTGATTTGGATCCATCTAGATCAAATCCAACCGTCGCAGTTTTTTGTCGATCAGGATAAGGTGAATGCCATCCGTACGTTTATTCATCAAAAAGAAGATATCATCATTCCTGTTACACAGTCTGACGAACGATATATTTCGCTAGATGGACATACCCGTCTTTACTACGCGCATCTTATGGGTTGGAAGTGCGTTCGTTGTGTTGTTATTCCTTCCGATGATTGGGTTTACGATTTTGTTCGGGAAGCCAAAAAACGAGGAATTGTATCTCCAAAAGATTTGATATTGATTAGCCATGATCAATATGAGGAAAAATGGAATCGCTTTTGTGAACAATTTTTCCAACAAAAAACTTCCGATCAAAAGTAGGCAATCAAATTCTAAAGATCAAAAATGAAAAAAACTATTCTTATTTAAATGAATCAAGACTTTTATTTTTCAAAATCCGAGGTTTTAAAAGAAGAAAACAGACGGATTTTAAGCTTAAATTTTTATAGAAATAAATCCAATTGTAAATTTAATTTTACATTCCGTTCTTTTTCTCTTATCTTTGATAAAAAAACTCCTTTTTTTCTTTTTATCTATTTTCTTTTTGAAGTGGCTATGATAAAATTAACTAGTAGAAGTATAGATTTCGTCGCTTTGGAAGAATACATTTTTTTCATTGATTCGGGGTACTCTAAAAAATGGTAAGATCCGAAACGACACCCACACGAAAAAGTGGCCAAGCAAAACAATAACGTTTAAGGGGTAACAAAATGAAGATAGTATTAAAGGAATTAACGAAAGTCTTTACGAACAA
>UQFG01000007.1 GCA_900540175.1 uncultured Mollicutes bacterium | reverse complement strand
GTGATGCCGGAGAACTGATCATCGAATAGTTTTTAAAAGACAAAAGAAGAAAATTGGCTTTCTTTGTCAACAGTCTAAAGCGCTTAAAATTAAGCGCTTTTTTAATTTAATAGATGAAAAACAAAAAAAAATAAAAATTTTATTAAAAAAAACTATAATTTTTTATTTGGTTCAGGATAACGCATTTTTTCAGCTTTACTCCTGTTTTTCAAAAGATATTTATCATTTCAAGAAAAAAATCGGACGATCAAGCAAGATTTCTTATTAAAAGAAAACAAAGCGTCTTTTAATAAGAACAGGCAATCATTGACAATATTCGACTTATTGATTAAAATAAGTTGTCAAAATAGGATCATTGCAAAAAAATTAAACAAAAAATATTCGTAAAAGGTTGGATTATTTATCTTTTTTCAAAAAGCATTTCTTACCATATTTTAAAAAGAAGGAAGTGGAGGCTTATGAAAAAAACGATTATACCATTGACTTTTATAGCCATTTGTTTGGGTATCTTTCTTTTTTTCGGTGCATCAAACCGATTGGTAGAGGAAAAGTCGGTAGAAACATTAAGGATTGCGGAATCTAAATCCAATCCGGAAAGAAGCTTAGATGAGGAGGACGAGGATAGAGCAAAATATCTTCCTTTGTATCCCGGTACAACCATGACGATAAAAGACAATTATAATATCTATTGGGATATAATACCGTCTTATGATGATTATCGTATCATCTATACCATGCAGTTTTCTACCAAAAACGATTCCGATATTGATACGGTTTATATACCTGCTACGACAATGTATTATGCAAAGGATGTGAATACAGGCGATACGTATTGTTTTTGGTTGGCTTGGGACGATGGTGCTACTGCAGTCAATCCAACCGGAAAAACGATTTCTAAAGTGATAATGGATTCTGATGTTAAACCAAGTTGCTTGAATTTCACCTACGAATCATATGAACAGGCTTCTGTTGGAAACATTAAAACTTATCAATATCCTTGGTATGCCCAACACGATCATGAATGGCAGAAAACGGAAGAAGTATTTGCGGCAACTTGCACGACCCCGTCTTATTACGGTGATCGGGATTGTCTGTATTGCTGTGCCGAAGGACCTATTCATCCTTCAACAGAGGCATTGGGTCATGGTGAGGATGTTACGGGAACATACAGAATATTCAGTTATTCAACTTGTTCTAAAGACGGTTGGACAGAGTCAAACGGCACTTTTACTTCCGGTGAAACGATTAGAAATACTGACCAATACCGTGATTATGCCGATGGTTGGGAATCCGTTATTACATTGAGGTTTTCAGTAAGTGTAATTTCGAATATCAATTTGCATTATTATGTTTCATCGGAAAAAAAAGATTCTTTACGGATCTTATTTGATGAAAGTGAAAAACTTTGTGTCAGCGGAGAAGAAAAAGATTTAACCTTACCGAATATCCGTCCGGGAAAGCATACCTTGGTTTTTAAATATACAAAAGATAGTGGAACAGACGGCGGGGAAGATTTAGCGAGAATATCCAATCTAAGCGTTACGACTAAAAAAGAAGTCTATCTCAAATTGCCTTTTACAAACGGAAGGATCCCCTACGGAACGGATACGGTTTCTGTTGCTTCCGGCCCATTAAGTGTGGCTACAGATAACCAAACGGTTGTGGCTTCTATTCAAAAAAGAAGTGAAGAAGAAGACGTATATTCTGTCAATCTTTCCAATTTATCAACGATTCTGGCCGGTACTACCGCTTCCTTGTTGTTGGGAACCGTCTTCCTGGTGCTTATGAAACGGAAAAGAGGATGATGAAACGATGAACAACGAACAAGTATTTTACAGTGTATTGGATATTGTCCACTTACGGATATCACTTATAGTGGCACAATAGAAGAATGGAACAGGATTGAAAAAGATTCTTCCTGGGATTATGAAACGTTTATCTATACAATTCATTGCACAAATGGAAATATAACGAAATGGTGAAAATTGAATAATAAAATAAAGGCGTTTGCGTGATTTTACGTGAACACTTTTTATTTTCTGATGCATAAATGATAAAGTGAAACTTTGAGAAGGGTTATAAAACTTATTGTTGATACTTGATAATATAAATATTTAAAATCTGTATTTGAAACGTATTTAATCAGCACCATCCATCAATAAAATTCCATGATGAATCTTATTTGGAAAGTAATTTGATTGTAACCAATCATGTTATTGGGAATATGATGTAGAAAGACAGAAAACATAAAAAGGAAATAAGGTACTCGTTAAGAAAATGGGAATTGTAGATACTTTTACTATGTATTATATTCCCATCTCTGATCTGGTAAAAACTGAAAAATTTTTTTAAAATTAAAAAATCTTTCAGTATAACTGAATAAATCCATCGACAAACGAAAAAAATTGCAGTATAATATGGTCGGAGTGATAAAATTGATTCAAAGAGAACACTACATTGAGCAAGTTCGTCCATTTTATGAATCCGATTTAATTAAAATTATTACGGGCATCCGTAGATGTGGTAAATCGGTCATTATGGAACAAATCATTAAAGAGATTAGAGAAGAAACTGATAACATAATTTATCTTAACTTTGAAGATAAAAAGGTGTCTGCCAATATAACGACGGCCATTCAGTTAATTTCCTATGTTGAGGAAAATAAAAAGGCTGGGAAATGCTACTTGTTTTTCGATGAAATACAAACACTTGATGGTTGGCAAGATGCCTGTAAAACATTAAGATTATACAATTATTCTTTGTTTATTACAGGTTCAAACTCCAAACTTTTGTCGGGTGAATTTGCAAAAGAACTGTCGGGAAGATATGTTGCATTTCGTGTCAGACCTTTTATATATAAAGAAATAGTTCAATATTGCAAGGAACTTGGAAAAGAAGTTTCGGTTACAGACTATCTTGTTTGGGGAGGTTTTCCTAAACGATTTGAATTTGATTCTTTTGAAGCACAGAATAGATATTTAAATGATTTAGATGATACAATTGTTATCAATGACTTAATCAGACGATATAAGATACGCAAAGAAAGTTTGTTTAAAAGCTTGGTAAATTTCATTTTGCGTAATAATAGCCGTATTTTCTCTGCAAATTCTATACGTGACTATATTAAGCAAGAACACACGAGTTGCTCCGTTAACACAATAATGAAATATCTGGGCTATTTAGAAGAAGCGTATATTATTGAGTCGGTCAAGCAGTATTCCCCTAAAACGAAAAAAGAACTTTCATATTATTCTAAACTATACAATGCGGATGTTTGTTTTAATTCTATTCGTTGTATGAACAATCGCTTCGATCTTACGCATAATCTTGAAAATATCGTTTATAATGAATTGATTTATATGGGATATGAGGTATATGTGTACAATAATAACGGCAAAGAAATAGACTTTTTGGCAACAAAAGATACAAGGCAATATTACGTGCAAGTGGCTTATAGTATAGCCGAAGAAAAAGCGTATCAAAGAGAGTTTGACGCATTTCGAAACATAGATAATCTTTCTCAAAAAATCATTATCACAACCGATGATATTGACTATTCTACGAGCGTTGTGAAGCATATTAAGTTAAAAGACTTTTTGACAATGGAAAGTCTATAAAACAATTTAATTTGTTGGATAA
Source organism: uncultured Mollicutes bacterium (assembly GCA_900540175.1). Classification (GTDB taxonomy): domain Bacteria; phylum Bacillota_I; class Bacilli_A; order Acholeplasmatales; family Anaeroplasmataceae; genus Pelethenecus; species Pelethenecus faecipullorum. The sequence continues at coordinate 75,442 of UQFG01000007.1, read as the reverse complement.
TTTAAAAGCGTTTAATCTGGTTTAAAAAAACAAACAAATCTCTATTTTTATTTTTTCAGATGAAGAAACAGAAAAGTTAAATTGTCAAATTGTGCCGTTAAAAAGGTGATGAAAAAGTGAAAACCGAATAATAAAATAAAGGCGTTCGCGTGAATTTACGTGAACGTTTTTTATTTCATGAACCATAGAATCCTGAAACGGATTAAATGGGAGTTAGAAAAAGACAAGTGATTTTAAGATTTTGAAAGTAAAAAAATAAAACAGGATTTTGCTTATCCTGTTTTATATTGAAATCTTCATTTTTTTTAAATGGTGGACCCTTGGAGACTCGAACTCCAGACCCACTGATTAAGAGTCAGTTGCTCTACCAACTGAGCTAAGGGTCCGTATCAAACTGCGATAATAATTATACCAAAAAATAGTTTTTTGTCAATTGTTTCTAAAAAAATAATTCTTATTTCGGATTGTTAATGAATCGGATTGAAATTGCATAAGATGAAATGGTGAAAGTCTATGAGAGTAAATCGTTTGTTGGCTTATGCGGGGTTGAAAGAAGCGGGTGTGAATCATCCGGTTCATTTGATTGCCGATGACAGTCGGATTTGTTGTTGTAACTGTATTTATGTTTGTTGCAGTAAGGATGAATCGGATCAGAAAAAATATGTGGAAGAAGCGATTTTAAATGGGGCAAGGACGATTGTTTCGGCGGCCTTTTTTTTACCTAGAAGCGGGATTAATTTTTATCAGGTCGAACAGCCTACTCGGATTCTTGCGAAACTGTTGCGCAGATATTATGGACCGATTGTGAAAAGAATCCATTTGATCGGTGTAATTGGCACCAACGGGAAAACGACTACATCGACACTCGGATATGAGTTTTTTCGTTTTATCGGGAAAAAAGCGATGTTGATCGGTTCTAATGGGATTTACTTTGGAAAAGAATACCGAAAAACGGAAAATACCACGCCTTCGCTGGCTACGATTTACCGTTTTTTGGTAACGGCGGCAAAAAACGGGATTCGGTTTGTTTTTATGGAGGTTTCCTCGATTGCGGTTGAGCAGTTGCGGGTCTTTTTATTGCCGTTTGATTGTTTGATCTTTACCAATTTCAGCGAAGATCATCTGGATTATCATAAGACGATGGAACAGTATCTGTTTTGCAAACTGATGCCTTTTTTAAGTCTTTGTGAAAAAGCGAATGCCGTTGTCAATGCCGATGATCCTATTTCGAGAATTATTTTAAAATACACGCCTTCTTTTTGTTATACGATCGGATTAAACGGTAAAACCGATTATACGGTTTCGAATTTGAAATCCGATTGGGAAGGACTTACCTTCACCTATCGGCATGAAGAATATCATTCTTGCTTAATGGGGCGGTTCAACATCTATAATCTGCTGTCGATTTTACCGCTTTGCGAAATTTACGGTGTGGATGAAAAACGCTATTTCGATTTTTTGAATCAATACCAGAAAGTCAGTGGTCGGATGAATAAAATCAAATGGCAGGAAAAATGTATTTTATTGGATTATGCCCATACGGAACAGGCGGTTCAACAGGTTGTAAAAGAGGCTCAAAGTCAGTGCCGGGGACGGCTTTATTTGGTGCTTGGTTGCGGCGGAAACCGGGAAAAAGAAAAACGTTATCACATCGGCAGGTATTTGAATTCGGTGGATGCCGATATTATTTTGACGACGGATAATCCCCGTTATGAAGATCCGCTGGATATCGTTAAAGATATCCAAAAAGAAATGGTCAAAGATACGGAAGTGATTTTGGATCGGAAAACGGCGATTGAAACGGTACTTAGTCGTTTAAAACCAAACGATTGGGTGTTGATTTTGGGTAAGGGTGCGGAAAAGACAATGGAAATCAGAGGAATCAAATATCCTTTTAACGACGAGGAGGTCATTTATGAATGGATTTGCAAGCATTGATTTGGTTTGGTTGATGATGGCATCCGTTTTTTCCTATGCCGTTTACGTGAAAGTATTTAAAAAATTGGGGCAAACCGAACGAAAAGAAGGGGTGGCTTCCCATCAAAAGAAAAACGGAACCATTACGATGGGTGGCATTCTTTTCATCGTTTTGCCGCTTTTCTTTATACCGATGACACCGGCTTGCCGCTTGATTGTCTGGGTGGTGTTGGCATTTGGGATACTAGGTGTGATCGATGATGTTAAAATCATTCTGTTAAAGAAAAACGACGGTCTTTCGCCGACGATGAAACTGCTTTTTGAAGTTCTGCTATCCGGACTCGTTTTTTATTTGTATCTAAAAGAAGATTTACCGACCAGTCTTTCTTTGTTTTCGTTTTCGTTGGAACTGAAATGGTTTTACGGCTTGTTGATTTTATGGTTGTTGACGGCTTCGGCCAATGCTTGGAATCTAATGGACGGGATTGACGGTTTATGCAGCGGTTGCAGTCTTTTGATCGGAATCGGACTAATGGTGATTGCCGTATCCAAACAGAAGTGGGATGTTTTTTATTTGCTGCTGTGTTTTCAGTTGGTACTGTTTGTCTTTTGGTGTTTCAATCTTCCGAAAGCCTTTTTGTTTATGGGCGATGTGGGATCGCTTGCACTGGGCGGAATGTATGCGATGACCAGTCTTTATTTGGACTGTCTGGGACCGTTTATCATTATGTCGGGTTTGTTTATTTTCGAAACATTGTCGGTCATTTTGCAAGTTTTTTATTTTAAAAGAACCAAAGGCAAACGTCTTTTTAAAATGGCGCCGTTTCATCACCATTTGGAGTTGTGTCATTTTCCGGAAATCGGTATTGATTTGCTGTTTTACCTGATTCAGTTTTTCCTGATTTTTTTAGGATGGATGGCTTATTTCTAAAGGTACTTTTCTTGACTTTAAGGTGATTTGTTTTTATAATTAGGGTATAAAATCTTGGAGTTGATGGTATGGATGATCCGCGTTTATTGACACTTTGCACACTTGTCAGAATCAAAAATTATACGAAAACGGCCAAACGCCTTTTTATTACGCAACCGGCTGTTACGCACCATATCCAATCGTTGGAAAAAGAATACGATATCAAAATCTTTTCCGATTCGAAAACCTTCACGTTATCTTCCCAAGGAAAAATCATGGTGGAATATGCCAGAAGAATGATCAATCAATCCCGTCTTTTAGAAATCACATTGGAAAAGTCCAAAGACGAGGGGAAAAAAGCATCGTTTGCGATCACGAGTTCGGTTTCGTTTCTCTTGAAAAAAGACGGTTTGTTGTCGTTTTTTTTGAAACAGTTCAAAGATGAAGTTCGCCTGTCGGTTGAATCGTTGCCGCTGATCTTGGCCAAACTGCAGGAAGGACAACTTGATTTTGCCATTATCGATGCCCCGTACAGCGATGATGTTTACGAAGGATTTTTGCTGGATACCGCATCGATCGTTCCGGTTTGCAACAAAGAAGGAAAATTCAAAGAAATCAAACGGATCACGCGGGAAATGCTTAAAAACAATCCGCTTATTTTCGGTTGTGAAAGTGAAGGTCTTTGCACCCAAACACAGTATTTTTTAAAAGCCGCCAATATTCATCTTGGTCATACGGACCGCATTTACTGTCAATCGTATTTTTTGATGGAAGCGTGTATCGCCGCAAAAGACGGCATCGGTTTTTGTTATCAGGAGGCGCTTAAGGACATGCCGTCTTTGAAGAAAATGGAGTTGACCAACTTCAAAGCCGAACAGTCGATTTATTTGATCTATCATCAAAACAGTTTTGAAAAGGCAATGCTCAAAGAATTATTAAGCGATCTATCTTGCTGGAAAGAGGCTTTGAAATGACGATCGATGTGCTTTATGAAGACAATCATCTTTTGGTCGTCTATAAACCAAGAGGAATTTTATCTCAGGCCGATGCTTCTGAAAAAGAAGACATGCTGACGCTTTTGAAAGCGTATTTGAAACAGAAATATCAAAAACCGGGCAATGTTTATGTGGGGTTGGTTCATCGGTTGGACTGCAATACTTCCGGTGTGATGGTTTTTGCCAAGACCAGCAAAGCCGCTTCTCGTCTTTCTAAGGATATTTTGCATCATCGGTTTGAAAAAAAGTATCATGCCCTTTTAGAAGGATGGTTGCTACACTCCGGATGCCTCAAGACGCATTTGAAAAAAGACGAGCGATTGAAAATGAGTCTAGTCGATCCAAGTGGCAAAGAAGCGGTGCTGGATTACCGAGTTGAAAAAAAAGGATACTACAACGATCGAAAAGTAACGTGGGTCGATGTTGATTTGAAAACCGGTCGGTTTCATCAGATTCGCTCTCAGTTTGCTTCCATCGGTCATCCGCTTGCAGGAGACCGCAAATACGGAAGTACCTATCCTTTTCCTTACTGTTTGGAAGCGTATCATTTGGGGTTTTATCATCCGGTTACCAAAGTTTGGTTGATTTTTGAAAAGAGTCCTATGCAGGAAGAATTGTTGCCGCATATAGTATAATGGTGATGTGCCTTGGATTTAGAATATCATGATAATATTTTGTGTATCGACAATTATAAGCAAATTAAACACCTCTCAAGTGATTTAATAGTATTAGAGGGCATTGAAATCCGAGGCGAAAACATGCATGTGCTGCGGTTGGATGCTCATCAAATAGTTGTTCGTGGTTGTATGAATCAATGGATCTTGAGGGCAGAAAAACATGATATACAAAATCAAAATGAACAAGGAAGATTATTTTAAACTGAATAACAAAATCGTATCCGCCAATTTGGAAATCGACGGGGAAGAAGTTACGTTTGATGTGGAGGGCGGATCGTATCATATTCTGAAAAAAAGCAAATACAAATACAAGTTGATCGAAAGTTTCCAGACGAAAGTCATTCGTTTTTTATCTAAAAATATTTTATTGATCGTCGGTGTTTTGTTTTTGCTGTCGATTCTTTATATCAATACGTATCGAGTTGAAAAAATCGCATTCAATCGACAAACGCCGATTAATGATGAAATCGAGTATCGGATTTCTTCTAGTTTCAAGCGGTTGTTTTGTTTTGACTTCTGCAATTTGGATTACGAAGATTTTTCCAAACGAATGCGGCTTTCTTACCCGGAATATCCTTATATCAGTGTGACGTGTGCCAATAATATCATTTCGGTGGACATTTACAATTACGATGATGTCAACTACCCCAGCCATGATGATAAATGCGGCGATATCATTGCGGTAAAAGACGGGATTGTGGATTCTTTTTATGTCTACAATGGACAAAGTAACGTAGAAAAAAACAAATACGTCAAAGAAGGAGACGTATTGATCAGCGGCAATTTGGAGACGAAATTCGTTAAAGCCGGTGGGTTGGTGATGGCGACTACCTACGATAAAGTAACGCTTTCGATTCCGAAAAAAGAACAGACGGAGATCTTAGGGGATGAAACAGACGACTACTACCAATTCAAATTATTCAATATGGAACTGGATATCGGAAAAAAGAATCGCTTTTCTTTGCCGAAACGAACCACTTCAGTTTTGTTTAATATGTTCGATTGGTTTCAAGTGAAAAAAATTGAAGATGTCGAAAAAAATGTTATAATAAAGACGTACACACTAGAAGAAGCCGAACAGGAAGCCAGATGCCGGATCGAAGATGCTTTCAACGATCAAAAAAGCAGCGATTTGGAAAAGATCGTGGCGATGGCTGCCACCAAACAGGAGGAAACGGAGGATTCTTATGTTTTTACGTATATTGTAAAGAAATACGAATCCATCGGTGTGTTTCAAGAGTATGAGGAGTGAATGAGTTGAAATTGGCTTGTAAGATTGAGGATGCGACTCAAGCGAAAAATATCGTGGGAATCCAAAATGCGAATTTGAAGATTTTGGAAGAATTGTTTGCCTGTCAGATCGATCTTTGCGGGGATGAAATCGTCTGTGATTTAAAAGACGAACAGCAAGCGCATCGGCTGAATGCGATGATTGCGGCCATGCTTCAGATCGCATCCTACGGGATTTATTTAAAGGGGCGCGATCTGATTTATCTCAAAAATATGATAGATACCGATCGGTTGGACGCGTACGATGCGTTTTTAAAGAACCGCAAACCGATCGCTTATACCGTATCGAATAAACCGCTTTATGCCAAAACACTGAAACAGAAAGAGTATCTTTCCAAACTAGATCAACACGATTTGATTTTCGCTTTGGGAGCGGCCGGTAGCGGAAAGACATATTTGGCGGTAGTCTATGCGGTAATGATGTTAAAAAGCAATCGTATCGGTAAAATCATTTTGACCAGACCGGCTGTGGAAGCGGGAGAATCGTTAGGGTTTTTACCGGGCGATTTCAAAGAAAAGGTCGATCCTTATTTACGACCGCTCTACGATGCGTTATACGATTTATTGGGGATGGAACAAACCAATCAGTTGATTGAAAAAAATATTTTGGAAATCGCGCCGCTGGCTTATATGCGAGGACGGACGCTGGAGGATGCGATTGTCATTTTGGATGAGGCACAAAACGCAACGAGCGAACAGTTGAAAATGTTTTTGACCAGACTGGGCTTTCAATCGAAAATGATCGTGACCGGAGATCCTTCGCAAATCGATTTGCCGAATCGGCGCTCCGGGTTGAAAATGACGGCTGATTTGTTGGCGGACTTAAAAGAAGTGGCGATCGTCCGATTCGATACGTTTGATGTGGTTCGGCATCCGTTGGTTGCCAAAATCATCGAGCGGTTTGAAAAAATAAGTTAGGATAAAAAGATGCTTGGCTAAACCAAGCTTTTTTTGTTTATCGAAATCTTTTTTTGTTTTCAATTGATTGAAAATGGAATATAATGAAAGAAAGGTGAAGAGTATGACAGAGCGTTTTGAAGAATGGAAAAAAGAAAAGATGAAACAGTCTGCGATTCAAGCGTTTGAAACCAAACGGGTCAACCGGTTTTTGAATTTGGTCAAAAGCGTTTTGTTTCCGCAGATCCTATTAGAAGAAGAGGAACACCATTCATTTTTGAAACGGTTGGAAATGATTCAAAAAGAATTGATGTTGTTATTGAAACAGACGGAAAAACTGGCAGGGGTTTGTTTGGATAAACCGGCTGTTACAAAGAATTTTATGGAAGCGTTGCCGCAAATCGAAGAAGATTTGAAATTGGATTTAAAAGCCATTTTCGATCAAGATCCGGCTGCCCATAATCAAGAAGAAATTATTTTGTGCTATCCGGGTTTTTTCGCTATTTTTATTTACCGGGTTGCGCATGTATTGGTTTTGAACAACGTTCCGTTGTTGCCGCGTATTTTAAGCGAACAGGCGCATAGCCAAACCGGCATCGATATCCATCCGGCGGCACGCATCGGAAAACGGTTTTGCATCGATCACGGAACCGGCATCGTCATCGGCGAAACGACGGTGATCGGCAACGATGTCAAAATCTATCAAGGCGTAACGTTGGGGGCGCTTTCGCTGAGCAAGGGGCAAGAATTGAAAGGTACCAAACGGCATCCGACGATCGAAGATCGGGTAACCATTTATTCCGGTGCGTCTGTTTTCGGCGGGAACACGACGATCGGATTTAATACGACGATTGGCAGCAGTACGTTTATTGTTGAAAGCGTCGGACCCAACCGAATCGTAACGACAAAAGAACAACGGCTTAAAAAAGTCTAAAAGGAGGAAGTTTATGAACTATTATTTAGGAATCGATATCGGCACCAGTTCGACCAAAGCGGTTTGTTTCGATACGAACGGCCATGCGGTTGCAAGCGCCAGCAAAGATTACGAACTGTATGTTCCCAAACCGGGCTATGCCGAAGAAGACCCAGAGGATTGGTTTGATGCGGTCTGTACGGTCATTCGCACACTTGCTTCAACGTATCGGATCAAAGGCATCGGGCTTTCCGGACAGATGCACGGACTCGTGTTACTGGATCGAAACGATACGGTTTTAAGACCGAGCATCATCTGGTGTGACAATCGGGCAACAGAAGAAGCCAAAGAGATTCAAAGAAGATTGCCGGGCAAGATTAAAAAAATCACCAAAAACGAGGTGCAACCGGCATTTACGCTGGCTAAATTGCTGTGGGTTCAAAACCATGAAAAAAAGATTTACGAGCAGATTGATAAAGTTTTGTTACCGAAAGACTATATTGCGTACCGGTTGACCGATACGTTTAAAACAGAATATTCCGATGCGTCGGGAACGCAGTGGCTCGATTTGGAAAAAAAGACGTATTCAGATGAGATTTTAGAGGCTTTTGCGATCAACCGGGCTTGGTTGCCGGCGTTGCAGGAATCCTCCGAGATTCGGGGTGTGGTTCAAAAAGCGCTGTGTGCGGAATTGAATTTGCCACAGGATTGTTTTGTCGTCGGCGGTGCCGGCGATCAGGCCGCGGCGGCCATCGGAAACGGAATTTTGAAAAAAGGCGATGTGAGTCTTGTTTTGGGGTCGTCCGGTGTGGTATTTTCTCCCGTTTTTCGAAAAGATTTGAATCAGGATACACCGTTACAAGTCTTTATGCATGCCATACCCGATACGTATCATGTCATGGGAGTAACCAACGGCTGCGGTCTTTCTTACCGGTGGTATAAAGAAACGTTGACCGATCGGACTTACGATCAGTTAAACGAAGGAGCCGCCCTCAGTAAGCCGGGCGCTCACGGCTTGATTTATTTACCGTATTTGAACGGAGAACGAACGCCTCATTTGGATCCTTATGCGCGGGGCTGTTTTTTGGGAATTGCCCAAGATACATCGCAAAATGATTTTACAAGGGCGGTTTTAGAAGGCATTTCATACAGTTTAAAGGATTGTTTTTCTTTATTAAACCTTCCTGATGCTTCCATTCGGATCAGTGGGGGCGGAGCCAAAGGCGATCTTTGGCGAACGATCATCGCCAGTGTTTTCAAGCGGCCGGTTTATCGGATTTGCCAAGAAGAAGGCGGTGCGCTTGGTGTTGCCATTTTGGCGATGGTTGCGGGAAAAGACTATCAAAGCGTGGACGAGGCTTGCGAAAAACTCATTCGGCTGCAAGATGAAACCAAACCGGTCAAAGACTGGGAGGCTGTTTACGAAAAAGGATATGATCATTACCGCTTGGCATACCGCAGTTTGAAAGATTACTTTGTAAAGGTGCAAGATCAATGAAAATCGAATACGTCCGTTCTTACAGCACCTATTTGAAGCGGGAAATGGAATACAAAGTGTACGGTCATGACGGGCTTTCCATTCTTTCGTTTCCGACGCAAAACGGTCGTTTTTACGATTATGAAGATCGTGGTTTGATTGCGATGTTTTCCGATTGGATCGAAAAAGGAAGACTGCGTTTTATTTGCGTGGATTCGCTTGATTTGGAATCCTGGAGTGCAACAGGCGATCCTAAATCCCGCTTGATGGTTCAGGAAAATTACTTTCATTATATCGTCGATGAACTGATCCCTCACTTTAAAACGACAATGCCGCAGTCTTTTCTTTATGCGTTTGGCTGTTCGATGGGGGCTTACCATGCCATGACTGTTTTTGCCAGGCGCCCGGATTTGCTGGATGGTGTTTTTTGTCTTTCCGGGATTTATCATTCCGGTTTTTTCATCAAAGATTACGCCGATGATTTGTCTTTTTTAAATTCTCCTTTAGATTCGTTTTGCCACTTAAGATGCGATCATCCTTATCTTGCGCTTTACCGAACGAAGCGGATTTTGGTTTGCGTCGGAACGGGCGCTTATGAGGGGGAATGTCTTTGGGATACCCAAAGGTTAGAAGAAGCTTTTTTAAAACTTGGAATCCAAGCGTCTGTATATTACTGGTCCGAAGGGTATTCCCACGACTGGCCGGCCTGGTTCGAACAGATTTCTTATTACCTGCCGCATCTTTTGGAAGAGGTTGAAAAGGGTTTGTGAAGAACTTGAAAAAAATTGAGATTTTATCTTGTCAAAAAAAAGAATTGTTGTATAATTATTTCGTCTATTATGCATGAAAGAATGTAAATAGAAAAAGTCATAGGAATAATCAAGGAAAGGAAAAGAAAGATTTGTTTCTTTCATTCGGTAAACTGCGTTGGCTAAACCAATTATCGAATTGCACCAACTGACCAAATCGTACGGTGCACAAACGATCGTCGACCATTTGGATCTGACGATTTATGAAAATGAGTTTATTACTCTTTTAGGACCTTCCGGTTGTGGAAAAACGACTACTTTACGCATGATAGGTGGTTTTGAGCATCCCGATTCCGGGGATATTGTCGTCAATGGAAAAATCATTACGGATCTGCCGGCTTATGCCAGACCGATCAATACGGTTTTTCAGCGTTATGCGCTTTTTCCGCATTTGAACGTTTTCAATAATGTGGCATTCGGACTGAAAAATCGCGGGAAGAAGTTCATGATGGCTTTTTTCGGCGGAAAAGAACAGTTGAAACAGGAAATATTGACGGAAAAAAATGCTTTTTCTACGAAAAAAAAGAAACGCGTTTCTTTTTGGGATATGAAGCGTAAACTGAATGAGAAATTGACTTACGCGGTCAAAGAGGCGCTTAGAATGGTAAATTTATCCGGTTTTGAAGAACGGAAAACCGCATCGATGTCCGGCGGGCAGATGCAGCGGGTGGCGATTGCCCGTGCGATCATTTTAAAACCGAAAATTTTATTGTTGGACGAGCCGCTTTCGGCCCTTGATTTGAAATTAAGACAAAACATGCAATACGAATTAAAGGAAATGCAACGGAATTTGGGCATTACGTTTTTATTTGTAACGCACGACCAAGAAGAAGCGATGGTCATGTCCGATCGAATTGTCGTGATGAAAGACGGGCTGATTCAGCAACTCGGTACCCCGAAAGACATTTACAACGAACCGATCAATCGCTACGTGGCCAATTTCATCGGGGAATCCAATATCGTTTCGGGGATTTATCTGAAAAAAGATGTCGTTCGATTTTTGGATGTGGATTTTCCTTGTGTGGGATATGTTTTTGAAGACAACGAACCGGTTGATGTGGTGATTCGTCCGGAAGACTGGGATGTGGTTCCGCTTGATCGGGCGAAATTGATTGGAACGGTTCGATCCTCTATTTTTAAAGGCGTTCATTATGAATTGGTGGTCGACCTTTGCGGAATGGAATTCGTTGTCCATACGTATGAAGATATTCAACCGAACCGATCGGTCGGACTTTCGGTCGATCCGTATGAAATCTGTTTGATGAAGGTGGATGGCTCATGCAAAACAATCGTCAACGTTTAAAGGCCACCCCGTATCACGCCCATCATTTGGATCGATTGTCCAAACCGTATTTTTGGTGGCTGTATATCTTTGCGTGTTTTCCGGTTTTGATTATGGTCTTTTTGATGTTTGTGGATACGGAAGGCATCCGGTTGGATGAGATGGAATTTACGATGTACAATTTTACGTTGCTTTCCAATCAATCGGTATTGATAGCCTTTTACAATTCTTTAAAATACAGTCTTTTGACGACCCTTCTTTGTATTTTTTTCGGTTATCTGTTGGCGTATACGCTTTTTAAATCGAACCTTAAAAACAAATATCTGATTTTGTTGTTGCTGATTTTGCCGATGTGGACCAATATATTACTGAGGATTACGGCGCTTGCCAATATTTTCAAGCCCAATAATATTTTAACGGATTTACTGGGGATTCCCGGATTGAATATCATCGGTACGGACTGGGCGATTCTTTTGGGAATGGTTTTTACTTATTTGCCGTTTATCGTTTTACCGATTTATACGTCGCTGGAAAAAATCGATCCGTCGTTAGAAGAAGCGGCCAACGATTTGGGAGTAACCGATTTTACGAAATTCTGGAAAGTGATTGTGCCGTTGTCGTTAAAGGGGGTCTTTTCCGGCTCTTTGATGGTTTTTCTGCCGTGTTTATCCGGTTTTGCCATCCCGAAAGTCTTGGGAGAAGGAAAAATTTTATTGATCGGGAATATCATCGAACAAAACTTTATCAATATGAGTTACAATTACGGTGCGGTTTTGGCGGTTCTCATCCTGATCATTATTTTAGGGGCGATTGCCGTCATCAACAAAATCGATAAAGAAGGAGAGATGCTGTTATGAATTCGATTCATCTTCCTTATCCGAAAGCCACGCTAGAAGAATACGGGTATAAAAACCATGTGATTTTAAAAACGCTTTGGCGGATCTTAAAAGTCTTGTTGGTGGCATTCAGTGTGTTCATGTTGTATATTTCGATCGTTTTGATTGCCATTCAATCGTTTAATTCATCGGCTTCGACGACGGAGTTTACCGGCTTTACGTTTCAAAACTATGTGGATATGTTCAGTAAACGTTCGTTAACCAATGCCATTTCGAACACCTTTTTGGTTTCGATTATGGCGACATTGATTGCGGCGGTTGCCGGAACGTTTATCGCGATCGGTATTTTTTACTTGCCGCCGAAATTAAAGGGACGGATTTTGTTGTTGAACAATATTCCGCTTTTAAATGCCGATATTGTGACGGGAATTTCTTTGATGTTGATTTTCTCGTTGTTTTTACCCCTTCATCGGCAGCTGTTTGGCTTTACGACGATTTTGATCGCGCACATCTTTTTCATTTTGCCGTATATCATTCTTTCGGTTTTACCGAAAATGAAGGAAATGGATCCGAATTTGATGGATGCGGCAATGGATTTGGGAGTAAGACCGTTCCGTTCGGTTTTGAAAGTCGTCTTACCGGCGGTGGCGGGCGGTGTTTTTTCCGGTGTCGTCTTGGCCTTTACGATTAGTTTCGAAGATTTCGTCGTCGGGTATTTTACGACCGGAAACGGATTTAATACGCTTTCGATTTGGATTTATACATCGATCGGCCGCAAATCGCTTTTCCCGGGTGTTTATGCTTTTTCAACGGTTTTGACGCTCAGTTTCATCGTCTTGGTGGTCGTCTATTATTTTGCAAGAGGAGGACACCGTCGTGAAAAGAAGAATTAAAATATTCGCTTTGTTTTCTTTGATGGTGCTTTTTCTTTGTTCCTGCCGAACAAGAGCCGTTTTATTGTTTTTGAATTGGGGCGAATATATTGACGAAGACATGATCGCCGAATTTGAAGAAACCTATCATTGTGAAGTGATTATGGATTTGGGCGATTCCAACGAAATTTTCTATTCGAAAGTTCGAGGCGGAACGACGTTATACGATGTCGTGGTTCCTTCGGATTATATGGTGGAAAAAATGGTTGAAAACGACCTGTTGGCGCCGATCGATTTCGATAAACTTGCCAATTATGATCCCGAGGCTTGTTTAGAAGGTGTACAAGGGATTTTAAAAACGATGGAACAGCATCAAGCGGGGATTTCCGATTATTGTGTTCCCTATTTATGGGGAACTTGGGGGATGATGTATTCGACGTTGAAAGAGGGGTTGGAAGAAGCCGTAACAACGGCCGATAATCCTTGGCGGGCGTTGTTTGACCGGTCGATTTTACCGACTGCTACGAAAGTGGCGATGTACGATTCGCATTTGCACGCGTATGCCGTTGCCTGCAAGTATTTGGGACTGGACAGTACGACCGAACTTACCGAAGATTCGCTTAATCGAATTTACGATGCCGTTCAAACAATGGATTATGATGCGTGGGGAACCGATTCGATTAAAAAGGATATTGTGGCTCAAAATCTGGATTTGGGTTTTATGTGGACCGGCGATTTCCTTTATTATTATTGTGAGAATGTAGCCAAAAAGGTTTTGGAAGCGTATTTGGCAGGCGATGTGGCGATTGCTTCTTTTTCGGAAATGATCGAAGTCCTCACCGGCGATGAACGCATCTATACGGCAAACGGACGAACGTATCAAGTCGGGTTTGATATTTATATTCCGGATGATACCATTGCCTTTTGCGATCATTTCGTTATCCCGAAAGATTCCGCCCACTACGATTTGGCCTTGAAATTCATTGATTTTATGTGCGGAAGAAAACCCGTGGATGCGGCTTTTTCCAATGCGTATTACGTCAGTTACAATACGCCTTTCATCGATGTTTATGAGGATATGGTGGCTTTAGCAACAACGCAGTGGGATGAAGATGAGGCGACACTTTTCGAAGAAGAAGTGAAATTGGGAACGGATCCTTATGATTCTTCGCTGTTTTGGAAAGTCTACGATCAGGCGATCGGGATCGCGTTTGAAAAATATTATCCGAAAGAAGAACAAGTCGAACTTCCGGATGGTTCCATTCGGCATTACAAAGGCGAAATGCTGAGTAATTTCAATCGCAAATATGTCAATACCATCAACAATCTGTTGAATAATGCACGTTCTTAAACTCGGCAGCAAAAAACTTGCCGAGTTTTTTCTTTTTTTTGTTGTATTTCCTGTATAAAAAGATTATAATGTATCTATACTTGTAATGTTTAGGAATTTCTAACTTAAAGTTTAGCATTAAGTTACAAAAAAAGGAGGGGAAACATGGAACTGGGAGAAAAAATAAAACAGCGGCGAACGTTATTGATGCTGACGCAAGAAGAACTGGCCAATCGGTGTGAATTAACCAAAGGCTACATTTCCCAACTGGAAAATGACAAGGTTTCTCCTTCGATCGAAACGCTTTCCCATATTTTGGAAGTATTGGGTACGAATTTATCCGATTTTTTTTATGAAGAAAAAGAAGAAATGTTGGTTTACGATGAAGAAGAACAATACGAAAAAAATTTCGACGGTTATCTTCAAACCTGGTTGGTTCCGACCTCTCAGGAAAAAAGCATGGAGCCGATTTTGGTCCGTCTTTTTCCCGGAGCGACGACTTTTAAAGACGATCCGCATACCGGAGAAGAGTTTGGGTATGTCATAAAGGGCACAATCAAAGTCGTTTACGGCAATTCGGAAAAAGAATGTCGGGAAAAACAGGCCTTTTATTTTCCGGCTAATAAAAAACACTATTTGAAAAACGATTCTGCTATGGAAGCGGAAGTTCTTTGGGTTTCGAGCCCGCCTTATTTTTGATGGTTCAAGGAGAGTAGTATGGAAAAGAAAAAATTGATTGAATTAAAAGGCATTCATAAAGAATACAACGGTAATGTCGTGATCGATGATTTGAATTTGTACATCAACGAAAACGAGTTTATCACGTTGGTCGGTCCGTCTGGCTGTGGGAAAACGACGACTTTACGAATCATCGGCGGATTTGAAACACCAGATTACGGTCAGGTTATTTTAGACGGCATTACCATCAACAATACGCCGCCTTACCACCGACCGATCAATACGGTTTTTCAGAAATACGCGCTTTTTCCGCATTTGAATGTATTCGATAATGTGGCATTCGGTTTAAGAAATTTCAGTCGAACGATGTCGGATTTGAAAAATCAAGTCGCGCTTCGGTATGAAAAAGAACGAAGAGAACTGGCGCTATGCTTGCAAAATAAAAGTTTGACGGCATCGGAAAAAAAGGAAATCAAACAGCGACTGGTTGCCATCAAACGCTTGGTCAAACAAGAAATCGCTTCCGAAAAGGAAAAACTGATTGCGGTGAAAGTAAAACAAGTCGAAGAAAAATATGCGACTATGATCGCTGAGTTGGACCGGAAAATCGATATTGAATGGGAAAAAGACGATGAAGTGAAAAAAGCCAAAAACCGCATTAAAGAAATCAACGAAGAAATCGAACGGGCGCTTGCTTCGGGTCAGTCTAAATCCAAAGCGACCAAACCGTATGAAGAAGAGTTGAAAATGCTTCAAAAAGTGGCGGTTTGGGAGGAATTGGTTTTACTGGAAAAGGCCAAAAAACAGGCCTTGAAAGACAAGGCGATGGAACTGAAAGCCAGTCGGTCGTTGATGCTTAATAAAAAACAGATTGCCGAAAAGGTCAAAGAAGCGTTGAAACTGGTTAAATTGGAAGGCTATGAAGATCGGAAAATCGATTCGATGAGCGGCGGACAACAACAACGGGTGGCGATTGCGCGCGCAATCGTGAACAAACCGCGGATTCTTTTGCTGGATGAACCGCTTTCGGCGCTGGATTTAAAACTGCGACAGGAAATGCAGTATGAATTAAAGGAAATGCAGCGCTCGATCGGAATCACGTTTATTTTCGTAACGCACGATCAGGAAGAAGCCTTGACGATGTCCGATACGATTGTCGTGATGGATAAAGGAATCATTCAGCAAATCGGCACACCGATGGATATTTACAATGAGCCGAAAAACCGCTTTGTGGCAACTTTTATCGGCGAATCCAATATTATCAGAGGTGAATATATCGGCCATAAAAAGGTGCGGTTTATGGGTCAGGAATTCGATTGTGTGGATGAAAATTTCACCGAAGGCGAGGCTTGCGATGTGGTCATTCGACCGGAAGACTTCGATCGAGTGGATCCGTCTTGTGCCAAACTGGTCGGAGTGGTAACCGATATTGTTTTCAAAGGGGTTCATTTTGAAATTTGCGCGGATGTTTGCGGAATGGAATTTGTCATCCATGATTATGAAATTGCCAAAGTGGGGGAAAAGATCGGTCTTAATGTGGACCCATATGAGATCCATCTGATGAAAGTTCATGACGCAGTTTAAAAAATATTCATTGCCCTATTTGGTTTGGATGCTGATTTTTACGGGGATTCCGCTTTTGCTGATGGTTGTTTTTGCTTTTTCGACGGTCAAACGGTTTTCCGTTTACGATTTTGATTTGAGTGAATTTTCGTTTACGGCCTCGAATTTGCCGAAATTGGTGGATCCTTCGTTTTTAAAAGCCTTCGGTCGGTCAATGCTTTATGCGCTGATCGCAACCGTTTTGTGTCTTGTGATCGGTTATCCGATCGCCTACTTTATTTCAAAAAGTCGGATCAAAAACAAATATTTGTTTTTATTGATCTTCATTATGCCGATGTGGACCAATATGCTTCTTCGGATTTCGACGATCAATAATTTATTGTCCAAAAACAGTTTTTTATCGAATGTTTTTCATATATCGCTAGACTTAAGCGCTTATCCGGAACTGAAAATCATCATGGTTATGACGATCGTTTATCTGCCGTTTATGATTTTCCCGATTTATACGGTTCTGGAAAAAATCGACCGTTCCTATACGGAAGCGGCCAATGATTTGGGAGCCGGTCACGTGAAAAGCTTCTTTAAAATCACTGTTCCGCTGTCGTTAAAAGGAGTTACTTCCGGTGTCATGATGGTGTTTTTGCCGGCGGCAATGGGTTTTACGATTCCGCAGATTGTAACCAGCGGCAATTCCAAATACACCATGGTCGGTCAGTTGATCGAACGCCAGTTTAAAAGTTCGTCGCCGTCTTTTAATATCGGCAGTTTGTGGAGTTTGATTATTATCGTGTTTGTTTTAGGTAGTTTGTATATCATTTCGAAAGTGGATGCGGAAGGAGAGACGTTATTATGATGGAACAACGAATCAAAGTCGCCGTGCCTTTTTCGGTCAAGGCGAAAAAAAATTCCTTCCGGATTTTCGTTATCTTATTTTTGGGCGTCGTTTTGTTTTTGACGTATCTTCCGATTGCGGTGATTGCTTTAACTTCCTTTTCCACGCATCCGAGTGGCTATGAAATGCCGGGGGTGACGATGAAATGGTACGGCATGCTGTTTACCAATCGTAGTCTTTATACGGCGATTGTATTTACACTGGAAATTACGTTTTTATCGACGATTCTTTCGACGATATTCGGAACTTTTTCGGCCATCGGAATCAATGCGCTTTCGCATAAAATGAAAAAAAGAGTGATTATGCTAAACAATGTCCCCATTTTGAATGCCGATATTGTCACAGCCGCTTTGTTGTTGATTTTGTTTCAAGGTATCTCGGTTCTCATTCAGCAGAATCTGATTGCCAACTACAGTTTGCTTACGACCTTGATTGCGCACGTTTTGTTTTCCACACCGTATGTGGTGTTATCGGTTTTGCCGAAACTATCCAAAGACAGCGATTTGTTTGATGCGGCTTTGGACTTGGGGTGTTCTCCGAAAGGAGCCTTGATGAAAGTGGTATTGCCCAATATCCGTTCGGGTATTTTTTCCGGCGCCTTATTGGCGTTTACCATGAGCATCGATGATTTTATCATTACGTATTTCGTAAGCGGCAGCAGCCAAAATTTTTCCACATGGTTATACGGCAATTTGAAGACAATGAAAAACGGTCAGTGGAATCAGGCTTGTGCGTATAATACGATTTTGATTGTCATTACGTTTACCGGCATCATCGGGTATCAATTATTGAGTTATCGAAAAAAGAAAGGAAGAAAGATATGAAAAAATATACCTTATTATTGAGTTTATCTTGTTTGGTTTTACTACTTTGTTCTTGTACGGGAAAAGGAGCCGATCTTTTGATTTTAAGTTGGGGCGATTACATGGCCGAAGATGTGGTTTCTTCGTTTGAGGAAGACCATCAAGTTAAGGTTTCGGTTGTTACGGTTGATTCCAACGAACAAATGTATCAGAATATTTTAAATCGTCAAGCCGAATACGATTTGGTGATTCCGTCGGATTATATGTTGGATCAGATGAAAGAAGACGGACTGATCAAAAAATTGGACTATACGCGGCTTTCCAACTATCAAGAAGGGATGTTTGTCGATGAACTAGAAACACTGATGTCCAGTGCGGATTGCAGCAACTATCAAGGCTATTACATTCCTTATTTCTGGGGTTCGCTTGGCATTATGTATTCCAAACGAAAAGCCGGTGTGGAAGAAGCGGTTTTGGAACACGGCTTCAAAGTACTGTTCGAACATGATTTGCTTCCTTCTGGAGCAACGGTCGGCATGTACAATGTTTCACGGGATGCGCTTGCGGCTGCGGAAATGTATTTGGGATATTCGTTGAACGAAACGGATAAAACAAAGATCGACGAATGTATGGATTTGCTTAAAAATACGGCCTTTGACGCATGGGGAACCGACGATTTGAAAATCAAAGTGTCCAGCGGTAATTTGGATGTGGCACTCGTTTATTCCGGCGATTTTTTCGATGCTTACTATGCCGACATCGAATCGGGATTGGAGGATAAAGCCGCTTTATATTCGATTTACGCGCCGACCGATCACAACAATGTGTTTTTCGATGCGATGGCCATTCCGGTTACCGCGACGGCCGAAGATTTGGCCTATGAATTTTTAAATCACATGCTTGATCACGACCAATCGTATACCAATGCCGAATTTGTCGGATACTGTCCGACGCTTGAAAGTGTGTACGATGAAATCAAATCAAGTGAAGACTGGGAAGAAACGCTGCAAATCGAGGCGTACGATCCGGTTCGCATTTTGACGACGCCGGGCAGTGTTGCCGAAGTATACCGCTATTTGGGAAGCGATATTTACGAATATATGGAACAAAAATTCATTGAAGTCATTACAGGATAGGGTGCAAACCCTATTTTGTTTTTAGTCTTGTTATGCTAAAATAGAAGAAAAGGGAGGAAAAACCGTATGATTTGGGACTTAGAAAAAGAAAATCAATCCCTTAAAGACGTTCTTGATCAAGTTCAAGAAGGCGATCTGATTCTTTTAGCGGATCAAACGTATGTCGAAAAAGTCGCAGTAAAAACCAAGAATATCACGATGATCGGCAAACCGAATACGAAAATTTGTTTTCATGCATCGCACGGGACACTTGTCCCAAAAGAAGAAGGCGGTGACGGAAAAAAAGTGTACGGAACAACCGGCAGTGCGACGTTTACCGTCTGTAAAGAAGCGTCCGGTTTCAAAGCCTTTCAAATCACGTTTCAAAACGACTTTGTAAGAAACGGTCGGAAAAACGGTCAGGCGGTTGCGTTCAAATCGGAAACAAGCGATGTATTGCTTCAAAATTGTCGTTTTTTAGGATATCAGGATACGCTTTATATGGATGGCGGTATCCGCAACCACATCGAAAATTGTTACATCGAAGGCGATATCGATTTTATTTTCGGCAGTGCGGATTGTCTTTTTGATTCTTGCTTCATCGTTGCCAAAACAAACGAAGCCAAAGAACTTTATTTTACGGCACCCAATACGCTTAAGACCAATTCTTCGGGGTTTGTTTTTCAAAACTGTGTGTTTGAAACGACGGAACAAACCGTTTATTTGGGGCGACCGTGGTATCCTTCTAATGCGGTGGATCAAACGTATCCCAAAATTGCTTTTTACAACTGTCGTCTTAAAAAAACGATTTTGCCTTATTTGAAGAAAATGCACGAACAGGATCCAACGGAGTATTCGTTTCGCTTGGAAAACTGTACGTTTGTAGGAGGAACCGATGAAGAAAAGTAAAAACCGATTTATTTTTTATGTGATAGCGATTGGATGCCTGTTGTTGTTTTTGTTGATGGTTCTCAGTGCGCTACTTAACATCGGCGAAAAACTACGGGTGATTCATCCGTGGTTGGAATACGGATTTTATATTTTGTTCGCTTTGATTTTTTATCTGGCCATTCTTCAGCCGATCATCTATATCGTTCGTTCCCCGTCGCTTTCGATTGCGACCTCCTTAGAACCCACCGATTCCAAAAGAATAGCCATTTATAAAAAAGTGGCAAAAAATATCGTTAAAAGCAATGATCTTCCGTATGAAGAAGTGATTTTGCTGACAAAGTATCAAAACAAAGAAGAGTTGCTGTTCAATTTGCAATATGTTTTTGAAAAAACCGTGAAAAAACAACTCAATCGGATTATCATCCACGATGCGAAGACGGTCATGATTTCAACGGCGATCTGTCAAAGTGCCCGTTTCGACATGATTACGGTCTTTGCCGTCAATTTGAAAATGATCAAACGTTTGGTTATGCAGTGCGGTTTTCGCCCGTCGATGAAAAATTTGTCGAAATTGACGATCAACGTGTTCGGGACGGCTTTGATAGCCGAAGGGCTTGAGAATCTGAAATTGGAAGACATCGTGCCGAAAAGTTCTCTCGAATTTTTAAATTCGGTTCCGTATTTGGGAACGGTACTGGAAAGTATTTTACAAGGAGCGGCCAATGCCATGATGACCATTCGGATCGGCTGTGTATGCCGTCGGTATCTTTTTTTAGATGGTTCGGTGGTAACCAAAGAAGATATCCGCAAAGAATCGTATAAAGAAACGCTTAAAATTTTGCCGCTGGTCGTCGCGCAGACCATTTCTTTTTTTCCGAACAAAGTCGTTCGTTTTTTCACGAAGAAAAAAACAACGGATGATTTGGCAACTTAAAAGGAAGGGAGAGTAATTATGGAAAAGAAAATAGTCGAATCCATTTGGGCTGATGGGATTCCCGCAAAGATCGATCCGAAAGATCGGATGACGGAAGAAGATGTGTTGAAATTGGCGATCAATTTTGCGTTAGACCACGTCATTCCCAAGCATTATCGGTTATTGGGTGTGAATGAAGATACGCATTCGTATCCGAATATTTTGGTTGAATACAATCTGAATCAGTACGCGGTGGCCGTCGTTCCGTCGGTTTTCCCTTTTTATCGTCGAATGGATGTCGCACTTGCCTGTCGTTTTGCGGCCGATTGCAGAAAAAAAGATTTTATTCCGATTTTTTTGGGCATTTTGGTTGCCTCAAACGATCCGCAAAGAGGGGAAAAGTCCGTTTTATTAAAAGGGGATATTTTCAAGATGCGGTTGATCGGTGCCAAACGAATTACCGAAGCAGCCGATCAAAGTTTTGATGTTTCCAAACTGGATTTTACGTTTTAAATGAAAAAGAGTTTACAAAAGAGATTCTTTTGTAAACTCCGATTCTTTTTCTTTGCTTAATTTTTTTCGGATGCGGATGGTTTTGTAGTCGGCTCTGGCCGCTTTTTTATCGCAAATGCAGATGACCCATCCTTCTTTGGTCAACGGCGGAATGGGCGTTAAAGGAAACATATGGTGTTTCATATGCCTTGCTTCCCGTTTGGAAAGATGATAGTGGATTTGCGCGTTGCGGATGGCTTTTTTGGGATGAAACAAACCGTGCAGATGAACGCCGTTGTTTTTGTCGTGCCAATCGTAAAAATAAAGGTCATGGAATAAGGCCGCTCGAATCAGTTCGGTTTCATTGACTTTCAAATGATGCTTTTTGACAAACTCATACGATAAATAAGCGACGCGGATGACGTGTGTATAAGTGGAGATATGGGCATGATGCCGATATTTTTTTAATTGGAGAAACGGTTCGGTATGGATGATCGAACGGATTTGTTCTAAAAGAAAGTTCCGATCTTCTGTAGTCAGTTTAAATTTTGTTTTCATACTTTTATTATAGAACAAAAAAAGAAAAAAAGAAAGAAAAAGAATCAGAAAGGAATGCGAGATGGTAGAAGAACTGTTAAGTTGGTACGATCGATGTAAGCGCGATCTGCCTTGGCGAAAAAATCGGGATCCGTATCGGATTTGGATTTCGGAAATCATGTGTCAGCAGACCAGAATCGATACGGTCATTCCGTATTACCACCGGTTTATGGAAACTTTTCCCACTGTTTCGGATTTGGCTTCGGCCGATGAGGCGGTCTTGCTGAAAGTATGGCAAGGATTGGGATATTACAGCCGAGCGCGCAATTTAAAGAAAGCGGCCATTGTGATTCAACAACAATATCAGGGTGTTTTTCCGAAGGACTATGAAGCCGTAAGAAGGTTACCCGGCATCGGCGACTATACGGCATCGGCCATTCTTTCGATGGCCTACGATCAGAAATACGCTTCGGTAGACGGCAATTTTTTAAGAGTTTTTTCCAGATTGTGGTGTGACGGATCCGATATTTCGATATCTTCCACCAAAAAAGCCTATCAAAAGCGAATCGAGGAAATCTTACCGCAACGTAGCGGTGATTTCAATCAGGCAATTATGGATATCGGTGCGACGATCTGTCTTGCAAACGATTTACCGCTTTGCGATCGGTGTCCGCTTCGAACAAGTTGTCGGGCTTTTGCCGAACACTGTGTTTTATCCTATCCGGTAAAAGGTAAAAAAACAGCGAAAGAAGAAACGTTATGGACGGTGTTTTTAGTCGAACAAGAAAAAAAATTGTTGTTACATCGGCGTCCCGAAGAAGGCCTTTTGGCGGGATTGTATGAATTGAAAACCATGCCGGGGTTTTTATCCGAAGAACAAATTCGGCACGTTTTTAAAGATTCGCTGGTTTCTTTTGAAAAAGGACCCACGAAACAACATATCTTTACGCATAAAAAATGGCGGATGCAGTCGTATTTCGTTCAAGTAAAGGATTACCATTTGGAAGAAAACGAATGTTGGGCCACCAAAGAAGAAATCGATACGCGCTATTCGATTCCGAAAGCTTTTTTGCAATTCTTATAGAATTGCTTTTTCTTTTTTTAGGGTTTTTCCTATTCATTGGAACAGGGGGGTGAAGAAATGCGTTGTTTAAACTGCGGGAATCCGTTTTATCCCAAACGGCTGCTTAAAGATTTGTTTCAGACCAAAAAAGAATATTTATGCGATTTGTGTCGGAACAAATATCCGCTTTTTTTGCAAGCCAAAACCGTTCCGTTATTCGATAAAACACTCAAAATCCTTTCTCTTTTTGCCGAAAAAACATGGGTTTGCTACGATGCCTATTTTTGGGAAGTATCACAAATCGTTCGCTATTTTCTTTTTAAACCGAACTATTTTGTTTTGTTTTTAGATGAAGTTTATATAAGCGATTGGCTGATTGCCGTATTCGATTGGCTTTCTTCCTGCGTTGAAAAACAGGTGCTTCTTATCACGTTTTATGTAAAAAATTAGTCGATTTTTTACGTATCGTTTTTGTTGAAAGAAGGGTTTGAAAAGAGGTATGATAGGAGTATCGACAAGGAGGAAAACAAAGATGTTAGTAGGAAAAGTAAAATGGTTCAATAACGAGAAAGGATACGGGTTCATCGTCAAAGAAAACTATGATGATATTTTCGTTCATTATAGTTCGATTTTAGATGACGGATTTAAAACCTTGAGTGAAGGTCAACTGGTGGAATTCGATCTTGTTGTCGGGGAAAAAGGACTGCAGGCTCAAAACGTTTATAAGTTGTAAAGACGGATTGAAAACGTTTTTATCTTGTGCTATAATAAAGACAGAAAAGGAGTGATATTGATGAAGGTAGAAATTGTAGGAAAAAACGGTTTCTCACCGTCTGATGCGAACAAGGAATATGCCTTGAAAAAACTGACGAAATTAGAAGGGCTGTTGCCGGATTACGAATCCGTTTCGGCTCGGGTGGTTTGCAAGGTGTACAAAGCGTATCATAAAGTGGAGGTTACAATTCCGACCAAAAATATTATACTTCGCGCGGAAGTACAAGACATGGATATCTATGCAGCCATCGACGGCGCGATTGACAAGTTGATGAAACAACTGCGGCGCTATAACGATCGTATGAAAGATAAACTGGGTAAAAAAGGCATTCGCTCGGTGGATGTGGAAGTGACGCCGAAACGCGATGAACGAATCGTCCGCGACAAAAACGTTGAGTTAGAGCCGATGACTTCGGAAGAAGCGATCGATCAAATGGAGTTATTGGGGCATGATTTCTTCGTTTACTTGGATAAAGAAACACGGAAAACCAACGTCATTTATTTAAGAGATGACGGCGATTATGCGATTATCGAAACGCATACAAAATAAGAATAAGAGGAAAAGCGGGACATGCGTCCCGTTTTCTTTTGTAGGCGGATGGGCTTGATAAAAAGTTTTCTTGAAAATTTTGGAATTTTATTGTATGATAAAAACGATATAATGATTTTATTGTGTAAGGATTAGAATATCTCAAGAGAGGATAAAACAGATGGGTTTAAAGAAATTATTTGATTCCGGATATCAGGAAATGAAACGATGTGCCAAGATCGCATCTAAAATCGAGGCATTGGAACCGGAAATCCAGAAATACAGCGATGACGAATTAAAAGGAAAAACACTTTATTTCAAACAACAATTAAAAGAAGGAAAAACGTTGGATGATCTTTTACCGGAAGCCTATGCGGTTGCCAAAGAAGCGGCTTTTCGGGTTACGGGAATGAAACCGTATCATGTCCAGTTGATCGGTGCCGTTGCCATCCACGGCGGAAATATCGCCGAAATGAAAACCGGAGAAGGAAAAACGCTGACAGCGGTTTTACCGGCTTATTTGAATGCGTTAACCGGAGAAGGGGTTCACATTGTTACGGTCAACGAGTATTTGGCTCGGCGTGAAGTTGAAGGACCGATCGGTGAAATTTACCGCTTTTTGGGCCTTACGGTCGGACTGAATTTAAGGGAACTGTCCAGCGAACAGAAAAGAGAAGCGTACGCTTCCGATATTCTTTACAGTACCAACAGCGAACTCGGGTTTGATTATCTACGCGATAATATGGTGCATAACGAAAAACAGATTACGCAGTGTAAGGGCTTGAATTATGCGATCATCGACGAGGTGGATTCCATTTTAGTCGATGAAGCCAGAACGCCGTTGATTATTTCCGGCGCCCCGAAAAACAATTCTTCGCTTTATTTGCGGGCCGATACGTTTGCCAAGCGCCTGCAGGAAGAAGACTATGAAATCGATATTGAATCCAGACATGTCCAGTTGACGCCTTCGGGAATGGAAAAAGCCGAAAAAGTATTCGGTGTCAACAATATTTACGACATTCAGTATGTGGAGTTGGTTCATGCGATCAACAATGCTTTAAAGGCCAATTTCATTTTCAAAAACGGGAAAGAATACGTCGTTCAAAACGGCGAGGTATTGATTGTCGATTCGTTTACCGGTCGTATTTTAAAAGGTCGGCAGTATTCGGAAGGACTTCATCAGGCGATTGAAGCCAAAGAAAATGTCGAAATCAAAAAAGAAACGCAAACGGTTGCGACGATCACGTATCAAAATTTTTTCCGAATGTATAAAAAACTTTCCGGTATGACCGGTACTGCCAAAACCGAAGAAGAAGAATTCCGCAACATTTACAATATGTACGTGGTTGAAGTTCCGACCAATAAACCGGTCATTCGGACGGATTTACCGGATTTGATTTTTATCTCTCAGGAAGCCAAATTCAAAGCTTTGGTGGAAAAAATCAAAGAATGCTATGAAAAAGGACAGCCGGTGCTGGTCGGTACGGCCAACGTCGAAACATCCGAACTGGTTTCTTCCATGTTGCAAAAACAAGGGATTCCGCATGAGGTTTTAAATGCCAAAAACAATGAACGGGAAGCCGAAATCGTCGCTAAAGCCGGACAACAGAAGGCCGTTACGATTTCGACCAATATGGCCGGACGCGGTACCGATATCAAATTAGGCGAAGGAGTCAAGGAATTGGGCGGTTTGGTCGTTCTCGGAACGGAACGCCACGAATCTAGACGAATCGACAACCAGTTAAGAGGTCGGTCCGGTCGACAAGGAGATCCCGGTTTTTCCCAGTTTTATATTTCCACCGAAGATGATTTGATTCAGCGGTTCGGTGGGGATACGTTTAAAAACCGGTTGGCTATGATCATCAATTTAATGAATAAAGGAACCGATCAGGCGGATGCTCCGATTACATCCAAAATGGTCTCCAGAGCCGTTACATCCGCTCAGACCAGAGTAGAGGGAAATAACTTCGATTCCCGTAAAAACGTCTTGAAATACGATGATGTCATTCGGCGTCAACGGGAAATTTTTTACAAGCAACGGATGCAAGTTGTCAAAGTCGATCATTTGGAGGATTTGGTTCGGCAAATGATGCGGCGGGCCATTGAAGAAATCGCTTCTGCGCACATGCGGCAGATCAGTTCCAAAAAATTCGAAATCGACGATGATGCGATTGCGCAAAGTTTCAACGGGAAATATTTACCGCCCAATACGATCGATGTCGAGGTTTTGAAAACGCTGGATGACGAACAGATCATCGACTATATTTGTTCAAAAGCTTACGAACGGATTGATCAAAACAAAGAGGCGGCAGAACAAGCCAAAATCCAGTATCAGTTGGATTTGCCGGATAATTTGTTCGATATGTATTTAAAAGATATGCTGTTGCGGATTTTGGATCAATTTTGGATGCGGCATATCGATGATATGCAGGGCTTGCGACAAGGCGTTGTTTTGCAATCGTATGCACAGACCAATCCGCTTGAGATTTATCAGCAGGAAGGCTATGCGCGCTTCGAACGACTCAATAAAAATATCAATGCCCGCGTGCTGGAATACGTGACGCATTCGAAATTGCAGATTCGTTTGAAAGAACCGGAACAAGATCCGATGAAAGGTCTTACGACCAACGATGTCAAAGAGCCTTCGAAGAAAAAACCGGTGGAAAAAAAGCAGCACGTCGGACCGAACGATCCGTGTCCGTGCGGTAGCGGTAAAAAATACAAATATTGCTGCGGACTTAAAAACAGATAAAGAAAAGGCGTCAACCGTTTGCGAAACGGTTGGCGCTTTTTGTTGTTTTTTTGATTTTGGTTTATTTTTACGGTTTTCTTGCGGATTTATGTAAAGGCTTTCGTTGACAAAAGCGCCGTTTCATTTTATAATAACTATGAACATTTCATTTAGAAAAATATGGAAAAAGAAAGAGGTATTAAGTGAGAATGAAAAAGTTTGATGTTTTAAACCGCATTGCCGCAGTCGGTGTTGTGGCTGTTGTTCGGGCAGAAAACGAAGAAAAGGCCACTAAGATTGCCGAAGCCTGCATTGAAGGCGGTGTTCCGGCCATTGAAATGACGTTTACGGTACCGGGTTGTGCAGACGTAATCAAATCGTTAAAAGCGACTTTCCCTGCCGATAAACTCATCGTCGGTGCCGGTACGGTATTGGATGCTGAAACGGCTCGTGCGGCTATTTTAGCGGGTGCGGAATACATTGTTTCTCCGGGATTTGACGCAGAGACGGCAAGATTGTGCAACCGTTATCAAGTACCTTATATGCCGGGTTGTATGACGATTACGGAAATGGTTCATGCGATGGAAGCCGGATGCGATATTATTAAATTGTTCCCCGGTTCGCTTCCAGGACCTTCTTATGTCAAAGCCGTTAAGGGTCCGCTTCCGCAAGTAAATATCATGCCTACGGGTGGTGTTTCTTTATCGAACGTTGCCGATTGGATCAAAGCCGGCGTTGTTGCGGTCGGAACCGGTTCGGATTTAACGGGTCCAGCTAAAAAAGGCGATTATGCCGGTGTTACGGAACTGGCTAAACAATTTGTTCAGGCAGTAAAAGACGCAAGAGCCTCAAAATAATATCCATTTTAAGGAGAATTTATGGAGAAAATAATAACACTCGGTGAGATCATGCTCAGGCTTTCCACACCGGATTATTCAACCATTAATCAAACGCATTCTTTTATGGTCAATTACGGCGGGGGAGAGGCCAATGTGGCGGTTGCTCTTTCGCATATGGGTCATAATACGTATTTTATATCCAAACTGCCGCCCAATCAGTTGGGGGACGGGGCGGTCACGCATTTGCGTTCTCATGGAGTAAACACCAAATACGTCGTACGCGGTTCCTCGACCATCGGTATTTATTTTCTTGAAACCGGCTTCGGCGGAAGACCGTCGAAAGTCATTTACAACCGAAAACACTCGGCTATTACCAGAATCCAAGAAGATGAATTCAATTGGCAGGAAATCTTTGAAGGAGCGACTTGGTTTCATTTAAGTGGAATTACGCTTGCGCTTGGAGAAAGAGTTCGCAAGGTTGCTTTTCGAGCGGTAAGGGAAGCCAAAAAATACCATGTGCCGATCAGTTTTGATTTCAACTACCGAACCAAACTTTGGACGGTTGAAGAAGCACGGCCGATTTACAAGAAAATCATGGATTACGTCGATATTGTATTCGCGTCTTTTTGGGATGCCAATACGATCTTGGAAATTCCTTTGGATGAGGAATTCAAAGACGGAACTTTATCGGAAAAACGCCGTAATGTCTTCCCGAAGATGATTGAAAAATACCAGTTGAAGTATATTTTCGGAACCGATCGAGTTGTTTATTCGGCTACGGAAAATTCATTGGCTGGATATTATTTCAGTTTGAATAAAAACGAACTGTCGATGGAATTGACCGAACCGATCCGTTTCAATATTTATGATCGAATCGGCGGCGGCGATGCTTTTGCTTCCGGTGTCATCCACGGTTTGTTGAAAGATTTTTCCAATCCGGCTTATGCCGTTCGTTACGGATTAAATACCTCTGTTTTAAAACACACGGTTTACGGGGATGCCTCGGTTCTTTCTTGTGAAGATATCGAGACGTTTATGGCCGCAAACGGTACAGCCGAAGTGGTAAGATAGAAGGAGTAAAACAATGATTGTCGGAAAATTAAAAGATATCAAACGTTATAAAGGTCTCAGTAAAAATATTGATACGGCCATTGATTATGTTTTGACACATGATTTATTGGCCTTGCCGAAAGGAAAAACATCAATTGACGGCAATGCGGTTTATGTCAACCGCGATACGTATGTTGCCCGTCCTTTGGAAGAATGTTTTTTCGAAAACCACGAACATTATTTGGATTTGCAGATTGTATTAAAGGGCAAAGAATCGTTCGGTTATACGGATCTTTCCAATCCGTCTTTGGTGGTGACGACACCGTACAACCAAGAAAAAGACGTTACGAAATATGCGGCAACAAACGATACGGTTTATTTCGTTTTGGAAGAAGGTTTTGCGCTTGTTTATCCGGAAGATGTTCATTTGGCCAAAGCGAAGGTCGATGATCATTTGGTGGAAAAAGCAGTTATTAAAATTAGAATAGATGAAGGAGAAAATTAAAAGTATGGCAAAAGTAGTAACATTAGGGGAAATCATGTTGAGATTATCCACACCGGGTAATTCCCGGTTTGTCCAATCGGACTCATTTGATGTTGTTTACGGAGGGGGCGAAGCCAATGTGGCGGTATCTTGTGCGAATTACGGACACGATGCTTATTTTGTCACCAAACTTCCGGAACACGAAATCGGTCAATGCGCTGTCAATGCGTTAAGAAAATACGGCGTTCATACCGATTATATCAAACGCGGCGGAGACCGTGTCGGTATTTATTATTTGGAAACCGGCGCATCCATGCGTCCTTCTAAAGTTATTTACGACCGGGCTAATTCGGCGATTGCTTTAGCCGATCCGGAAGATTTCGATTTCGATCAGATCATGGAAGGAGCCGATTGGTTCCACTGGTCCGGAATCACACCGGCTATCAGCGATAAATCGGCTGAATTGACTCGTCTTGCTTGCGAAGCGGCAAAACGTCACGGAGTAACGGTTTCGGTTGACCTCAATTTCCGTAAAAAATTATGGACTTCGGAAAAAGCGATTTCCATTATGCGTCCATTGATGAAATACGTGGATGTATGTATCGGTAACGAAGAAGATGCCGAATTGTGTTTGGGATTCAAACCGGATGCCGATGTAGAAGGCGGTAAGACCGATGCGGCCGGATATGAAGGCATCTTTAAGGCTATGGCTAAAGAATTCGGTTTCAAATACGTCGTATCGACGTTGCGTGAATCGTTCTCGGCTACGCATAACGGCTGGAAAGCGTTGATTTACAACGGCAAAGAATTCTATCAATCCAAACGCTATGACATCAATCCGATCATTGACCGTGTCGGCGGCGGTGATTCTTTCTCCGGCGGTTTGATCCATGGGTTACTTACCTATCCTTCCGATCAAGGCAAAGCGCTTGAGTTTGCTGTTGCGGCATCGGCATTGAAACATACGATTCCGGGCGATTTCAACTTGGTTGACAAAAAAGAAGTTGAAAATTTGGCTGGCGGCGATGCTTCCGGTCGTGTTCAACGCTAAAAAACAAAGAAACGGTGCTATCTTAGCACCCTTCTGTTTTGTTTAGATCCTACGGAGGGTATGATGAAAATCGGTGTAAGAGTTCACGATTTCGGGAAAAGCAATCCAAAACGACTGGCAGAGTTGGCCAAAGAAGTCGGTTTTTCCGGTGTTCAACTGGTTTTAAATAAAGCCATTGAACACGAAACGGGACTTCCCGGAACGCTTTCTTTGGAAAAAGCCGAAGCCATTTCGCAGGCTTTT
This sequence comes from uncultured Mollicutes bacterium, assembly GCA_900540175.1. Classification (GTDB taxonomy): domain Bacteria; phylum Bacillota_I; class Bacilli_A; order Acholeplasmatales; family Anaeroplasmataceae; genus Pelethenecus; species Pelethenecus faecipullorum. Next base: position 44,589 of record UQFG01000007.1, on the reverse strand, counting down.
TCGGAACAAGGCCTTTCGATTTATATGTTGGGGGCTTATTTTAATCCGGTCCATTCCAATTCGGATTTGGTTTTGACCAATATTGCCAAATTTAAGGAGCATTTGCAATACGCTTCCGCTTTTAAAGCCGGTTATGTCGGATCGGAAACCGGTTCGTATAACGATGATAAATGGACCTATCATCCGATGAACCGGACGGAAGAAGCGTATCAACGCGTTAAAACCGTTTTTAATGAACTGGCGGTTTATGCCAAAACCGTCGGGGCGAAAATCGCTTTGGAAGGGGCTTACGGGCACTGCATGTACGAGCCATCTTTATTAAAGCGTTTGGTCGATGAGATCGACAACGGGACGGTTTTTGTTACAGTTGATTTGTACAACTACTTATCAAGTGATAATTACCTACGGTATAAAGAAATTTTCGAAGACTGTTTGGAATGTTTCAAAGGAAAAATCGTCATTTTCCATTTGAAAGATTGTGTGGTAGAAAACGGTGTATTAAAACAAGTGGCCATCGGTAAGGGAATGTTTGATTACGATTACCTTTTAGGAAGAATCCAAGCCACCAATCCCGATGCGGTTTTGATTTTCGAAGGGTCGAAACCGGAAGACATGAAAGAAAGTTTCGATTTTATTCAAAGTAAAATTCAAAAGGAGAACATATGAAAATACAAGTAAGATATGCCAATCATCCGGATGATTCGATGTATTATACGACCGAAGAATTGCGCAATCATTATCTGATGGAAAAGGTATTCGAAGAAGATGAGATTCTATTGGTTTATTCTCATCAAGATCGGATTATTTCCGGCGGGGTAATGCCGCTTACGCATCCGCTTGCCCTTGAAACATCGGATGAACTTCGGGCCGCTTATTTTTTGGAGCGTCGCGAATTGGGCATCATCAATATCGGCGGCAACGGAACCGTAACGTTAGACGGGAAAGTTTATCACGTGAAATCCAAAGACGGAATGTATGTGGGAATGGGAACCAAAGAGGTTGTTTTCGCATCCGATGATGCATCCAATCCGGCGAAGTTTTATATTTCCTCTTGTCCGGCCCATAAAAGTTATCCGACGTATTATATTGATTTTGAAAAGGCCAATCACCGTCCTTGCGGCGATGCCAAGACATTAAACAAGCGTATCATCAATCAATATATCCATCCGGATGTATGTCAAAGTTGCCAACTTGCGATGGGGATGACGGAACTTTCGGAAGGATCGGGTTGGAATACCATGCCTTCGCATACGCATGAGCGGCGGATGGAAGTGTATTTTTACTTCAATATTCCGAACGATAACGTCGTTTTCCATATGATGGGACAACCGCAGGAAACAAGACACATCGTGATGCAAAACGAACAGTTGGTGATTTCACCGAGTTGGAGTATCCATTCCGGTGTGGGAACATCCAATTACAGTTTTATTTGGGCGATGTGCGGTGAAAACCAAGAATTCGACGATATGGACAACATTCAAACGACAGATTTAAGATAAAAAAGGAGATCAAAAACTATGAATATGAATGATTTTAGATTAGACGGTAAGATCGCACTTGTAACGGGTGCTTCTTACGGAATCGGTTTTGCGATTGCGTCCGGTTTTGCCGAAGCCGGTGCGACGATCGTTTTCAATGACATCAATCAGGATTTGGTTGATAAAGGATTGGCTGCTTACCAAGAAGCCGGTATCAAGGCTTACGGTTATGTTTGCGATGTAACCAATGAAGATCAAGTTCAGGAAATGATTGCCACGATTGAAAAAGAAGTCGGTGTTGTGGATATTTTAGTTAACAATGCGGGAATTATCAAACGGATTCCGATGTGCGAAATGACGGCCGCTCAATTCCGTCAGGTAATCGACATCGACTTAAACGGACCGTTTATTATGGCCAAAGCCGTTATTCCTTCGATGATTAAGAAAGGTCACGGAAAAATCATCAACATCTGTTCGATGATGTCCGAATTGGGGCGTGAAACCGTTTCGGCGTATGCTGCCGCAAAAGGCGGATTGAAAATGCTGACGAAAAACATCTGTTCGGAATACGGCGAATACAACATTCAGTGTAATGGTATCGGACCGGGTTATATCGCAACACCGCAAACCGCTCCGTTAAGAGAAGTACAACCGGACGGAACACGTCATCCGTTCGACCAATTCATCATTGCCAAAACACCGGCTGCACGCTGGGGAGAAGCGGCGGATTTACAAGGACCGGCGGTTTTCTTGGCATCGGATGCATCGAATTTTGTAAACGGCCATATTTTATATGTTGACGGTGGTATTTTAGCTTACATCGGTAAACAACCAAAGTAAAAGAAAGGCTGTTTTTACAGCCTTTTTTCCGTTTGAATGGAATCAAAAAACAGTGAAGGAGCGTTTAGAAAATGAATTATTTAGAAAAAGCGGAATTATGGAAAAAGAATCCTCATTTGGATCCGGCTTTGAAAAAAGAGTTGGAAGAAATGGATGATGCGGCTCTAAAAGAAGCGTTTACAAATGATTTGGAATTCGGTACCGGCGGTTTGCGCGGTATTTTGGGAGCCGGAACCAATCGGATGAATATTTACATCGTTTCAAAAGCGACACTTGGGTTCGGGCGTTATTTATCCGTTTTTCCGAATGCTTATCAACGAGGGGTTGCCATCTCGCATGACAACCGTCATCAATCGAAAGAGTTTGCCCGAATTTCGGCTGAAGTTTTGGCGACATTGGGCTTTCATGTTTATCTATTCGAAGATTTAAGACCGACACCGGAGTTGTCTTTTGCCGTTCGTCATTTCGGTTGTGTGGGCGGAATCATGATTACGGCCAGCCATAATCCGAAAGAATACAACGGCTATAAAATTTACGATGAAAGCGGCTGCCAATTGGTACCGAAAGATGCGGATCAAGTGATTCGCGAAATCGAACAGATCGACGATTATTTTACCATCGATCATTCGAAGAATCACGACCGAATCGAATATATCGGCAAAGAAGTGGATGCGGCTTATATTGCGGAAGTCAAGAAAATCATTTTACGTCCGAACTTGAAAAAAGATTTTAAGTTGGTTTATACACCTTTACACGGAACCGGTCAGGTTTTTGCCGCCGATGTATTAAAAAGCGTCGGCTATGACGTTTATCCGCTTGCCTGTCAAATGACCAACGATCCGGATTTTTCCAATGTGAAAACATCCAATCCGGAAAACAAAGAAGCCTATGATGAGGCGATCGAGTATGCCAAAGAAATTGGTGCCGATATCGTTCTTGCGACCGATCCGGATGCCGACCGTTTGGGTATTGCCGTGAAACACGACGGAACGTATCGTCTTTTTACCGGCAATCAAACTGCTGCGTTGATTTTGGATTATATTTTAAAAACACGCCGGGAACTTTCGACGCTTCCGAAAGACGGCTATGTTTTCACGACCAACGTTTCATCGACGTTGCCGGTGGCTATTGCGTTAAAATACGGTATGAAAGTGGAAATCACGCTGACCGGATTTAAATTCATCGGCGAAAAAGCAAGAGAAATGGAAAACGGAAAAGGTACCTATGTGTTCGGTTTTGAAGAATCGTACGGCTGTCTTGTTTCCGACTGTGTCCGCGATAAAGATTCCATCCAAGCGATTTTGACGCTTTGCGAAACAGCAGCCTATTATCGCGAAAAAGGAATGGATCTAGTCGATGCTTTGAATGCGATTTACGAAGAATACGGCTACTATCAGGAAGGAATTACCAATATCGGCTTGCAGGGATTGGAAGGGGCTGCGAAAATTCAACGGATTATGAATTATTTCCGTACCAACGAAATCCGTTTGAACCAATTCGACATTTTGGCCAAAGACGATGTCAAACTGTCTCTTCATACCGATTTTAAAACAAACGGACAAACTGAGATTCTCCTTCCCAAAAGCAATGTTATCAAATATTACCTCAATGATAACATGTGGTTTGTTTTAAGACCGTCCGGAACCGAACCGAAATTGAAGGTTTACTACGGTGTTGTCGGTAAAACCGCTCAAGCAGCCGAAGAAAAACTTCAGGCATTGACCAAAGAAGTATTACAGATCGTTCAGTCTATTGCTTAATCGATTTTTAGTAAAATCACTGTCATTTTTTGGCAGTGATTTTTTTTATCGTCTGCTTTCTTTCAACATTTTTTGGAAATGCTTTTCTTTATACTGAAACCATGAAATATATAGAACTGATTGTCTTACTCAATTTGGCAATCCATCTTTCGCTTGTTCACACGGCCTATTTCCTGCTTCATATGAAAGGAAATCGGATTGCCACAGGTATTTCATGCGTATTGGATACCATTTATATCTTATTGTATCTTTTTTATCCTTACGAACTGGAAGATTATCGGTATTTGTTTATTGTCGTGATTGCCGCCGTTCCGTTTGTAATAAAGGGGATAACAAAGTGCCTGATGCTATGTTTGGTTTATCTGATGCTTAATTTTACTTTAGGAGGGAGTGCTGGGATCTTGTTTCACATCATGAATCATTTTAGTTCTGTCATCATTTCTTTGGTTGTTTTGCTTGTTTTGGTGAGTATCTACGGCTTGTATAAAAAATTTCATTTTCATCCGGAAGCGTTGGAGTATGATATCTTGATCGAAGATGAAAACCGCAAAATTTATTTAAGCGGTTTTTGCGATACCGGCAATTTTTTATCGACCGATGACAACATTCCGATTGTATTTTTAAAAAATAATCTTAAAATCGGCCATTACTGTAAAACCATTGAGATGCAAAGTCTTTCCACAGTACGGATGATTCCTATTTTCGAAGTAAAGAGTTTCAAAATCAAAATTAAAAACAAGTACGTTCAAAGAGATGTCTATCTTGCTTTTGGCGATATTGCTTTTAATGTGATGTTCGGATCGAATTTATTAGGAGGATAGAAATGATTTTAATCAAACTGCTTACAAAGTTCTTTAAGAAAAAGGATGATGTATGTTATTTGTTTAACCAGATGTCGCTTCCGGAACCCTTAAGCGAAGAAGAAGAAAAAGAAGCGATCGAGCGGCTTTTGAAACACGATTTGGCCGCCAGAAACAAACTGATCGAACACAATATGCGTCTGGTTGTTTTTATTGCGAAACGATTTGAATCGCCGAAAGTTCTATTGGAAGATTTGATTTCCATCGGTTCCATGGGATTGATTAAGGGCGTGGAAACGTTTCGTTCGGACAAAAACATCAAATTGGCAACGTATGCATCGCGCTGTATTGAAAACGAAATTTTAATGTTTTTGCGTAAAATCAGTCGCCAGAAAAACGAAGTATCGTTGGATGAAGCTTTGAATGTGGATGGTGACGGCAATGAGTTACTGCTTTCGGATGTGATTCCCACGAATCAGGTTTTGGCATTGGATGAGGCGATTGCCGATGAAAAACAGCGCTTGATGTACGAAGCGGTGGAAAAGTTAAGGCCTCGGGAAAAAGAGATTATCGTTATGCGGTTCGGACTTTATAAAACGACGGAATATACGCAAAAAGAAGTGGCCGATAAACTGGGGATTTCGCAAAGTTATATTTCGCGTTTGGAAAAGAAAATCATTGATAAATTACGAGTGGAAATGGAAAAAAGGTTGACGATTGCTTCTAAGTAGTGAATAGAAAACGTAAAAGTCTTCCATATTATTTATTGAAAGGAAGATTTTATGCACAAAGTGGAGATTACTGGAGTAGATACTTCAAAACTTCAGACACTGTCTAACGAAGAACAGCAAGAATTGCTTAAAAAAATCAAAGACGGTGATATGAAAGCAAGAGAAAAGATGATTCAAGGGAATCTGAAGTTGGTGTTGTCGGTGTTGAAGCGGTTTAACGACCGCAAAGAGAGTATGGATGATTTATTTCAGGTGGGATGTATCGGGTTGATGAAGGCAATCGATAATTTTGATTTATCGCATCAAGTTCGCTTTTCAACGTACGCCTGTCCTATGATTATCGGTGAAGTACGAAGACATTTACGGGATAATGGTTCGATCAGGGTGTCTAGAAGTTATAAAGATATTGCGTATAAAGCGATTGCGTTTAAAGATCGGTTTATTGCGCAGCATCATCGGGAACCTTCCATTAACGAAATTGCAGAAGAAATCAAAACCGATAGTGTCGATATCGTTTTGGCACTGGAGGCCATTCAAGATACGATCAGTATGTCCACTCCGATTTACGATAACGGCGGCGATGTGATCGAATTAGAAGATCAGATCGGCGGTGGGGATTATATCACCGAAAATTGGTTGCGGAATCATTTGATTCAAGAAGCGTTTTCCAAATTATCCAAACGGGAACAGGCGATCATCTACGACCGGTATTATCTGGAAAAAACACAGATGGAAATCGCCAATGAGTTGGATATTTCGCAGGCCCAAGTTTCCCGGTTGGAAAAGAATGCGTTGAAGATCATGTACGATAGTATGAAATAAAGCCACATCGGTGGCTTTTTGTCTTTTATTGTCTTTTTGATTCAATCATGGTATAATGTCTTTACGAGGTGAGACAGATGAATATTTGGCACGATATTGACAATGACCGTATTCATGCAGACGACTTTATCGCCTGTATTGAGATACCAAAAGGCAGTAAGAAAAAGTATGAACTGGACAAGGAAACCGGATTGATCATTTTGGATCGGATTTTGTACACATCCACGCATTATCCGGCCAATTACGGATTTATTCCCAGAACGTATTCCAAAGATAAAGATCCTTTGGATGTTCTTGTTCTTTGCAATGAAACCTTTGACCCACTTGTACTGGTTAAATGTTTTCCCATCGGTGTTGTTAAAATGGTCGATAATCAAGAAAGCGATGAAAAGATCATTGCGGTTTGTCAAAACGACCCTTCGATGAACGGTTACAAAGACATTACCGAACTTCCGAGTCATTACTTTGAAGAAATTTCGCATTTTTTCAATGTTTACAAGACATTAGAAGGTAAAGAAACCGTAGTAACCGAAGTCTTGGGGGCAGAAGATGCCCGCAGGACCATTCAAGAAGCCATTGATGCTTATGATGAAATGTTTTTATAAAGTAAGGAGAAAAAAGGAGTATGGCCTTAACAGCAGGAATCGTCGGTTTGCCCAATGTCGGTAAATCGACACTATTTAATGCGATTACCAAAGCCGGGGTGCTTGCCGCGAATTATCCGTTTGCCACCATTGAGCCCAATGTCGGGATGGTTTTGGTTCCGGATGAACGCTTGACGGTTTTAAGCCGGATGTATCATCCGAAGAAAACGACACCGGCAGTTTGCGAATTTACCGATATTGCGGGTCTGGTCAAAGGGGCTTCCAAAGGGGAAGGTCTCGGAAATCAATTTTTGGGGAATATAAGAAATTGCGATGCGATTTTGGAAGTGGTCCGTTGTTTTGAAGACGGAAATATCACGCATGTGGAAGGAAAGATCGATCCGATCCGCGATGCGAAAATCATCGAATTGGAATTGATCCTAGCCGATTTGGACGGTGTTACCAAACGTCTTTCGAAATTGGAGAAGAAAGCGCAGTCCAAAGTCGAGGATGCACCTTATGAGTACGCGTTGTTAAAAAAGATCGAAACGCAGTTGCTAAACGAACGGCCGATTCGTTTGTTGTCGTTTGACGAAACGGAAAGCAAGTATTTGAAAACGTACGGTTTTCTTACAGCCAAACCGTTTATGCTCGTTGCCAACATCGCGGAAAAAAACATTTCCGCGTTGGATCAAGATAAACATTATCAAGATCTTTTGGCCTATGCCTTAGAAAACGATTGTAAAGTCATTGCCATTTCGGCGGAAATCGAAGCGGAATTGGCGGTTTTGCAAGAAGAAGACAAGGCTTTGTTTTTAGAAGATCTGGGGTTGGAAGAACCCGGATTGAACCGGTTGGTACGGGCAACGTACGATTTACTGGGCTATGCGACTTTTTTTACGACCGGTCCGGATGAGTGTCGGGCCTGGACGTTTCAAAAAGGCATGTTGGCCCCGGCATGTGCGGGCATCATTCATTCCGATTTTGAGCGCGGTTTTATCCGGGCCGAAACGGTTTCTTATGAGGATTTGATCCGTTGCGGCAGTATGGTAAAGGCCAAAGAAGCCGGACTGGTTCGTCAGGAAGGCAAAGATTATGTCGTCAAAGACGGCGATGTCATGCTTTTTAAATTCAATGTTTAAAAGATTGAAACCCATTGGATTTCTGATGGGTTTTTTCTTGTATTACGACGTTTTATTTGATATAATTATTTTATAAATTTGTAAAAAGAGGAGACGAAAACGAATGGATTTTTTCAGAATGATACCAGACAGTTTTTTCTCTTTGCTTTCCTCAAAAAATAAACGTATTTACTTGGCTTGTATTTTGGAAAGTTTTAAAACGTACGAGACAGGGTCGATTCTTGGAATTGATAAAAAGATCATCGTGGATGACTTGGTTCATTTTTTGGACGAGAATACGTATTTATATGATGTAGAAGATGAAGAGGATGAAGAATCCAATCCCAAATCCAAACGGGAATTGGCCAATTATATTTTAAGACGGATGGAAGAATGCGGTTGGATCGATATCGACGTGACCGATGATTATGAAGAATTGCTCAATTTTACCGATGTGGCCATCATTATATGCGAAGCGTTTTTAAACGCGTTTCCGCGCTATTATTGGGATGACTCGATGGAAGAAGAAAGCTATGAAGTCCATGCCAACGAATACCAAGGGTATATTTTTACGATTTACTCGTTATTGATGAATACGGAAAATACGGATTATGCGATGTTGTTCAATTTGGTTTACAATTATACTAAGCAGTTGATTCGAGCCCTCAGACGCTTAGACAGCCGCTTGAAAGATTATATTTCTTCGGTTGTGGAAACATCGGAAGTAAAAGATTTGTTGGAACGTCTGATGTCTTTTAAAACGGAAGTCTACGACCGCAGTTACCTCAAAATCAAAACGTCCGATAACATCAACCGTTACCGATTGTCCATTGTTTTGAAATTAAGCGAACTTTCTGCCAATGAATTGGCCATGAGCATGATCGTAGGCGATTTTCGCCATCGCTATCCTTCTTTGGAACTGGCCAGTCAAAAGGCCACGGCGGCGATCGATGAGATCATCGATGTCTTCAATTCGATCGATGCGTTTGTATCGGAAATCGATAATAAAAACAGAACCTATATCAATTCGACCATCGGGAAGATCAAATTTTTATTAAGCGAAGACGATAACGTCATCGGCAAATTGAACCGGATTTTAAAATATGTCAAAGACGGTGCTAAAGCAGACAAACTGGACAAATCCATGCGGCTGGTGGATTCGTTATACGATTTGAATCAGTTTAAATTGTATTCGGCGGAAAATTCGCTATATACACCGCGCGGAAATTACAGCCGAAACTATAACCAACTTTTGGATTCGATCGGCTTAGACGGATTTGAACTGACAGACGAATTTTTAAATCAATTCAAAACGGCTTATAACGAAGTGGAAATCGATCGGTTTTTGACGGAGCATTTGGTCGATCATCGTCTTTGTGCGAGTCAACTGATTTCATACGATTGTCCGTCTTCACAGGTGCTTATGACGATTTATGCTTTGATGTATGCATCTAATTTAGACTATACCATTACGATTTTGGAAAATGAAATCTCTCATCGGTTGTATCGGTTGAAAGATTTTATCATTGAAAGGAGATCTTAAACATGTTAGATGCTTATGAAAAAATGAATGTGACCCAACAAAATCAGTTTCGGGATACGGCCAACAAATTGCTTTCTTCTACCTTTTTGTGTCGGGATAAAAAAGATAATTTGGGCAGTTACTATTTTTTGATGAGTTACAAAGAATTGTTCGATGAATTTTTCACCATTTTGGGCTATGAACTGACGCTGGATACCGCATCCGGTTGTGCCATGCTGTCTGGAGCAAGCGCTTCTACGACTCTTAAATTAAAACGAGATGAGTCGTTGATTTTACTGATTTTACGATTGTTGTATCATGAAAAGATGAAAGATACCTCCCTCAATGAAAACATCGTTTGCTCGATTGCCGATATCCATACCAAATACGATTATTTGGAGATTAAGAGAAAATTGAATAAGACCGATTTGATTTCGGCCGTTCGGTTGTTCAGAAGATACAATTTGATCGAAGTGACGGGCGATGTAACCAGTTCGGCGTGTCGGATCGTCATTTTGCCGACGATTCTAATGGCCATTCAAAGTGAGGATATCAACGAAGTTTATCAGACGATTCAAAAAATCAGCCAGGAGGAAGTAAAAAGCGAATGAAAAAGTTAGTGAAAATACGATTGATCAACTGGCATTATCTGTCTAATGAAACGATTGAATTGGATGGCAATGTATTGCTTTCGGGACCGAATGCTTCTGGTAAGTCGACGGTCATGGATGCGATTACGTACGTTCTTACCGCCGGCGATACGATGTTTAACTTGGCGGCCAATGAAAAAGGCAAACGGGATTTAAGAGGGTATGTCAAGTGTAAACTGGGGATGGACGATAAAGAATACTTGCGCACCGGTGATGTTTCCGGACATGTGGCTTTGGAGTTTTACGATGAGAAAACCGGCAACTATTTTGCGGTCGGCGCGGTAATCGATGCGTTCGGCGATTTGCTTCCCGTTAAAACGCTGTTTTATCGTACGTTTGAAAAAATCAATGATTCGATGTTTGTTTCCGCCGAAAACCGAATTTTCGGTACGGTGGAATTCAGAAAACACAATCCGTCGTTTGAATATTTTTTAACGAAAAAAGAAGCCAAACGGGGCTTTCGGACGGCGTTTGGGTCGATCAACGAAGATTTTTATCGTCTGATTCCCAAAGCGCTCGCTTTTAAGCCGATTTCCGATGTAAAAGAGTTTATTTATCAGAATATCTTAGAGGAAAAAGAAATCGATGTAACGGCGATCAAAGATGCGATCCGTTCGTATAAGGAATTGGAAGATACGTTGCGTTTGATCAATCGGAAAATCAACGATCTAAAAGAAATCGATACGATCTATCAAGAATTAAAAGGAATCGAAGAACGAAAGAACTATATTGATTATTTGATGCGTTTGTTCGATGTGGAAGCGATCCGCTCGGATATACAAGATGCGAAGATCCAAATCGAAAAACAAGAAGCGATTCGTTCCAGAAAAGAAAAAGATATCTTGGAGTTAGACAGTGAATTACTGATGTTAAACGAACGTTCAAGAGATCTTTACAATGCGTTAAGCAGCGATCAGGAATTCAAAGCCGAAGAATATATTCATCGGGAAATTTTGAAATCTCAAACGAATATCACGGCTTTGGAGGCCAATCAACAATCGTTTTTGAAACGTTGTACGCAATTTAAAGAAGCGGTTGCCAATTTACGGAAAATCGCCAATGAGCCGCTTTTTACGGAAATGGCGAATTTACCGCTGGTCCAGATCAATCCGATGGATGTGGAAACATCCAAATTGAAACTTCAGGATATCGAACGGCGGTTGAATACGTATAAAAATCAAACCAATCAGGAATTGGGATCGCTCAATGCCGAGAAAAAAGAGTTGCTTCAGCAGATTAACGAAATTTCTCTTTCTTTGAAATCGTTGGAACAGAACCGCGTCCATTTTCGGGCGGATTTGTTGCAAATCCGTCTTGAGATAGAAGAAGGATTGAAACGGATTTACAATTACGATATCCGCGTTCATATTTTAGCGGAAATCTGTGAAATCACCGATTTGAACTGGGCGGATACCGTTGAGATTTTTTTGGGGAACCGCCGGCTCAATATGATCGTAGAACCCAGATATTTCGATCAGGCATTGCAGATTTTCACCCGTATTAAAAATCGGTATCATCTTTACGGCATCGGGTTGATCAATACCAAACAATTGACCAGATACAAAACCTATGAACCGCGTTCTTTGGCTTCCATTCTTTCTACGGAAAATCAAGATGCCAGAAATTATCTAAATTATGTCTGCGGCAATGTGATCATGTGTGATGATGCGATGGAACTGGAAAAATATCCGACCTCCATTACCAATGACTTATTGATTTATCGCGGTTATACCGTATCCAGTTTGAATCCGAATGTGGAAAAACCGTTGATCGGTAAAAATGCGGCATCGGAACAGGCTCAAATTTGGCATAAAAAAGCCGATCAGGCCAAACAACAGTATTTGGCTTTGAACGATCGGATGGAAAAATTAAATACGATGGTCGAATGGATGGAAAGTTTCGATCTTCGACCGATTATCGAAGATTTGGATAAAGCGCTGTTATTGGAAAAAGAAAAGGCATCTTTGGAAGATTTATCCAAACAGGCAATCCGTCAGAAAAACGCGACACCTTCTGAATTGCAACAAGACTACGAAAAAGTCTTATCGAGCATTAAAGCGGGCGATGCCAAGAAATTATCACTCAGCAAGGATATCGGCGGAATCGATAATGCCATCGATGCTTTAAGCAGCATGATCCAAACCAAAAACAAAGAATTGTCTTCTTTGGAAAGCCAGTTAAAAGAACTGGCAAACGGCAATGTCGTTTTAGAACAACAAGCCAAAGACGAATACCAAGCTTTACTTGCCACCAAAAATTTCAAAACGGCTTTTGCCGACTATCAAAGCAAGTATCGACTGGAAGAAACCAATTATACCACGCTTTCGGATTCTTTGGTTGCCAAACAGTACAATTATATCAATGCGTATAATTCCACATTTTCCATCGGTTTATCGGAAATCGACAAATTCGAAGCGGAGTTGTATAAACTGGAAAAGATGGAATTGGTTAAATACGAACAGAAAGTTCGTTCAGCCAGAGAATCGGCCGAAATTGTCTTTAAAGAAGATTTTATTGCCAAGTTGCGGAATAACATTTTGACCGCCGAACAGGAAATCAGTAAGATCAACGAGACGCTTTCTTCCATTACGTTCGGGAATGACCGCTATGAATTCATTTTCCCACGCAGCAGTGAATATGCTCAGTTCTACGAAATGGTAACTTCGGATTTGGAAGACGCAAACGAAGGACTGTTGACGTATGCTTTCCAGCAGAAGTACGACGAACAGATAAGGGAGTTGTTCGAAACGTTGTCGGTCGATGAGGTCAACAGCAACGGTGCCATCAATAAATTTACCGATTACCGTACGTACATGGATTATGATATTCGGATTATCAACAACAACGGCGATACGATGAGTTATTCCAAAGTGTTCAAAGAAAAATCCGGTGGAGAAACGCAAGTACCGTTTTATGTGGCGATTATTGCGTCGTTTGTTCGGGTTTATACCAAGACCAATGTGCTGGGCGGCGATCCGATCGGGTTGGTTTTATTCGATGAGGTTTTCGATAAAATGGATGCCAACCGTATGCATGCGATGATGAACTTCATTCATTCCATGCCACTGCAAGTGATTATTGCCTGTCCGCCGCAAAGAATGGATATTTTGCAGAAGTTTGCGGATACAACGTTGATTATGGTTCGTCAAGGCAACAAAGCATCGGTTTTGCCTTTGATTAAAAAACAAGGACAGGAGGAGATGATTTAATGGCTTTATTCGGTAAGAAAAAAAATGAGTACGAAGAAGCTTCGAAAAACCTCAGCAAAGACATTCCCGCCAGCGATCGGCTGATTATGGAAAAATTAAACGACAATGATGAACGGGCGGCTCAACTGGTTCAGGAGTTGAAAAAAGGAAATCCGTTGATTTTGAATTTCGAAGATTTGGATGCGCTTGCCGCTAATAAACTTTTGGCCTTTTTCGCCGGTGCTTGTTATGCGCTAGAGGGGCGAAATGTAAAAATCAATGAAAAAACTTATTTGTTTGCCCGGAAAGTTGATTTTTTTGACGGTACGCTGCAAGCGTTTATCGATCATCTTCCAAGAGGCTAACCATACTGCAAAAGAACGGTCTGAAAATAAAGACTGTTCTTTTTTTGTTTGTAAAATAAGTTTTAAGTTTGTCCGCTTTTTTAAAATGGTCGGCCAATCGGTGCCGAAATCGAACGAACCGCTTGAGATTGGAAAATACTTTAAATGATATCAAGAATTCTTTATTTCTTGTCAAAAATAGACAGTAATGTCGCTTTTTGTTGTATTTTCAATTGTTTTGTAGTATAATTAGGACAATAGGAGCGTGATATAATGAAGTATTGCAGTCATTGTGGGGCAGAAGTGAAGGATGAAGCCGTTGTTTGCGTTCATTGCGGATGTTCGTTGGAAACGGAAAAAGAAGAAAGTTCCGTCTTTGCTATTTTGGCCATTGTTTTCGGGGCTTTAGGCGGTTGGCTCGGTTTGGTGTTCGGTGTCATCGGACTGGCGACTTATAAAAATCCGTCCAATAAGACAAAATGTAAAATCGGGATTGCATTATGGGCGGTTTGGTTGGTTATTTTAGTGATTCTTTGGTTTAGCACATTGATGATGTTTTAAAAAGGTGGATGATTCCACCTTTTATTTTGATTCATTTTTTCACTTATAAAAATAGAACGAAATGATTTTTTTAACTTGTATTTTCTGTTATAATATTGAAAATAGATGGAAAAACGATTGAAATTTTCCGTCCTAGTTTCAAACGAAAAAATTAAAAGGAAGTGATCTGATGAAAATTGCCATTATCGGGTACAGCGGTTCCGGAAAATCCACTTTGGCGAATCGCTTGGGTGAGTATTATTCCTGTGAAGTACTTCATCTTGACCGTATTCACTTTTCTTCTGACTGGACAGAACGAGCCGATGAGGCGATGCTTGCGGATTTAAAATCGTTTTTGGAGAAAGAAAGTTGGGTTATCGACGGAAATTACAACCGGATGCTTTATCAAGAGCGTATGAAATCATCCGATTGCATCTTATTTTTAAATTTCAATCGGTTTACTTGTCTGTTTAGAGCCTTTAAACGGTATCAAACGTATAAAGGTAAGGTTCGTCCGGATATGGCAGACGGCTGCCGGGAAAAACTGGATTGGGAATTTATTCGTTGGATTCTTTTTGATAGTCGAAAAAAGAAGAGAAAAGACAGCTACAAGAAACTCCAAATTGAGTATTGTGATAAAATGAGGATATTCAAAAATCAACGACAACTGGATCGCTTTTTACGCACGTTAAAGAATAGCCAAACAGACGGATCGCAAATTAAATAGATTGCGCAACAATTGTTTTTTAGTAAAATTCTTAAGATGATAACAAGATACCCGTTGGTTTTCAAAAGAAAGAGTCGCTTTAAAAGCGACTTTTTATCATTGTGAAAGATTGTATGGATGTTTTTTTAAAGAAAATATGATACAATGACAGTAAAGTCGATCGAATAACTTGATAAGGATATTCGGGTCGAATTTCTCGCAAATGGCAAAACGGTGATGAATGAAATCAAAAGATAAAAAAAATGCTCTTTTAAAGAGGAATATAAAACAAATCAAGAGGAGGGATTTTATGAAATTGATCCATGCTTCAGATATTCATTTGGGATCGAAAATCGATTCGACATTTCCCAAAGAAAAAGCGAAACAACGCCAACTGGAGATCCGAAATACGTTTCGGAAAATGGTTGAATACGCCGATGAAAAGGGTGTTGAAGTCATTCTTTTATCCGGAGATGTGTTTGATTCGGATCGTCCGTTGAAAAAAGACAAAGATTTTTTTTACAGCATCATCAACAGTCATCCGCATATTGATTTTATTTATTTAAAAGGGAATCATGACCAACAAATCGAAGAACAAACGTCGGCCAATTTAAAATGCTTTTCTCCTGTTTGGCAATCGTATCGTTATGGAAAAATCGTTATCAGCGGAATCGAAATGACACCGGAAAACTGTACGTCTTTCTATTCGACCCTTTCTTTGCAAAAAGAAGATAAGAATATCGTCTTGCTGCACGGTCAAGTGAGTGATACCATGGGCATGGATCGGATTTATTTACGGCGGCTTAGAAACAAACAGATCGATTATTTGGCTTTAGGCCATGTGCATAAGCATCAAGAGGGAAAGTTAGATGACCGCGGCAAATACGCTTACAGCGGTTGTTTGGAAGGTCGCGGCTTCGATGAAATCGGCGAACATGGTTTTATTTTGCTTGCGGTTGAAGATGAGATCAAAACCGAATTTATTCCGTTTCAGGAACGTCTGATCGTTGAAGAAAAAGTGGATATCAGCGCGGCTTCGGATGCCTACAGTGCCGCGCAATTGGTCAAAAAAATTCCGTTTGTCAAAGAATGGATTTATCGTATTGTTTTGGTAGGCGAAACGGAAACCGATGATGAAACGTTGGCGGAGGATGTCTTGAAGTATTTGTCGGATCAATGTTTTTTTCTTTCGGTCAAAGACCAAACCAAACGGAAAATCAATACGGCCGTTTATCAAAAAGATTTGTCGCTTAAGGGGGAATTTGTCCGAACGGTCGAGGCGGATTTAACGTTAAGTGACGAAGAAAAAAACAAAATCATCCGTTTGGGACTAAAAGCGTTGGCAAATGAGGAGGTGGATCTATGAAATTGATTTCCTGTACGATTGAAAATTTCGGTAAAATCAAGCACCGTCATTATGATTTTTCCTCGTCTTGGATCGAACAATGCGAACCGAATGGTGCCGGTAAATCCACGCTGGCTGCTTTTATAAAAGCGATGTTTTACGGGATGGAAACCGTCAAGAAAACCAATGTCAAAGAAAGCGATCGAAAGCATTTTTATCCGTTTGACGGCGGTCTGTTCGGGGGAAATCTTGTCTTTTCCCATCAAAACCAAGAATATCGGATCGAACGGGTGTTCGATGAGAAGAGCCAAACAAAAGATACGGTCCGTATTTTTAAAAACGGCCTTTTATGGGAATCTAGTGATGAGATCGGAGAAGTCATCTTCGGGGTCGACAAAGAATCGTTTGAACGAACTGTTTTTATCACTTCTCAAGATTTTGATTTTGCTACTACCGACCGGATCAACAGCAAATTGAATGATTTGGTGGAAGGCGGTAGTAAAGAGGCTAATTTAAAAACGGCTGTAACGAAATTGGATCAAGCCATCAGCCGATACAGCAATCGGTCAAGTGGCCACTTGAAAACGGTAAAAGACGAAGTGACGGAACTGAAAAGAAAGGCCGACAATCTTCAAGCGCTTGAAAAAAGTCTTTTCAGTCGGGATGCGGAATTGAAAAACGTTCGGGATCGAATTGCCTTACTTACCGAAGAAATCGAATCGGCTCAACAAGAACAACTCGACTTAGCGAATTGGAATCACTTTGAAACGCTTTTTAAAAATGTGAAGGAAACGGAAGAAAAAATTCAGGAAATATCCGCTCGGTATCCGCTTGGCTATCCACCTTTATCGATGGTCGAATCGGTTTTAGATGCGGCCTCGAAGCAAACAAGGTTAGAAGATTTACTGAAAAAAGACATTTTTACGGCGGATGATCAAAAAGATTTGCAGTCGTTGACTTCGCTTTTTTCCGAGCATATTCCGGATGAAGACGAACTGAAAGAAATCGATGAGACAATCAAAAAAACGGATTATTTATCCTATCAAATCGATTCGCTGGAAAACAAAAGGACCCGTTTATTTGAACATTTGCCAACGGACAACGATCGAAAAGAGTTCGGTGATTTGTGGGAACAATATCAAAAGCAAGAAGAACAACTGGATCAATTGACAAACCAATCCCAAACCCCACCACAGAAGATAAGTCTTTTTGGTTTGTTGGTTTTTCTTTCACTCGGATGTTTTACGGCCAGTGGCTTCAGTTGGGGTTTCAAGATGAGTTTGGGGATCGTTTTTCTTGTTTTGGGGTGCGTTTGTGCCGGTCTTGCCATTTGGTTTGGCGGATCCGTCAGACGGAAGAAGCAAGAAAAGACGCACGCTGTTTTGCTAAAACAAGAAGAAAAAAAGAAGATACAACAGGAAATGGAAGCGATTCTTTTACGAAGTTTTATTCCATCTGGCGGTGATCTTAAAACCGATGCCGAGCGTTTTTTTAAAATTTGCTTAGAAAGCGATCAACTGTTAGAAGAAAAAAAACGTTTGGAAGCAGAACGGACACCGCTTAAAGAAAGACTTGCAACTTATTTTACGAACGACCAAGTACTTGGGTCTTCGTACCAAGAGCAATTGTTTTTTATCAAATCCGCTAAAGATCGCTATCAACGGTTGTTAAAGCGTAAAGAAGAAAGCGATCGTGAAAAAGAAAACAACAAACATCAATACCTTCTTTACGAAATGGCGATTGAAAAATTTTCCAGGCAATATCAAATTTCTATCGATCGGTTTTCTTCGATCAAAGAAGATTTAACGAATCTTAAACAATGGAAAGAAGAACTTCGAAAACGGGAAGAAGCCTATTCAGAGTTTCAAAAACTTCATTCTTTAAAGGAAAAACCGACGCTACATCATCGGGATCTTTCTTCTTTGCAACAACAACTGCAACAATACCAAGAGGAAAAAAAGAAATTGGAATTGGAGATTGCCGAAGACGAACGGACATTAGAAGAAAAAGACGAGGTTTTAAATGCCTTGCAAACGGCTCAAGACCGATTGGTCCAGTATCAAAACAACCACCGTATTTTAAGTAAAACAAAAGATTTTTTATTGCAGGCAGAAACGCAGCTGAAAGAAAAATACATTCATCCGATTCGCAGTTCTTTTGAGGCGTATTCCGGTATTTTGGAAGAAGTTTTCGAAAAAAAAGTAACCATTGATCCGGATTTGAATGTGAAATTCGAGGCCAATGGCTTGATGCGGTCGGATCTTCATCTCAGTTTGGGCGAACGCAGTATCTATGCGCTTTGTTTTCGACTGGCTTTGATCGATAATATGTATCGCAAGGAAAAACCGTTTTTGATTTTGGATGATCCGTTTGTTCATTTGGATGCCGATCATTTGAAAAAAGCGGAAATCATAATGAAAGAACTTTCATCAAATCGGCAAATTCTTTATTTGACGTGTCATGAGAGTCGTCTTTTGAAAGCCGAATAACGGATTAAGAGGTTTTAAAAACCTCTTTTTTTTCATAAAAATTGTTTTTCCGACAACCTTTTGTAAAAACAATTTCCATTTTATGACAAAAAAATTGCTTTAAAATTGGAAAAATATGGTAAAATTGAATTATTATAAAAAGAATAAGGGTTTACTATGAAAAAAAAGTTGTTGGAAAAAAATGTGTATGAAGCTTTTTTAGAGCGAATGGATTTTATCTTCGAAGAATTTGAGAATATCTTTGTTTCTTTTTCCGGCGGAAAAGACAGCGGTCTATTGCTGGATATGGTGTTGGATTTTCAAAAAAAGTATTATCCGAATCGAAAAATCGGTGTGTTTCATCAGGATTTCGAGGCTCAGTACAGTTATACAACCGACTACGTCGAACGAACATTCGAACGCATCAAAGACGATGTCGAACCGTATTGGGTCTGTTTGCCGATGGCAACCAGAACGGCCCTCAGTAATTACGAAATGTACTGGTATCCGTGGGATGATAAGAAACAGGATCTGTGGATCAGAGAGCGTCCGCAACACGATTATGTCATCACATTGGAAAACAATCCGATTACAACTTATACGTATAAAATGCATCAGGAAAATTTGGCCAAACAGTTCGGTCGTTGGTATAAAATCGCCCATGAAGATACGGCGACGATTTGTCTTTTAGGGATTCGGGCAGAAGAATCGTTACAGCGTTACAATGGTTTTGTCAATAAAAAATACGGGTATAAAAACAACTGTTATATCTCTCAGCAATTCAAAAACGTTTGGGTAGCCTCTCCGCTATACGACTGGAAAACAAGCGATGTTTGGCATGCGATTGCCGAAAACGGATACGATTACAATCGTTTGTACGATATGTTTTATTATGCGGGGGTCAGTCCGGCTACCATGCGGGTAGCCTCACCTTTTAACGACTACGCCAAAGAAAGTCTTAATTTGTACCGGGTCATCGAACCGGAAACGTGGGTGAAACTGTTGGGGCGTGTTCGGGGTGTAAATTTCGGAAATATTTACGGACGCAGCAAAGCGCTCGGTTATCGAAACATTACGTTACCGGAAGGTCATACGTGGGAATCATATACGAAATTTCTGTTATCGACTTTACCGACTAGGATCAGAAACAACTACGTTAAAAAATTCAATACTTCGATGCATTTTTGGCATCACGTCGGGGGTGGTTTGGTAGAAAAAACCATTCGTGAGTTGGTGGAACGGGGCTACCGAATCCGCCGCAACGGCGTTTCCAATTATACGCTTTTAAAAGAAAGCCGCATCATTTTTTTAGATAAAATTCCCGACCATACCGACGATATCAAAAGTTCTAAAGACATCCCTTCTTGGAAACGAATGTGTTATTGTATTTTGAAAAACGATCATATTTGCCGATATATGGGATTCGGTCTGACGCGGGAACAACAGAAAATGATCGCAACGATCAAAGAAAAATATAAGAAATTGGAGGAAATGTAACATGGCTTTTATCAGTCCGGTTTATCATGTGATTGCCGTACCGATCGAAAAGATCAGTCCGAATCTTTACAATCCCAACAGTGTGGCTCCGCCGGAGTTGAAACTGCTTTATGACAGCATCAAAGAAGACGGGTATACCATGCCGATTGTTTGTTATTACGACAAACAAGAAGATAAGTATATTATTGTCGATGGGTTTCACAGGTATCGGATCATGTTGGAACATAAAGATATCTACGAACGGGAAGAAGGAAAACTGCCGGTATCGGTGATCAACAAGTCGCTTGATAACCGCATGGCCAGTACGATTCGCCATAATCGGGCCAGGGGAAGTCACGATGTGGATCTGATGAGCAATGTCATTCGGGAACTTCATGAACTGGGTCGATCGGATGCTTGGATTTCCAAACATTTGGGAATGGATAAAGATGAGATTTTACGGCTCAAACAATTGACGGGGTTGGCGGCGCTGTTCAAAGATATCGATTACAGCAAAAGTTGGATTCCTGCCGAAGAAGAAGTCGTTGCGCTGGATGAAGATGTAGCTAATCTGGCTAAAGAAAAAGTAAACGGATAAACCAAACCAAAACGGACAATACTAACAAAGGGTGAAACTTTGTTTGCTTGTCCTTTTTTTCTTACCTTTGTTCCGATTACCGTGGTTGATCCGGTTTTTCATTTCACGGTTTGTTATCCGGAATTGCCCTCTAAATACAATCAAGTGATCGGTTCGTTTATCGAAGAGCAGGTGCGTAAGTATTGTTCTTCTTATACGGAAAAACAGCAGTTATGGATCCGTTACACGCCGTATGTATCTTCTTTGAGTCTTTCGTTTTTATTTCAAAAATCCATCGATTACGGCGGGGCGCATCCCATGCATTCTCTTTACACGTTTTCCATCACCGACAGCGGACTTTTTTCGGTTTTGGATTTTTCCCTCGGAGAATTGAGTCTAATCAGCCAAATCGTTCAAAAAGGATTAAAAGAAGAATTGCAAGCTTCTTCCATGTATGTGGAATGGATGTTTTCGGAAGGAACCGCTCCGACTTACGAAAACTACCGCAATGTTCTTCTTCTTGAGGATGGATATCTGTTTTTTTTCGAACCTTATCAAGTGGCACCGTATGCAAGTGGAATTCAGTCGTATTTCGTGCCGTTTGATTTTTATGATTTGTAATTGCAAAAACACCTCCAAAATGGTACAATGGATGTACAGATTCCTAAAACATTTTGGAGGTGTTTTTGTTGACTCAGGTAACGAAAAAGATTTACGGTATTCCTTTTTTTACTCTTTTTTTATTTCCCGTAACAGAAGTTGTGATCATCGCTTTGATTGTGGGATTCTTGATTCTTGTTTTATTGGCTGTGTGGTTTATTCGCCGTCGTCAAAGTAAGAAAAATGTCAAAGCGATGGAACAGGTGATTGCATCTAAGATTCAAGAACAGGCGCCGGAAAAAAACGACGAAGTTTTAAGTGACGAACAAGAAGTTAAGCCGCTTTTAGAAGAAATGATTGCGACGTTTGAAGAACCGATGGAACAAGAACAACCGGACGATCAAGAAGAAAAAGAAGAAGTGATGATTCAAGATGCTTCCGGAAAAACCGTTTATATTGTTTATAATTACAGTTTAGAAGCCCGTTTGATCCAATCTAGCGAAGAAATTCAGCGTTGGTATCAGATTCTTTCGTCTTGTCTTATTGCTTCCGGATTGAAAAAACGGTCTAGTTGGAAAAAAGAAAGTTACTATTTGGGGCGTACAACGTATGCCAAGTTGACATTTAGAGGGAAGATGCTTTCGCTTTATGTTGCGCTAGAAGCCCGTGATGTTGCCGATTTGAATTATCCTTATCAAGAGGTCGGTGCGGTGAAAGCCCATCAAGCCACTCCGATTCAACTGAAAATACGCTCGAATCGGGCTGTCAAAAAGGCACTTGAGTTGATCGGCATTGTTCGTCTTAAATACGGTTTGGAAGAAAAAAATGCGGAAGAAAAGGAGTTTGTTTTGCTTCCTTTTCAAACCAAAGAAGAACTGATTCGGGAAAAAAAGATCAAAGTAAAGGTCTATGGGGAAGACGGCGAAGAATACGATTTGGAACAGATCCCGCTTGATGCCAAAATCCGTCACGCCATTCCGCTTTCCAAAGTGAGTGTCGATGAAGTGGCTGTATTACCGGAAAGTTATGCGAAAACCGATCAAACAGAAGAAACAAAAGCACTCGGAACTCGGAAAGGAATCATCAACATCGACACGCTTTCTGCTTATTTCGAAAACGGAGATACAGTCGATCTTGCCGTTTTAAAAGAAAAGAAATTAATTCCGCTCAAAACGGATCTGCTTAAAGTATTGGCACGGGGAACGCTGGATAAACAATTGACGGTTAAAGCGCATGATTTCAGCGACGATGCCGTTAAAATGATTCACGCCTTAAACGGCAAAGCGGTTCGTCTTTGTGTGAAAAAATAAAAGGAAAAGAAAGACTTATGGCTCATAAGTCTTTCTTCTTTGTAGTAGAGGGAGAAGAAATATGGAATTGTTGATACGTAGTTTTTTGCTTGGCATCGGCTTGGCGATGGATGCTTGTTGCGTTTCCATGGCCAACGGCTTAAAAGATTCTAAGATGAACGTCTTGAAAATGATTTTAATGGCTGCTTGTTTCGGTTTGTTTCAGGGATTGATGCCGTTGTTGGGCTATTTTGTCGGGCATGCGTTTTTAACCTATATCGAGCCTTTTATTCCGTGGATCGCGTTGATCTTGTTGGCTTTAATCGGGATAAAAATGGTTTGGGAAGGAATCCATCCGCCTAAAGACGACGAAGAAGAATGCGGGAAACTCGGTATAAAAATTTTACTGATCCAGGCGATTGCCACATCGATCGATGCGCTTTCGGTTGGGTTTACCATTGCCGATTACCGACTTTCGGATGCGTTGGTTTGTACGGGGATCGTTTGTGGGGTTACTTTTTTGATTTGTCTAGTTGCCGTTTTGATCGGAAAGATCTTCGGCACGAAACTCGGGAATAAAGCCGAGATCATCGGGGGAATTATTTTAATTGCCATCGGGATTGAAATTTTCGTATCGGGTCTGTTTTAACATTTTAAGATCATAGTAGAAAAAAGTTGTCTTATTCGTCGATCGGATAAGGCATTTTTTATTGGGATCAGAAGGATGAATGCTGTTTAAAATGTTTTAGGAACAGTAGATTATTTTAAAAAAACGCTTTTAAAATTGGATATTATTCGATTTGAAACAATTTTAAGTTTTTCTTGTGCGAAAAATATGGTATAATGTTGAAAAGATGGAAAAAGGGAGGTTCTCAAGATGGAAAAAGTAACCTATAAAGAATCCTTTTCGGCCAAGTTGGTTTTAAGACAGACACCACTTGTTTACTATCAGGCCATTCAGGATTTGCTCAGTACGTATCCCAACGTGAAAACACGGATCAGTTTTCAAAAAGAAACCATTTCTTTCGGAAGAAAAAAAATCGGGATGATGCGGATTTCACGGAAGAATTTATCGCTTTATTTGGCTTTGGATCCGACTGCGTTGGATGTTGAAAAAATCAAATTCAAAGATGTATCGGATAAAAAGAGTACGCAGGATGTACCGGTAAAGATCGATCTTAAATCGAAAAGAAGTTTGAAACAGGCTTTGATGTTGTTGGAAACGGCCCTTGAAAAAGAACAGGCAACCGAGCGTTGTGCGCAAAAACAAAAAGATTACAAAGCGGTCTTTTATCCGCGTTCGTTTGAATGCTTGTTGGAACAAGGTTGGATTAAAAAATACATCAGAAAACAGATCAACGGCAAGAGTCAGTTGGTGGAAGTACCGATGGAAACATATCAAGTTCATTTTACGGCGCATCTGTGTTATGAGGCCAAAGATCAGGCACAGCAGTTGTTTATTATCAGCAATTATGCCAACTGGGATGAACGGCTGGCTGTGAAGATGAACAAGACGGCCGACAATTGTTTTGAAGCCGTCATTGCTTATCCGAAAGGAACGCATTTGGAATTTAAAATTTGCCGTTCAACCGATTGGCAGGGTGTCGAAAAAGGAATTTGGAAAGAAGAAATCAGAAATCACCATTACGTCGTTGTCGACCACGATTTAGAAGTGGAAGATTTGATTTATAATTTCCGCTGAGGATGAAGGAGTCGGTATGCTCGGAAAAAAAGTAACGGTTCTCATCGACCGTAAAATGGGAAGTGTCCATCCCAATCATCCGGATATTCTTTATCCGCTTAATTACGGCCATATTCCCGGTTTGTTGGCAGAAGACGGCGAAGAACAGGATGCCTACGTCCTCGGTATCGACCATCCACTTGATTCGTTTACGGGGACGGTGATTGCGATTATTCACCGCGAAGATGATGTGGAAGATAAGTGGGTTGTGGCTGACGGGATGGTTTCAAAAGAAGAAATATATGAGAAAACACGGTTTCAGGAACAGTATTTTCAAACGTATATCGAAATGCTTCAAACCTCTTATGAGGATTTACGCTGGGATCTAAAACGGTGTGGTCTTCGGTCTGATGATTGTTTGATGATCCATTCCAGTTTGAAAAGCGTCGGTTCTTTAAAAGACGGACCGGAATCGTTGATTCGGGCCTTTTGCGATGCCGTTTCGGACGGATTGGTTGTTTTCCCGACCCATACATGGGCGACGATTCGGCAAGACGGGGATGTATTCGACGTTTTGGAAAGCGATTCGTGTGTCGGGGCATTGACCAATATTGCCAGGCGGATGCCGGGATTTCGGCGCAGTTTGCATCCGACGCATTCGGTTTGTGCCTATGGTAAAAACAAAGAAGCATACCTTGCTTTGGATCTTCACGCAACCACGCCGGTTCCGCCGACAGGCTGTTTCGGCATCTTGAAAGATCTTAAAGCCAAAATCTTGTTTTTGGGAGCCCCGCTTTCCAAAAACACATTTATTCACAGTATAGAAGAAGCCTTTGATGTGGAGAATCGTTTTACGGATCATGTGTATCATTTTATCAGTCGGGAAGAAGATCGGACGATCGATTTTTATATGCCCCGTCATTATTCAACGGCTTCTATGCATATCAGCGATCATTATGAAAAATTATTGCCGTATTTTTTGAAATTGAACATCGCCCGATCTTGTCGGATCGGCAATAGTTTGTCGTATTTGGTCGATGCGGCTTCGTGTGCCGATTTTGTCGCGGATTTATTGAAAGACGATCCGCATGTTTTTGATGATTATCGAACCGATGGATTGGAGCGTATCTATGAAAGTTATCAAAAAACAAATGAACAGTAAGATGTGCCTAATTTGCGGGATGAAGAATCCGGGTGGTGTGCAGGCGGCATTTTACGAAATGGAAAATCGGATGTTGGTTTCGCTGTTTTCTTTTAAGGAAATCCATCAAAGTTATCCGGGGCGTGTGCATGGCGGAATGATTGCGGCGATGTTGGATGAATTGGCTCATCGGGCTTTTTGGGTTTACGAACCTGAAAAATTGGCTGTTACCACATCACTTTCGGTCAAATACCGCAAACCGGTTCCTTATCATGTCCCTTTGCTTGGTATCGGCGAGATTACAAAAAAGACCGATCGGTTTTTCGAAGCCACTTGTCGGATTTGTTTGCAAGACGGAACGGTTTTGGCTACCTCCGATGTTCGGTATTTGATTTTACCGCCCGAGAAAATCACGGAGGCTTCCTTTCATGAGGAAATGTCTGATTATATCGAAGATGATGTGCGGGAGATTTTACTACCATGCGCTTAGATAAACTGTTGTCCCATATGGGATATGGCAGCCGAAAGAACGTAAAAGCCCTGATCCGTCAAGGCTATGTATCGGTAAACGGAGAAGTTGTCGCAAACGATGATTACAAAGTCGATGAGAAAACGGATGAAATCATTTTGTTTGATGAAGCGGTTTGTTATGAGGATGAGATTTACTTGTTGATGAATAAACCGCAAGGTGTTTTGACGGCAACCCGCGATTCTAGTCAACCGACGGTACTGGATTTGATCGATGGTTACGACCGAAGAAACTTATTCCCGGTCGGTCGATTGGACAAAGATACAACGGGACTGCTGCTGATTACCAATAACGGAAAATTGGCACATCAATTGCTGTCGCCTAAAAATCATGTGGATAAAACGTACGAGTTGACGTTTTCGGGTACGTTATGTCCGAATTATGCGACGCTTTTTGCCGAAGGAGTTCGCTTAGAAGACGACTTTGTCTGTCTTCCGGCAACCATTTCAGTAGAACAAAATCGCGCTGTCATCACGATTCAAGAAGGAAAGTACCATCAAATCAAACGGATGATGGAAGCCGTTGGCGGAACGGTTTTGACGTTGAAACGGATTTCGTTTGGGCCTTTAAATCTTCCTATGGATTTGAAAGAGGGAGATTACCGGCTATTAACAAAAGAAGAGATTGCGGCATTGAAAGAATGTTGATGCATAAAATCGTTGTAAAAAAGACTTGCGTTTGGACCTATTTTGGTCTTGCAAGTCTTTTTTTTTACAATTTCTTTACAATTTTTTACAGAGGCATGATTTTTATCTGAAAAAGTTGTCTTTATAATGAACTTGTAAAAAAAGGAAAAGGGGAAAAAAGATGAAATCATGGTTGAAAAATTGTTTTATTTTACTTGGGAGTGCAACAGCATTGTTTTCGGTTGTCGCTTGTCATGACGGCGAGTTTGATGCCGCTAAAAATATCAATCGTTATTCCAGAGATACATCATCCGGAACACGGGACGGGTTTTTTACGGCGATCGGTTACGAAGAAGCCAAAGCCGACGATACCAAAATACCGGGGGCATCCATCGTTGAATCCAACAGCGATATGATCGCTAAAATCAAAAACGATCCGTATGGAATCGGTTATATTTCACTGGCTTCTTTGGAAAGTTCGTCTTTGAAAGCATTGAATTACAACGGTGTTTCACCGACAATCGAAGGGGTTGTAGACGGAAGTTACGCGCTGCAACGAAATTTTAATTACTGCATCCGTCAGGAACAAGATTGTACTTCATCGGAGTGGGCTTTGATTCAGGCGTTTTTGGCTTATACCCAAAGTCAGGAAGGAATGAGTATCATTCAAAGTAAAGACGGTATTCTTACCTCCGATATCGAAAAAGCGCCGTCTTGGGAAGAAATCAAACAGGATCGTCCGGAAATCAACGAAGCTTTAAAGAGCGGTTCGGAAGTTACGATTTATTTGGGCGGATCGACATCCGTTGAAAAAATTGCCGAAGCCTTGACCCAGGCTTTCCAATTGGAATGTCCGCGTTTT
Source organism: uncultured Mollicutes bacterium (assembly GCA_900540175.1). GTDB lineage: Bacteria > Bacillota_I > Bacilli_A > Acholeplasmatales > Anaeroplasmataceae > Pelethenecus > Pelethenecus faecipullorum. The sequence continues at coordinate 16,909 of UQFG01000007.1, read as the reverse complement.
AAAGCCGTTCACAATCATACGGGATCTTCCGATGCTTATAAAGGAACGCAGGGAAGCGAGAAAAACGGCACCAAAAAATTACACATCGGATTTTTATCAAGAGAATTGAGCAGTACGGAAATCTGTGCCGAAAATACCAGCGGTCAAATCTGTAAAGACGGAATTGTGGCGGTGGTTCATCCGGATAATACGGTTTTATCCGATGTTGCGCCTTCCCTACTTAAAACCATTTACGCTTCTACAGCAATCACTTGGCAAGAAGTTAAATAGAGGTGTTGTTCTTGCAATCATCAGTTGTTAAATTACGAATTGATCAACTTGTACAAAAGGTCTTTTTACTGGTAGCGCTGCTTAGTGCTTCCAGTATCGTTTTTATTGTCGGATTTATTTTCATTCGCGGAATCAAACCGTTTGTACAACCCTATCAAACAGAAGACGGCATGCTGTTTACGGCAAGCCTTTCTGTGTTTTTAACTTCGACGACATGGGTTTCCAATCATTACGGCGCGCTTGGTATTTTGATCAACACCGTTTATTTGGTTTTTATTGCCGCCGTGATTTCGTTTGTTATTTCCGTTTTAACGGCTTTGTTTATCGTTCGGATCGCTCCCGTTTTTTTGAAAACGATCCTAAAAAGCATCGTTGAATTGCTTGCGGCGATTCCGTCGATTGTTTTCGGTTTGTTCGGAATGGGTGTGATTTGTCCGCTGGTCCGAGACCTTGCAACTGTTTTCGGGGTACAGACAATGGGCGGAAGTTCCGGTCTTTCGACTGTTTTGGTGCTGATTATGATGATGATTCCCACCATTACGATGATCTGTATCACGGCGATAAATGCCGTTAAAAAAACGCAGATCGAAGCTTCGCTTGCCTTAGGCGCAACGAAGGCTCAGACGGATTTTAAAATCGTTTTAGGCGGTGCGAAATCCGGTCTTTTTACCGGCTTGATTTTAGGTGTCGGTCGGGCACTTGGAGAAGCGACCGCCGTTTCCATGGTTTGCGGTAATCCGATGGAAGGACCGGTTTTCGATTTGTTTGCCACAACCCGCACCTTGACCTCGACGATGATGCTCGGTTTGCATGAAACCAGTGGGGTGGATTACGATATTCGTTTTAGCGTCGGCGTTTTATTGATCGGCCTGATCGTCGTGACCAATATCGGTTTACAACGGATTAAAAGGAGAATGGAACGACGATGAAAGATCGATGGTCTAAACGCAAACTTGCCGATTTTTTCCGCTATGGTTCGGCGACTTTTTCCATGCTGTTCAGTTTGATTGTTTTATTCGGAATTTTAATTTATATTTTCAGTGTGGGATCCAAACGATTTTCGTTGCGGTTGTTTACGGCCGATTACGAACAAACCTTATACACCGTTTCCGTTGATTCTTCCGATCAGCGATATACCGACCCCGGTATAAAAAACAGTTTTTTCTCATCGCGCTACGGTGTTTGTTTGGAAGATGGGGTGACGTTAGACGGACAGCCCTGCATCAAAATGGTCTATATCGCTTCCGGTTCGCCGTTTACGATGGTAACGAATAAAGAAGATCAGAAGAAGATGGCGTTGTCGCTAAATTTGGAACTGGATGTTTTGATGGGGAAAAACAAAGACGGACGTCTATTGATAGCGGATGCTTCCGATGGGGCAAAAGTTTATGCCGAGATCTTGGATCAGGCCGTCCGCATCACCTCTCTTCAATGCAAACAAGAAGGCGGTGGAATTAGGGGTTCGTTGGTGGCGACGCTGTTGTTGATTGGAACGACGCTTTTGATTGCTTTACCGCTTGGTATCGGGGCAGCCATCTATTTGGTTGAGTATGCCAAAGAAGGAAAAATCAAACGAATTCTTTGGGGCATGATCGATTTGACGAGTGGAATTCCTTCTATTATTTTCGGTTTTTGCGGAGCAATCATTTTCATTCCGTTCGTTTCGGCCGTGTTTCATACGGAAGGATACAGCATTTTAGCCGGATCGCTGACCATGACGCTTATTTTGTTGCCGACGATCATCAAAACGACCGCCGAAGCATTGCAGGTGATCCCGGATCATTATCGGATGGCTTCGTTGGCACTTGGAGCATCCAAAACACAGACGGTTTTTAAAATCATGATTCCAAGTGCCCTTCCGGGTATTTTGACGGCTACTTTGCTGTCGATCGGTCGGATTATCGGTGAATCGGCTGCGTTGATTTTCGTAATGGGAACCAATATTTGCGATCAAGTACATTTGCTTCAGGCGGCGACTTCCCTTTCCCTTCATATTTGGAGTATTACCAGAGGGGATGTTCCCAATTATGAAACGGCTTGTGCCGTTTCGATGATCATTTTGATGGTGGTCTTCGTATTGTCACTCGGTGTTAAATTGTTATCGAAAAGAATGAATAAGATGGGAGTGAACTTATAGATGACAGAACAAAAAGTCGATTTTCAAATTAAATCCCTACAACTGTATTATCAGGAAAAACATATTTTAAAGTCGGTCGATTTATCCATTTACCGCAATCGGGTAACGGCTTTGATCGGTCCTTCGGGTTGCGGTAAATCGACGCTACTGAGATGTTTAAATCGGATGAACGATTTGATCGACGGCTGTAAAATCGAAGGGACGATTCTGTATCAGAATCAAGACATTCAAACGATTCATCCGGTGGATCTGCGTAGTAAAGTCGGAATGGTTTTTCAAAATCCCAATCCTTTTCCGATGTCGATTTTCGATAATGTCGCCTACGGACCGCGGTGCAGCGGAATTAAAAACAAAGCCAAATTAAAAGAAATCGTCGTCGATTCCCTTCAAAAAGCGGCTTTATACGAGGAAGTAAAAGACCGGTTGAAAGATCCGGCTTTAGGATTATCGGGCGGTCAGCAGCAACGTCTTTGCATTGCCCGAACGATTGCCATGCATCCGGAAGTTATTTTAATGGACGAGCCGACCAGTGCGCTGGATCCGATTGCCACGCTCAAAATAGAAGAACTGATTCGGGAATTGAAAAAAGAATATACGATCGTGATTGTAACGCACAATATGCAGCAAGCGACCAGAATATCGGATTATACGGCGTTCTTCTTATTGGGAGAAATGATTGAATTTGCGAAAACAAGCGATCTTTTTACCAATCCGAAAGAAAAGAAAACGGAAGACTATATTACAGGAAGGTTCGGTTAGAAGATGAATTTGGAAAAAGAATTGGACTATTTGAATCAAACTTTGTTTAAAATGAGCGATGTCGTGGTGGAAAATATGACCGAGGCGATGGCTTTTTACTTGGGAAAAAAAGATCCGGTTACCATCAACGATGATTTGGTGGATCACTATGAGCGCTTGGTCGAAGAACTGTGTTTGATGATTCTTTTAAAAGAACGCCCATATGCGAAAGATTTAAAAGAAGTGACGGGTATTTTGAAATTGGTTGCCGATATCGAGCGGATCGGCGATCACGCCGAGGATATTTACGAATTTGCTTTAAAACTGGTTGATTGCAAAGAAAAACGGTTTAAAGAAATAGACTCTCTTTTTGATTTTGTCATTCAAATGCTCAAAGACAGCATACATGCTTATATTCGGAAAGATCTTTCTTTGGCTGAAAAAGTGATTGCTTCCGATGATTTTGTCGACCGACAATATGAAGACCTCCTTGCCCGACTGGTTTCATATAAAATCGGGGAGAATGCGGATTTATCTTTTGCAATTTATACTACTTTGGTGGTAAAATATTTAGAAAGGATAGCCGATCATTGTGTCAATGTCGCCGAATGGGTCATTTACATGGCAAACGGCTTTCATAAAGATAAAAAAATTTGCTGAGGTGAATGGCATGAATTTTCTCATCTATTCGGTTGAAGACGATCCAAACATTGCGTTGATCCTTAATAAAACGTTGTCCAAACAAGGCTATACGGTTCAAAGTTTTCCAAACGGAACGAGTTTTTGGGAGGCATTTTCAAAAGAACAACCGCAAATGGTTCTTTTGGATATGATGCTTCCGGATATACCGGGAAGCGAACTTTTGAAAAAAATCCGTTCCAATCCGCGGTATGACGACATTCAAATCATCATCATTTCGGCCAATCATATGGTGATGGACAAAGTGGATGGATTTGATTTGGGGGCCGATGACTATATCGAAAAACCGTTCGATCTATTGGAATTGATGTCCAGAGTGGCGGCAAAAGTACGACGGTATCAGAAAAACCGGTCGTTGTCTAGCGGCAAACTCATCGTGAATCTGGATGAGCGCTCTTGTTTGGTCGATGGACTGAAAATCGATTTAACGACAAAGGAATTCGATATTTTGGCCTTCTTGTTGGAACGAAAAGGAAAAGTGGTTTCAAGAGAGGAATTGTTCGAACGGATATGGAATACGGATCAGATTTTAGAAAGCAGGACATTGGATATGCACATTAAGTCATTACGCAGCAAATTAGGCCAACACCAAGATCAAATTAAAACCGTTTACGGAATAGGATATCAAATCAGCGAATGAAAAGAAGAATGATTTTAACCAATTCATTGGTCGTTTTCTTTTCCTTGGTCGCTTTACTTGTGGTGTCGGTGTTGATTTTGTTTGATACGGCCAATCGTCAAGCCGAACGGCAAGTCAAAGATTATTTGCGCATCGCCTGCTTGTTGTTTGACGGAAACAATATGGAGCAGACGGCTTCTGTTTTTACAAACGGCGATGAGACCATTCGCATTTCCTTTATTGATTTACAAGGAAATCTTCAATACGATTCGTTTCATGAAACGACGCTTTCCAATCATTTGGATCGCTACGAAATCTTGCATTTGGGTCAAAGTTGCAAGCGTTACTCGCAAACGATCGGCAAACAAATGCTTTATATTGCCGATTTAGACGGCGATTATTATGTTCGGATCGCGATCCCGGTAGAAGTCGCTCATGCTTGGCTCAATACGTTTCTTTTCGGTGGCTTGGCCTGTTTTTTCGGTATTTTTTTGTTATCGGTCGCCTTGATTTATTCGATTTCCAAAAAAACGGTTGCTTCGTTGAATCCCATCATCAACCGCTTAGGACGTCTTTCGGATGAGGATTTGGAACTTGCCTCGCTATCAATCGATGATTTGCCGAAGATTTTGGAGTTGCTGACCAAATCACTGGAAAGTAAATTATCGCAGATTTCCAACCAAAAAGAAAAACTGAACAATGTGTTAGAACAGATGGCTCAAGGAATTTTGGTGCTGGATGCCGCTAAAAAAGTACGACTCATCAATCCGGCTGCCTTACATATTTTTCAAACGGAAGAAAAGACGGTCTATCGTAAAGATGTTTTGTATTTGATTCGCGATCGCAGACTTCAGGAGTTGATCGAACAAGTACGAACCAAAAAGGAGTCGGCCAACTATCTTCTTACGGTTAAAGATAAGAGTTATCAGATCGATTTAAAACCGTTAGACGGTCATTGGATTTCAAACGGTGTGATTGCCGTTATGACGGACATCAGTGAAAAAATCTTACTGGATCAAACCAAAAAAGAATTTTTCGCCAATGCTTCGCACGAGTTGAAATCCCCGCTCACCTCTATTATCGGCTATCAGCAACTGATTACGGAAGAGATTGAAACCGATCCGCAGCAAATTTTAGACTATTCGAAAAAAACCATTCAGGAAGCCAAACGAATGAATGAAATTGTCATTGATATGCTCAATTTATCGAAATTGGAACGTCAGGAACCGAAAAAGATCGAGAGAATTGATGCGTCCGCTTTGTTAACGGATCTGTTGGATCGTTTTAGACAACGTCTTGGGCAAGCCGAGATAACGTTAGTTGAAAAAATCGAAAACGTCCAACTCATCATGGATACCAATCATTTGGAAGAGTTGTTCCGCAATCTTTTGGATAACGCCATTGCCTATAACCGTCCTTCCGGAACGATCGAAGTGGAATTGACGGAAGAACATTTTGTTGTCAAAGACAGCGGCATCGGCATTTCGGAAGAAGAACAACAACGAGTTTTCGAACGGTTTTATCGCGCCGAACAAGCCAAACGACAGTCGTTAGGCGGAACGGGACTCGGACTTGCGATCGTCAAACACATTGCCGGGATGTACGATTTTAAAATCAAGTTGAAATCGAAAGTAGGAGAAGGAACAACCATCGAAATTCTTTTCCAATAAAGGGCTTCGGCCCTTTTTCTTGCATTTTCAGATCACTTTGAGTATAATGAAACAAGAACAGAGTAGCAAAATCGCGTTAAGTGCTTTATCATAGGAAGATGGTATTGACGAACACAATTTGTGGCGGTGGTTTTGTGCATCCGCTGTAATCTAAAGATTTATGGTGGATCTCTTTTTTAGGAGGTCTTTTTAAATGAAAAAATGGATATTGTACTGGAAACATTATTGGCTTGCGTTGATACTCGGAACATTGTTTTTGTTTGGTGCCGGCTATTTTGTTTGCGAGTTCGCCTACAATCGTTTAACGGCAGAATACGTCTACTATTTTCAAACGACGGAAAGCGATGTTTCTTACTTAAAGACAGAAGATTTTTTTACGGCTGTATTCGAACAGATCGATGCTCACAATAAGCAGATTGAAGAAGGCGTTGAAAGCGGTTCGGTGATTTCCTATGCGAAAATCGACTATCCGAAAATGCTATCGTCTTCTCAGTTGGTGTTGCAAGAAGACGGTTATGCGTATTGTGTGCCGATGCGTTTTTTTCCTTCGACGGTCAAAATGAGCAACGGTATGGTCAATGAAGGAAAAACGCGATTCGAAAATTATTTTACTTTGGTTTTAAGTTATGCCAACGAACCGGTTTTTTTTCAAAATACCGCGTTGGTGCATTACCAAAATCCTTGGTTGATTGCCTCGATGACCGCTCTTTTTTCTCCGCTGTTTTTTATAATCGGCTTTGTTCTTTCTTCCAAATCGCCTTTAAAGGCGGTTTATGGAGCAAATAATCAAACGATTTTTTCCACGCCGTTTCACAAAAAATATTGGCAAGCGGCAGCGGGGGTTTATCGACGAGTAAAGAATTTGAGCGTAATCAGTGTTTTATTTGCTTTGATGCTCATTTGCAAACTGATACCGATTCCTTCCGGGTTCGGCAGTTTGGGGCTTGGTTTTACTTATTTGGTTTTCGCCGTTCTTTGCATGCTTTACGGACCGTTATGCGGCCTTGTCATCGGCTTTTTATCGGATACCATCGGCTTTTTTATCACGCAAAGCAGTCCGGTTTTCTTTTTCGGGTACACGCTTAATGCCATGCTGTCGGGCTTGGTTTACGGACTGTGTCTTTATAAAACCAAAATCAGTTTTTTCAAATGTTTTTTAGCGCGTCTTTTCGTCAATTTGTTAATCAATGCTTTTTTAGGATCGCTTTGGTGGGCGATTTTATACGACTTGAATCAAGAAGCGCTTCAGGCTTACTTTTTATTGACGGCACTGCCGAAAAACGTTCTTTATCTTTTGCCGCAAAGCATCTTGCTTTATCTTGTTATCAAAGCCCTTCGGTTTCCGCTTTGTCGCTTTGGCTTGCTAGATGAAGAAATCGCCCAAAACATTTCGTTATTTTAGTTGCGAAAAAAAGAAAAAAAAGGTATAATGAAATCGTCCATATAGAGAAGGGAAGAGGCAAGCTCGTTGATCCTTCAGCAACCTGCTTTAGGCAAGGTGCTAATGCTTGAATGATGGGATGATCTTAAAACCAAGAAACCATCTTTCCAGTAAGATGGTTTTTCATTTGAAAAAGGAGGGAAGACAATGATCGCAAGCGTTATCGTCGATATTGATGCCAAGCAAGTCAATCGCAGTTTTGATTATACGGTTCCCGAGCATTTAGAGCCGGTGGTCAAGATCGGTTGCCGAGTGCGCGTTGTCTTCGGAGCTCGAATCGTTGCGGCTTTTGTCGTCGCTTTAAAAGAAAAAAGCGAGTATAAAAAGACGTTAAAGCCGATCGGCGATGTCATCGATGTTTTCCCGGTTTTAAACGAAGAATTCATTGAACTGGCCAAACAGATGGCCGAAGAAAACTTTTCCTACTATTCGTCGTGTTTGAAAACGATGTTGCCGCAGGCGTTGCGTATTCATTACCGAAAAATAGCCAAAATCAAAGAAGGGGTTTTGCTGCCTGAGTCGGTGCAACGTCTTTTTAAAAAAAGAAAAGAGATTTCGTTAGAAGGTCTGTTGCCAAAGGATGCCCTCGTCGTTTATCAGGCGGCCAAAGAAGGGCTGTTGATTTTGGATACGAAAATCAAGCAAGTGCGGCGCAAAAGCATTCAAAAATGGATTTACGTTCTCGATGAAACAAAGCCGCTTAAAAGCAAACAACAACAAATGATTTTGGATTATCTGCTTGAAATCGGCGAACCGGTGGAATTGAGTTTGCTGGTAGAAGAAAGCGGTTTTTCCAAAAATGCCGTTATGACCCTTCTGCAAAACAATGTCTTGGGGTGCGAAGAAAAAGAGTATCTGTACGAAGAAGAAACCACGGTTCCCAAATCGTCTTTTCCGCCTTTTTCGGCCGAACAAGAAGCCGTTTACCACGAACTTTCTTTCGATCAACATCGGGTGTATCTTCTTTTCGGTGTTACCGGAAGCGGGAAAACGGAAGTCTATATGAAATGGATCGATGACGTTTTGAAAAAAGGCAAGACGGCGTTGTTGTTGGTACCGGAAATCGCTTTGACACCGCAGATTACCAAACTGTTTAAAGCCCGCTTTCAAAGCGATGTGGCGATCATGCATTCCAGATTGTCGGTTTTTGAAAAATACAGTGCATGGAAAAAAATCATCGATGAGCAGGTCAAAATTGTGATCGGTGCCCGTTCGGCTGTTTTCGCACCGCTTAAAAATCTGGGAATCATCATCATCGACGAGGCCCATGAAAAAACGTATCGTCAGGAAAACAGTCCCAGATACGACGCCAAAGAACTGGCTGTAAAACGGGGAAAGACGCATGCATGTCCGGTTGTCTTCGGTAGCGCAACGCCGGATATCGTCGATTATTATCGTGCCAAAAAACAGGAGTACACGCTTTTGAGATTGCCTCATCGAATTGGCAATCAACCGTTGCCGACGTGCCATATCGTTTCGATGACGGAGGAATTAAAACAAAAAAATAACAGCGTGTTTTCGTCTTTATTGCAGGAAAAATTAAAAACGTGTTATCGAAAAAAAGAACAGGCGATTTTGTTTTTGAACCGTCGGGGATACGCCTCATTTGTTATGTGCCGAAACTGCGGGAAAGTCTTATTGTGTCCGCATTGCGATTCGTCTTTGACGTATCATGTGGGGAATGTTTTAAAATGCCATCACTGCGGGTATCGGCAAAACAACGTTTCCGTCTGTCCTTCCTGCGGCAGCGACAAAATTCGGTATGTGGGCAGCGGGACGCAAAAAGTATTGGAAGAAATCGAGCGGTTGCTGCCGGAAGCGACGGTTTTACGGGTCGATTTGGATACAACCAAGACCAAAGCGGATTACGATGCGGCGTTTGAACAGTTTCACAGGCATCAGGCCGATATTTTAGTCGGAACGCAAATGATCGCCAAAGGATTGGATTTTCTAAATGTGACTTTAGTCGGAATCGTCAATGCGGATTTGGCGCTGCATTACCCCAGTTATGATGCGACGGCAACGGCATTTAATTTGATTGAACAGGTTGCCGGCCGGTGTGGGCGCGGAAAAAAAGAAGGCGAAGTCATCATTCAGACGTATTCGCCGGATCACTATGTCATTCAACTTTCCGCCAAGCACGATTACGAGGCTTTTTATCAAAAAGAAATCGCCGTCCGCAAATGGACGCATATGCCGCCTTTTTCAAAGGCTTATTGCATTTATCTGTCTTCTTCCGATCGGCAAGTGGCTTATCAGGAGGCCCAACACGTCCTATATACGTTAAAAAAACAGGGCGGTAAGTGTCTTATTTTAGGCCCGGCCGAAGCCCTTCCTTTCAAACAGGCCGACAAGTACCGCTATACGGTTCAAATCCAAACGGAAGATGAACGGGTGTTGGATCAATTAAAAGAAATTTATCCGCTTTATCAAAACAATCAAGCGGTGGATATTAAAATTGTAAGGATGTGATGATATGAAAATCGTTTTTATGGGGACTCCCCTTTTTGCCGTACCGATTTTAGAGGCTTTGGCCGAACGGTATGAGGTGGTCTTGGTCGTCAGTCAGCCGGATCGTCTTAAAAAGAAAAATCAGTTGCTTCCGACCCCGGTGCATGCGTGTGCCGATCGGTTGAATATTCCTTGTTTTCAGCCGGAAAAAGTCAGTACGGATTACGAGGTGATCCTATCGAGTGGTGCCGATGTTTTGATCACGGCGGCTTACGGTCAGTTTATACCAAGTAAGGTTTTGAATCACTTTAAAAAGTGTTTGAATGTGCATGGTTCGCTGTTGCCGAAATATAGAGGCGGTGCTCCCATTCAGCGCAGTATTATGAATTTGGATGAAAAAACCGGTGTGACGATTATGGAAATGGTCAAAAAGATGGATGCGGGATCGATGTATGCGAAAGCAGAATGTCCGATTACCGAAAGCGACAATGCCACGTCGATGTTTGAAAAATTATCGTTGTTGGGCAGGGATTTGCTGTTGGCGAATTTGGAAGATATCGTTTCCGGGAAATTAAAAGGAACCGAACAAAACGAAGAAGAAGTGACCTTTGCACCCAACATTCGCAAAGAAGAAGAACAAATCGATTTCAATCGTTCTTCGTTGGAAGTGATCCGACAAATTGCGGGTTTGGCGATGGAACCGGGGGCTTATTTTGTTGTAAACAATCTCAAAATCAAAGTTTTTGCGGCGGAGGCGGCAGAAGATGATTCGTCTTGTGTGCCGGGGACGGTTTTATCGCTTCAAAAACAAATTAAAATCAAAACCAAGGATCAAGCGGTGGTACTAAAATCGCTTCTTGTTCCGGGTAAAAAAATCGTCAGCGGAAAAGATTTTGTCAACGGCCAAAAAATTTTAAAAGAAAATGATGTCGTACAATTTATTCTTTTGTAGAGTTATGCTATAATAAATTGATTTTCGGGTGGTGATAGTTTGTCGTTGAAAAACAAGATAAAAAACAATCGTTTTTTCGATAATATGTTCGGCTTTGAAAGCGGCATCGATATCACCGACGACTGTCAGGTTTTATACCGCAAGAATGTGGTGATCAAAAACATCATTTTCGTATCGAACTTGATTTATACGTTGATTTTTACGATTTTGTCTTTCGGTGAAAAATCCAACTGGTTGCTTACGGTACTGATGTTTCCGCTTACGTTCATTGTCAACCACGGTTTGAAAAAGACCATCAATAAAGACGTCCACGATCAAATGACGCAGACGGTAGGCATGTATATTGCCAGTTTTTATATGTTTTTGTCTTCGATTATCATGTACTTCAAATTAAAAAGCGGAAGTCTTGTTTTTTTACAAGAATGCGGCTATATTTTGATTTATTATTCGTTGGCCGTGGTTGCGTTTTATCAGAATAAAAAAATGCTTAAAGTCGTCTGTCAATGGGTCTTGGTGTTGGTTACGATTTTACATTTTACCGTAACTTACAACATCTTATTTTCCGAAGAAGCCAAAGACATCGCGTTGTTTTTTCAGCATTTTTTCGGCAGTGCCGAATTTAAAGATATTTTGATTCGGACGGTTCTTTTATGTGTCTTCATGCTGGTGCTTTATGCCAGTGTGGCAATGAGCGGCTACATGCAGGAAGAACGTAAAAGAGAATTGATGAAACGGCGGGAAGTTCAGGAAGATTTTACCAACGTCGTGACGAAGATTTTCGATGTGACCCTTTCGGAAAATTCAAGGAGCGAAGAAGATATCCATACGATCCATTTGATTGCCGAAATGGCTTCCAAATTGGCTTCTTTGATGGGATTGCCGATTGAAGAAGTCGAAACGATCGGCCGGTTTGCCGAGATTCATATTCAAGAAAAAATCCATTTTGAAAAAGATCAAATCACCGGCGATGACGAACAGTTTGAAATTTTGCGTAAACAAACCAGTTTGGGCAGCGTGATCATTTCCCGTCTTCAGCTAGAACGCAAAGCAGAAGAAATCATTCGAGCCACGTTTGAAGGAAGCAATACGGATGAATTCATCGAACGAATGAAAAAAATCCAGTCGGAAATTTCTTCGCAGATCATTTTGATTTGCGAACTGTATGCGACGATGCGCAGCGTCAAGTCGTATAAAAAAGCCTACAATCACAAACTGTCCATGCAGTATATTCTCGAACAATTTCGACTTTATTTTGATGCGACGGTGTTTGACCGGTTTGTACGGTTTCAAGATGAATTCGAAAAAATCTATGATGAAATTTAAGGAGGAAAAATAATGAAAAATTATGAGTATCAGACACAGGGAGTCTGTTCAAGACGCATCCATTTTGAATTGGATGAAGAAGGAAAATTGCACCATGTTTCGTTTGAAGGCGGCTGCAACGGTAATTTAAAAGCCATCGGTTTGCTGGTTGAAGGAAAAAAAGCGACCGAAATTGCCCAAACTTTGCGTGGAAATTGTTGCGGGATGCGGAAAACGTCTTGTGCCGATCAGTTGGCACGGGCGATTGAGGAGGTTTTAAAATGAAACGTTTGTTTACATCCGAATCGGTAACAGAAGGTCATCCGGATAAAATCGCCGATGCGATTTCCGATGCGATTTTAGATGATATTTTGGCTCATGATCCCAACGCCCGTGTTGCCTGCGAAACGATTTGCACAACCGGTCTGGTGATGGTATTTGGCGAAATTACGACCGACCATTATGTCGATTTACAGAAAATCGTCCGACAACAGGTTCAACGGATCGGCTATACCAGAGGAAAATACGGATTTGATGCCGAAAACTTGGCGGTTTTGTCGGCCATCGATCCGCAATCTGCGGATATTGCGCTTGGGGTGGATGAAACAACCGATCATGAACAAGGTGCAGGCGATCAGGGCATGATGTTCGGTTATGCGTGTGATGAAACCGAAGAATATATGCCGCTAGCTATTACGCTGGCTCATAAACTGGCCAAACGGCTTGCCGATGTGCGCAAAAAAGAAATTTTACCTTATTTACGCCCAGATGGTAAAACTCAGGTCACGGTTGAATATGATGATAACGGACACGTTTTACGTCTGGATACGATTTTGATTTCGACGCAACATGCACCGGAAGTGGATATGGACGTGTTGGCTGCCGATTTAAAAAAAGAAGTGGTGGATGCGGTCGTTCCTGCTTCGCTGGTCGATGAAAAAACCAACTATCTGTTCAATCCGACGGGGCGTTTCGTCATTGGCGGTCCGGCAGGGGATTCCGGTCTTACGGGACGGAAAATCATCGTCGATACGTACGGTGGGGCCGCTTGTCACGGCGGTGGGGCTTTTTCCGGCAAAGACCCTTCCAAAGTCGATCGGAGTGCCAGTTATATGGCCCGGTATATTGCCAAAAATTTAGTGGCTGCCGGTTTATGTCGAAAATGCCAAATTCAACTTTCCTATGCGATCGGCGTGGCCGAACCGACTTCCGTTTTGGTCGATACGTTCCATACCTCATCCGTTGATGAAGAAGCGTTGGTTGCGGCGGTTCGCAAGACGTTTAAACTGACCCCCAAAGGGATCATCGAAATGCTTGATTTGAAACGGCCGATTTATCTGCAAACGGCCAGTTACGGTCATTTCGGTCGATCGGATTTGGATTTACCGTGGGAACGGTTGGATAAAGTGGACGAATTACGTCGTTTATTGTTAAAATAAAGATTGTAAACGAACGAAAATTACGTTATAATTAAGAAAAAGAAGGATTAGATGGAGGTGCGAAGATGTTTTTAATCAGTACGGGAGCTTTGATCGGTATCGTTATTGCGGTCGTGATCGTTTTGATTGTGGTCGGCATCGTTTCTTGGTATATCAGCACAAGAAATAAGTTTATTCGGATGGAACAGGATGTTCAAAATTCCGAATCAAGAATCGATGTTTATTTAACCAAACGGTTTGATCTGCTTACCAAGATGTTGGACTCGACAAAAGGTTATGCCAAACATGAAAAGGAAACCTTGATCGACGTGATTCAAATGCGGAATCCGGGTGTTAACGCATCCTTGAAGGAAAAAGCCGAATTCAACGATCAAATGTCCGCTGTTGCCAAACAACTGAATGTGATTGTCGAACGCTATCCGGAATTAAAAGCCGACGGAATGTTCAATAATTTACAACAGTCTATTCAGGAAGTAGAAGAAAACTTACAAGCGGCCAGAAGCAATTTCAATGCCAATGTTTCTGCGTTCAATAAGGCGATTTTACAATTTCCGGGTTCTTTGGTAGCGGGCGCTAAGTTTGCGAAAAAAGATTATTTTGAAGCCGAAGAATCTAAAAAACAAGATGTAAAAATGGAATTTTAACGGTTAGAAAAAGAGATTTGGCAAAAATCTCTTTTTTCTTAAAATGGATAGGGGTGAATTAGGTGGAACAAAACAAGAGTCATTTACAGGTATTGGAAGAAGAACGGAAAAAGATTGTTTCCAAACAAAATCTTTGTTACGGATTGGCCGTTCTTTTGATTGGTGTTGCGATTCTTTTCTTTTTCTTTCAACGAGAATGGTCGTTTGTTTTATCGTTTATGCTGTTTTTGATTGGGATCGTTTTGATTAGTGTTACGACATCGACCGTGAATCGATTTTCCAAAAAATTCAAAACATCCGTTGTGGAAGAAATGATTAAAGAAGAATTGGGAAATTCGGCTGTGTACCGGCGAAACGGCGGTATTGCGATCGATGAAATCAATCGTCTGCGGGTGGCCAGATGTCCCGATCGTTTTACTTCGGAAGATTATATTCAAGCGGTCTATGCGGATGTTCCTTTTGAAATTTGCGATTACACGATGCAACAAAGAGTGGTAACAAGAACGGCAAAAGGCCAACAAGTCGTTTCGTATCAAACCTATTTTAAAGGTCGAATCATCAAAATTCAGTTGAAACGGAAATTGGATATGGCCTTAAGGATCGTCAATGAGGCGCCGTCTGGTTTCGATCGGTTGGGACTTGATTCGTTTGAAACGGAAGTCATTGATTTTAACCAGCGCTTCAAATGCTATGCTTCCGATCAGGAAAAGGCCTTTTATGTATTGACCCCGCTATTGATCCAAAAAATGTTGGAATTGGAAAAAATGTATTCCGGCGGAATGTGTTTTATTTTACAGGATAATTGTTTTTATGTTTGGATCAACGATAGTAAAGATTCGCTGGAAGTCAATATTCGAAAACCGATTGATCAGGCTCAATTGGCTCGGTTTCGATCGGAAATTTTATTGGCGCCGTCCATTATCAATGAATTTGATTTAGACAGCGATAAATTCAATAAAGATATTCGTATTTAAAAAACATCTTCGGATGTTTTTTTTATGACTTGAAGTTTTTATTAATCGGTCGTATAATAAAAAAGTATTGTCGAATGGTGGGGAAGTATCATGAAAAAAGAAATGGATATGCTATCCGGTAATTTATTGAAAAAAATCATTCTTTTTACCATACCGGTCATTTTAAGCAGCATTCTGCAACTTTTATACAATGCGGTCGATTTGGCGGTAGTCGGTCAATTTTGCGGGGACCAGTCGTTGGCGGCGGTCGGTTCGACCGGATCGTTAACCAATTTGATCATCAATCTATTTATGGGGGTTTCCATCGGGGCCAACGTCGCGGTTGCCAGAGCGATCGGGCAGAAAAATGCCTCAAAAGTCGAAAAATTGGTGCATACGGCCATTATTTTTTCGGTTCTGGCTGGCCTTTTTTTAATGATTTTCGGTATTTTCACAGCCAGAATTTGGTTGGAACTAATGGGAACGACGGAAGATTCGCTGGATTTGGCTACGCTTTATTTGCAGATCTATTTCGGCGGTATGATTTTCAATATGTTGTATAATTTCGGTGCGGCTATTTTGCGGGCGGTCGGAGAAACCAAAAAACCGCTTTATTTTTTGGGTATTGCCGGTCTTGCCAACGTCGGGTTGAATTTTTTATTGGTTTTGGTGTTTCATTTGGATGTAGCCGGTGTGGCAATCGGTACGATCGTTTCACAAGCGATTTCCTGTATTATGATCGTTCTTTCTTTGATGAGACGAAAAGGAATCGTTCATTTGGATTTGAAAAAACTGAAAGTGGATCGGAAATGTTTGGGTGAAATGATTTTGATCGGACTTCCGGCCGGTATTCAAGGCTCTTTGTTTTCCGTCAGCAATGTTTTCATCCAGTCCGCCGTCAATTCTTTTAAAACGAGTGTCGTTGTGGCGGGCAATACGGCAGCTGCCAATTTAGAGGGGTTCGTTTATGCGGGAATGAATTCGTTTTATCAGGCCTGCATTACCTTTACCAGTCAAAATTACGGTGCCGGAAAGATCAAAAACTGCAAAAAGGCTTTGCTTTATTCGCAGTTGTGCACCATTGTATCCGGTGTTTTATTCGGTGGGTTGGTATTGCTATTCGGACGCCCGTTACTGGGAATCTATACCCCCAATCCGGAAGCGATCGATATCGGAATGATTCGGTTGGAAATCATTTGCACGACGTATTTTCTGTGCGGAATCATGGATGTAATGGTCGGCGGTTTAAGAGGACTGGGCTATTCCATTGTTCCGATGATTGTGTCTATTTTAGGGGCTTGTGTGTTCCGTTTGATTTGGATTTACACGATTTTCCAAGTCGAGCATACGCTGTTTATTTTGTATATCTCTTATCCGATCAGTTGGCTGGTTACCGGATTGGTTCACTTGATTTGTTATTTGGTCGTATATCGAAAAGTGAAAAGAAAACTGATGTATCTAAATTTGATTACCGATTGAAGTTGATGAAAAGTTCTGGATTTTTTCATTTGGGAAAATTCGGAATTTTTTATTTCTTGTGCAAATTGCAATAATAAAGTTTACACTTAGGGATTTATTTGTTAGATAAATCCCT
>UQFG01000006.1 GCA_900540175.1 uncultured Mollicutes bacterium | reverse complement strand
CTTCCGATCTAAAATCTTCATGATTGAATTTTCCGTTTTCATTTTGATATTTTCTGTGGTTTCATCTCATAATAACAATGGTGATGCAGATGAAATGGGTATCAAAACTGTGGATCGGGAGTTCAATCATTTTCTTTTTATGGATCTTCTTTTTGTTTTTCTATCCAAAATTGGTTTATTCGAAGACGGTAAAAGTCCCCGATTTGGTCGGTTTGAGTGAAGAAGAGGCCGCAACGGTTTTAAACCAAGAGGGAATTTTATTTCAAATTACGTATTTGGAACATGGTGAAGAAGAAGTTTTAAGAACTGTTCCGTCATCCGGTGTTTCGATCAAAAAAGGCTATGTTGTTTCCGTTTACATCGGGAAAATATTTCCTAAAGCCTACCACAGTTTGTTAGGACAGAAATTAGAAGATGTAACCGAAGAATTGGAACAACTGCAAGACGAATATGGCATTCGTGTCGAAATCGAATATAAGCCGACCAACAACATGATAACGGGTGTAATCATGGAAGAATCGCTTCAAGACGGAAGTGTTTTGAAAAAAGGGGATGTCCTGAGGCTTTCGGTTGCCCAAAACGATGCTTATTTTCTGATGCCGAATTTAGTTGGGATGAATGTCTATGATGCCATTGCTTTAATGGAGGAATATCGAATCAAAGTCAAAGTCAATTATTATGTCGCTCCGGTCGAAACCGATACGATTTTGTTTCAGTCTATTGTCGAAAAAACCGTTATTTTGAAAGGAAATCCGTACGAATTGACACTTTATGTATCCAAAGGATTCAGTGTTCCGATGGTTTCAAATCCTTATGAATTGGAAGAATTGTTGGTTTATCTTGGATTTGATACGAGTCTTGTCTTCATCGATTCCAACGGTGAAAAAGATAAATTGGTTGCGTTTGAGATCAAAAAGGTATATGATAATAATAAGTTAACGTATATTTTATGGGTATCTCAATAAGGAGGTTGTATGCAAAAAGGGAGGATCATCAATTCAAACGGCGGATTATATCAAGTATTGACAACAGAAGGAGATGTGTTGTCGGTCAAAGCCAGAGGAAAACTACGTCTTTCAAAAAAACAATCGGCTTTGAAAGTGGGTGATTGGGTTTTGACGGATTCAGATTGGATCGATACGGTATTGCCGCGTCAAAATGAGTTGGTTCGTCCGGATATCGCCAATGTGGATCAAATCCTATTGGTCTTTGCCGCTAAAGAGCCGTCGTTTTCTTTTTATTTATTGGATTTATTTCTTGTCAATGTCGTTTTTAAAAAAATCGACCCGTTGATTGTCGTTACCAAAACCGATCTGTTAACCGAACAGGAACGAACGTTCTTCCAACAACAACTTTCCTATTATGAAACTTTGGGGTATCCGGTTCGATATGTCGACAGCCTTAAGAAAAAAGGAATTGATGCCGTCGAACGGTTGCTGGAAAATAAGGTGACGGTTTTTACCGGTCAAACCGGGGCCGGTAAATCGACGTTGATCAATGCGATTTTCCCCCATTTTTCTTTGGAAACGCAAGAAATTTCCAAAGCTTTGGGGCGCGGAAAACATACAACCAGACAAACGACGTTGTATCCTTATCACACGGGGTTGATTGGCGATACACCGGGATTTTCCAAATTGGAATTGCAACCGACGGAAAAAAGACAGTTGGCGGATTGTTTTGTGGAATTTAAAAATTATACTTGTCGATTTAAAGATTGTCTGCATCAAACCAATGCCAAAGGCTGTGGAGTCAGACAAGCCGTATCCGAAGGAAAGATTTTAAAATCCCGTTACGATCATTATTTGAAAATGCTGGAGGAACAATAAATGAAAATATCGTTGTCTATTTTAACGGTCGATTTTTTTAATATCGAAAAAGCTTTGGAAGAACTCGTCTTAAAAACGGATTATTTGCATATGGATGTGATGGACGGGTGTTTTGTGCCCAATTTATCGTTTGGTCCTCAAGTTGTATCGTCTTTAAACCGGCATCTTTGTCTGCCGCTTGATACGCATTTGATGGTTACTCATCCGAAATCTTATGTTGAGGCTTTCGCCAAAGCCGGCAGCCGGTATATCACTTTTCATGTCGAGTCGGAAGATGATGTTTTATCGACCATCGATGAAATCCGTCGGTTTGGGGCTTTACCGGGAATCGCTTTAAAGCCGAAAACGGAAATTCAAACGATTTTACCTTATTTACCGTTGGTGGATATGGTTTTGATTATGTCGGTGGAACCCGGTTTCGGAGGGCAGTCGTTTCAACGGTCAGCCGTTTACAAAGCTAAACAACTGTTTGAGTTGAAAAAAGAAAAAAACTATTCGTATCTAATCAATATCGATGGTGGGATTAACGATCAAACACTTCCTTTGGTTTCTTCCTATGTGGATTTGGCGGTCAGCGGCTCGTATGTTTTAAACAGTTCTGATCCGCTGGAAAATCTTTTGAAATTAAAGTCTATTGATTGAAGGTTTTTCATACACTATACTAAGGTGATGAAGATTAAAATACTAGTGATAACACTTCCTGATTGCATTGTGCGCTTTCTTTCTTTTTTTAAAGGAAAAGGGAAAAAAGCAAAATAGAAATTATGATTGCCATAATTTCTATTTTTTTTATTCAAAAGACTTGACAGTTGAATAGTTGTTCAACTATAATAAAGACAGTTGAATAACTATTCAACTATAAAGGGGGCCTGAAAATGTTTGAAGAATGTGAAGTAACATTGGTTCACAAAGAAATAGTCAAAGAAGTAAAAAAATCAATGCCCAAAGAAGATGACTTGTGCGCAATCGCCGAATTGTTTAAAGTTTTTGGCGACAGTACACGAACCCATATCCTTTCGGCTTTATTCGAACATGAATTGTGTGTCTGCGATATTTGTAAAGTCGTCCATATGACCAAATCGGCGGTTTCTCATCAGTTAAGAACGTTGCGGGAAGCCAATTTGATCAAATCGCGAAGAAGCGGTAAGGAAGTTTTTTATTCGCTTTCAGACGATCATGTGGTATTGATTTATCAGAAAGCCTTAGAGCATGTACAAGAGGAAAGAGAGGAAAATAAACATGAGAAAAATTGCTAAAATCACTGGATTGGATTGTGCGAACTGTGCTGCGAAATTAGAAGCGGCACTTGCTAAGATCAAAGGAGTTCAATCGGTATCGCTGAATTTTATGGCGCAACGCGTTACATTTGAATTGGATGACGCTTTGGTTTTGGAAACGATTGATCAAATTAAGAAAATAACGAAGAAAATGGAACCGGACTGCGATTATAAGGGGATTTAAAGATGAGCAAAGAGAAATGGAATCTAATCCGAATCATCGTTTCGGCGGTCGTTTTTATTCCTTGTTTCATTTTGCATATGTTGGTTGAGATGCCTCCTTATGTTTTGCTTTCGATTACACTGATTGTGTATGCTTTGATCGGTTATGATATCGTCTATAAGTCGGTACGCAATATTTTTCATATTCGTTTTTTGGATGAGAATTTTTTAATGGTGATCGCCACAGTCGGTGCTTTTATCATTGGGGAATATTTAGAAGCCGTTGCGGTTATGATTTTTTATCAAATCGGGGAATTGTTCCAAAGTTATGCCGTCGGAAAATCCAGAAAGTCCATCGCCGCTTTGATGGATATTCGTCCGGAAAAAGCGACGATTTTAGTGGATGGAAAAGAAAAAACAGTCGATCCCGAAGAAGTGTTGGAAGGCGATATTTTGCTTATCAAAGTCGGTGAAAAAGTCCCGGTTGACGGAATTGTTTTAAAAGGCAAATCCAGTTTGGATACAAAAGCGTTGACCGGAGAATCGGTGCCGATGGATGTGGCACCGCAAGATGAGGTGTTGAGCGGAAGCATTAATTTAAGTGGTGTTTTGACCATTCGGGCAACGAAAATGTATTTTGATTCTACCGTTTCCAAAATTTTGGATTTGGTGGAAAATGCGGCCGGAAAAAAAGCCCAATCGGAAGCATTTATCACGAAATTTGCCAAATATTATACACCGCTTGTTGTTTTGGCCGCGGTTTTACTTGGGGTGATTCCGCCCTTACTGGACGGCCAATGGGAACAATGGGTGTTCCGTGCCTTGACGTTCTTGGTTGTCAGTTGTCCTTGTGCGCTGGTTATCAGTGTACCGCTTTCTTTTTTCTGTGGCATCGGCGGCAGTTCCAAAGATGGGATTTTAGTAAAAGGCGGCAGTTATTTGGAGTTGATGGACAAAGCTAATGTTTTTGTTTTCGATAAAACCGGAACATTGACGAAAGGTGTTTTTGAAGTAGTGGACGTTAAAAGCGATCTTCCTAATGACGAAGTCTTGAAAATTGCGGCGATTGCCGAAAAAAACTCCAATCACCCGATCGCCAAGAGTATTTTGGCCAAAGTCGATTCGGTTGAAGAAGGATACGAAACCGAAGAAATCGCCGGATATGGTATGGTAGCCAGAAAAGAAGATGTGATTTTGGTCGGAAATGCCAAATTGATGGAACGCTTTGATATTCCGTATGTTGAAAACGATGCAATCGGCAGTGTGGTTTATGTGGCAAAAAATCAACGGTTTATCGGCAGCATCGTCATTTCGGATACCGTTAAAGAAGATGCTTTCGAAACGATGGAGTATCTTCATAAAAATCATCTTAAAACGATCATGTTGACCGGTGATAATGAAAAAGTCGCTATTCATGTTGCCGAAACGTTAAAGATTCAAGAAGTTCATGCCAATCTTTTACCGCAAAATAAAGTTGCGTTGGTAGAGCAAATT
The DNA here is from genome assembly GCA_900540175.1 of uncultured Mollicutes bacterium. Classification (GTDB taxonomy): domain Bacteria; phylum Bacillota_I; class Bacilli_A; order Acholeplasmatales; family Anaeroplasmataceae; genus Pelethenecus; species Pelethenecus faecipullorum. Next base: position 82,517 of record UQFG01000006.1, on the reverse strand, counting down.
TTAGCATCGAAAGATAAAAAAGATGTCGTTGCGTTTGTGGGCGACGGAATCAACGACGCACCGGTTTTAATGCGGGCCGACATCGGGATTTCAATGGGTGGTATCGGCAGTGACAGTGCGATTGAGGCGTCGGATCTTGTTTTGATGTACGATGATTTAACCGGAATCATCAAAGCCAAAAAAATGGCGCATAAAACGGTTACGATCGTATGGGAAAATATTTTGTTTGCTTTAATAGTCAAATTTTCGGTATTGATTTTAAGCGCATGCGGTTTTGCCAATATGTGGTTGGCCATTTTAGCAGATGTCGGTGTTGCTGTACTGGCGATTTTAAATGCAATGCGTTGTGCTAAAACAAAACAATAAAAAAATAGTAGAACAGCTTATGTAGGGCGAGACATACTCCCGCCGACAACAAACAAAAGTTGTTGGGCTTCTGTGCGTGTTTTGTCTTAATTATCATTGGAAAATCTGACGCTCTGGTGCCCACATTTCGCGCGGACATATAAAAACAGATAAGAAGTTATAAAGGAATATGGTAAACCAAACCGTAGAACATCAAGTTTTATCCGCCGGTTTTGTCTATGATAGAACGACGTTTTAAGGGGTAGCAATAGTAAACTTTGACCAAGGCTTTATAAACCTCTACTGCGTAACTTTCGTCCCCAACTATGGAGAGATGGCGAAAGCACTCGTTGCTCTAGCCATCTTGATTACCGAACAAGTAAAGGGCAGGCGGAGTCAGTGGCGGGCGTTTTACCATTGACGGGGACGACTGACTATGCTACCCTCTGCGGGTTATGTACTTATTTTGCGAAGTTTATGAAGTCCTCTTGATACATTTCATAATCAATAGATGACTGCAATTCCCCAAGCTGATTTTTCCATGAGTTTTCCAAAACTCGTAGTTTTCTGAAGCCGAGTTTTTCGTAAACATATTGTGCTCTTTTATTGTTGACATTCGTGTCAAGAATGATTCGTTTACATCCCATATCAGAAAATAGTGATGATATAAGCATACTAAGCAGCACTTTCCCTAATCCCTTATCGTGCAGCGAAAAGTCACAAATATTTATTCCTATTGCAGCCGTGGCTTCACTCTTGATGCGATAATTCATTTCGCCTACAGAAATGTGGTCAACCTCAATAATTAAGCGCCTATAAGAGTTATCGCTATCATTTTTAAGACTATCGGCAATATCTTTCGCCGTTTGACCAATACCATTGGGAAAACCTGCATGTGCCATTATGGTACCGTCATTCCACCATGTCGCTAATTGCTCAGCATCATCAACATTTGCATTTCTAATTGTTAGATTTTGAAATTTTAATAACATAAAGTCCTCCATTTTTCGGGATGGTTAAAATATAGTCACCATCCTCGTTTTGTTCAAGATATCCATAACTGCACTTTTCATACCATATCCCCCTTTCGATTTTATATTACTTTATCTTAACATAGTCCCTGCTAGTTTTCAATCTCGTTTGAGGAGTATTTTCGGATAGCCATTTATATAAAACACAGAGGGTTTGGAATTCTTCCCGGCAAGTCATTTTTTGGAAGAGGGGATCCTCTTGCTATGTTTGTTCTTCCAAAGGTTACGCTAAAAAGGCAGGAGAGGAATAAAACAAAAATGATAATTTGAGAAAGGATTTGAAAACTCGTGGTGCCCAAATGGTGCCCGACTTTCCAAAATCACACTGTAAAAAGTTATAAAAAGAAATAAAGTGATATGTAGAAAAGCCTTATTTTAAGCTGCTTGCAGAGGATTATCATAAGGGCTTATAAGGATATATAAGCTAAATTCCGTCTGTCAAATCAATAAAAAAATATCGTTTCAACTGCCGATTGAATGTTTGTTCATCGGCGGTTTTTTTGCTGAAATTAAAAACAGAGAAAAAACATTTTTGGATCTTTTTTCATCTATATGGAAAGAGATAGGGGAATTATTTGATCGATTGAGTAAAAAAAAGCACTGCCGAGGGGGCGGTGCTTTTTGTTTTTGGCAATAAAAAAATTGGCTTTCGCCAATTCATTTATTCATTCAATCAATCATAAGAGATCAAAATTAAGCTCTTTCAATTTTACCGCTTTTTAAAGCTCTGGCGGAAATTTTGACTTTCTTAACGTTTCCTGCTTCATCTTTGATCCGAACCGTTTGAAGATTGACTTTCCATGTACGACGTGTCGCATTTAAAGCATGGGATCTTTTATTACCGGTTACTGTTGTCTTGCCGGTCACATAACATTTAGCCATCGTTTACCTCCTTATGACGATAAATTATTTTCATCAAGCCTAAATATTATAACTTAATTTTTAACTGTTTGCAAGTTTTTTTCTTGGTTTTTTTCAAAAAAATGCTTTTTAAATAGAATTTTAAAGAATTAAAATTTGACATTTCTTATAAATATTGCTATAGTATTAAAGGCACAGACCGCAAAATAGCAAAATATATTTTACATTTTGCTTATAAAGTGCTATAATGTTAAATGAATATAACATTTAGATGATTCTTAGGGGATGATGTTTCGGTTTATTTTGATCAATGATAATGATTTTGAACGAATGATTTTGGTAACTTTTGTAGTTTTTAAAACTACGTAACGATATAATTCTATTTTAATAATTTTAGGAGGATTGCAATGGCTGTCAGTAGTATCAGTGTCGTTCTTTTTAAGAAAATGATCATGAACGGCGCAATTAATTTGAAAAACAACCACAAAAAAGTGGATGAATTAAATGTCTTTCCCGTACCGGATGGGGATACGGGTACCAATATGCAAATGACGATTATGTCGGGGGTTCGGGAAATGAGTTCCTGTGAATCCAGTTCCATTATCGAAGTCGGAAAGGTGTTATCCAGAGGTGCTTTGATGGGAGCAAGAGGCAATTCCGGAGTTATTTTATCGCAATTTTTTCGCGGTATTTATGTCGGAATGCAAAATTTGTCGCATAATGAATTGACGATAGAAGATTTTATGAATTGTTTGGAATCCGGTTATAAAGTGGCTTATAAAGCCGTTATGGAACCGGTTGAAGGAACGATTTTAACGGTGGTAAGAGAAGCTGCCGAACATACGAAAGAAAAACTATCTTCTTTTAAAACGATTAATGCGTTGTTGAAATATTACTATACGTCTGCGGAAAAATCGTTACAGAATACACCGAATCTACTGCCGGTTTTAAAAGAAGCGGGTGTTGTGGACAGCGGTGGTGCCGGTTTTGTCGAAATTTTAAAAGGGATGATCATGGCTTTGGATGGCAAAATGCTGGAAGCCAAGGAAGATTCCGTTAAAGAAAGCAAGTCGGCTGCCGAAAATCTGGATGTCGAAATTAAATTCGGATATTGTACGGAATTTATTTTGGATTTGAAAGATCCCGCGAATTTCGATGAGAGCGTTTTGAAATCGGTTTTATCTTATTTGGGAGACTCTTTGGTCGTTGTAAAAGATGATAATTTGTGTAAAGTTCATGTCCATACCAATCATCCAGGACGAGCTTTGGAAGCGGCTCAGCGGCACGGAGAATTTGTGACGCTTAAAATCGAAAATATGCGCCTGCAACATTCCCAGTTACAATCCGGGGCACAACAAAGTACCCCTGCCAAACGGAAACATTTCGCTTTGGTTGCGGTATGTTTCGGAGAAGGAATCAGTTCGACGTTTAAAGATTTAGGTGTGGATTACATCATCGAAGGCGGACAAACCATGAATCCGTCAACGGAGGCTTTTGTAGAGACCATGAAACAGGTTTGTGCCGATAACATCATCGTTATTCCGAATAACGGAAATGTTGTGATGGCGGCCAAGCAAGCGGCTGAATTGGTTCAGGATGCAAACGTTGCGGTATTGAAAGCCAAAACGATCGCGCAAGGGTATGCTTCTTTAATGGTTTTTGATCCGGAAGCCGATATGCAAACGAATTTAGAAGCGATGGAAGAAGCCGTTGATCATGTCAAGACCGGAGAATTGACGTATTCGATTCGTGATACGGAAATCGGCGGTATCAAAATTTCAGAAGGTGATTTCATGGGAATTGCCAACGGTGAGATCATCGTATCGACCAAAGAAAAGAAAGATGCTTTGGTTGCGCTGCTTCACCAGTGCATTGATGAAAACAGCCAAATCGTTACGTTCTTCTGCGGAAAAGATATTGCAGCAGAGGAAATGGCTGTTTTAGAAGATTTGTGTAAAGCGGTCAATGAAGAGGTTGAAGTGGAAATTATTGAGGGAAAACAAGACATTTATTCTTATATTATTGCGGTAGAATAAATTTTTTAAAAAAAAGTGGCTGGAGCGATCCAACCACTTTTTTGATAGGGATGGGACGATGAAATTAGAAGAATTAAGTAAAATCGGTATAAAAACCATGCAACGTTTAAATACGTACGGCATCTATACACCGGAAGACCTTTTGCGTTATTTTCCGAAAAAGTACACGTTATATGAATGTTCTACAGAACATCTGTTGGAAGGCGATTTCGTTTGTTTTAAAGCCCGCATCGCCTCAAGACCGGCTTTTATCAAATACCGTCGGAATGTCAATGCGGTCGTTTTTTACATTTGGCTCTACAGTCAAAAAATCAAATGCATCACCTTTAGCGGCGATTATTTAAGATTCAAACTGAATAAAGATGCGGATGTGATTTTATACGGCCGGTTCAAAGCCGAAAATAAAGAATTTGTCATTCAAAATATTTTCTTCGATGATTTTATCTGTCGAATCGATACCGATTACGGTTTAAAAGATTTGAATTCGAAAATAATTCGACAGGCCGTTTCTTCGGCGCTTCAAGCCGGTGTGGAAATCGATGAAACCCTTCCCGAAACATTAATTGCCAAATATCGGCTGTTACCGATGGATCAACTCCTTCGAAAAGCCCATTTGCCGGAAAGTCGGGAAGACTGTATAGAAGTTTTAAGGCGTCGAAAATACGAAGATTTTTTTTGGTACGCCTGTCAGTTAGAAGCGTTGCGGTTTATGCGCAAAGATACGGAAAAACCGCCAAAAAAATGGGATCGGGATCTCGTAAACCAACAGATTAAATGCCTGCCGTATGAGCTTACTTCGGATCAAATGACGGCTTTGAATACTATTTTGAGTGAACTGGATTCTTCGAGGGTGATGAACCGTCTGTTACAAGGAGATGTCGGTTGCGGGAAAAGTATCGTGGCTTTTTTAAGTGCGATTGCTGCCATCAGTGCCGGCTATCAAGTGGCCATTATGGCGCCGACCGAAATTTTAGCCACACAACATTACGATACGTTTTGTCGGTTGTTTGGTCATTTGCATTTGAAAACGGCATTCATCAGTTCAACAATCAAACAAAAAGATAAAGAAGATGTGTTGTATCGACTGATGCATCATCGGATCGATTTGTTGATCGGAACCCATGCGTTGATTCAAAGTTCGGTTGTATTTTCCAAATTGGGACTGGTTATTATTGATGAAGAACATCGTTTCGGCGTGTTGCAGCGGAAAAAATTGATCGAAAAATTCAAGTATGTCGATGCACTTTATATGACGGCTACCCCGATCCCGAGAACATTGGGGTTGACGACGTTCGGCGATTTGGATCTTTCATCCATTCATACGCTTCCTCAGCACCGCAAACAAGTAATTACCGAACTTTTATTGGAAGAGCAATTGCCTTTGTTGAAAGAAATTTTGAAGAAACATTTGGCAAACGGGGAACAGATTTTCATCGTTGTTCCGTTGATTCACGAAAGTTCCGCTTTGGACGGAATGGATGTAAAGCAGGCTTACGATCTTTTTGAAGAAATGCTTTTTCCATATCGTTTGGCATGTTTGCACGGCAAAATGAAAGCGGCTGAAAAAAGACAGTTGATGATGGATTTTAAAAATCATCGTTACGATGGTTTGGTTGCCACAACGGTTATTGAAGTGGGAATCGATGTGGCCGATGCGACGGTTATGCTGGTGTTGAATGCCGAACGGTACGGTCTTTCGCAAATTCATCAGTTAAGAGGACGAGTCGGAAGAGGACAGAAACAATCCTACTGTTATTTGGTCAGTTCGAAAAAAGACATCGTTCGCTTGCAGGTATTGTGTCAAACATCCGACGGTTTTGAACTGGCGGAACAAGATTTAAAACTGCGAGGGCCAGGTGATTATTTGGGAGAAGAACAAAGCGGATTTTTATTGAATTTTTCATCGGAAGGAAAAGATGCCGTTATTTTTAAATACGCTCAAAAAGACAGTCGGAAATGTTTGGAAGATTATTTAAACGGCACTCTTCAAAATCATAAAATAGCCGAGATTGTCAGAAATGGTAAAATAAAAAAATAAACTAGTTTTTACCGATTTAAAGTGATACAATAAAAACAAGAGAATGTTGAATAAGGAGCAAAGAATATGATTAGAATCGCAATTGATGCAAACGGAGGAGATTACGGCTTGGAAACCACCGTTCCGGCGGCGATGATGGCTGTTGCAAAATTTCCTACGTTGGAAATTATTTTATACGGTGATGAAGAAAAAATTCAGCCTCTGTTGACGAATTCGACTCGAATTCAGGTTGTAAATACAAAAGAAACACTGTCGATGGGCGAAAAAGATCCTGTTAGAGCCATCCGCAATCAGCGGAATGCATCGCTTTGTCTAGCGATGAAAGCCTGCAAAGAGGGTTATGCCGATGCTTGTGTGACCAGCGGTCCGACTCAATGCGTGGTTGTCGGGGGTCATTTGTTGGTTCGAAGAATTCCGCAAATGGAACGGGTGGCATTATGTCCTTTTTTACCGAATTTAGACGGACATCCCCGTCTGTTACTGGATGTGGGAGCCAATGTGGAATTGCGTCCGGAACATATCGGCCATTTGGCTTTATTTGCGACGATTGTTTCCAAATCACTGCTGAAGGTGAAAAATCCGAAAGTCGGTCTTTTAAATATCGGCTCCGAACCGGGAAAGGGTCGGGAAATCGATAAAGAAACCTATAACTATTTGAAAAATCTTCCCAATATTGATTTTTACGGCAATGTCGAACCGACGGAAATGGTGGATTGTCCGACCGATATTGTTGTGACAGATGGTTTCACGGGAAATATTTGTATGAAATCCATCGAAGGAACGGCAAAAACACTATCGGTGATGCTGAAAGAAGAAATTAAATCGTCTTTGTCGGGCAAGATCGGTTATTTATTCATGCGGAAAAATCTGCAACGATTCAAAAAACGTATGAGCAATAAAGAAGTCGGTGGGGCTATGTTGTTCGGTTTACAGAAAGTCGTTGTCAAAGCCCACGGCAATTCCGATCCGATTGCCTACTTTAATGCGATTCGTTTGGCCAAAGAGATGGTTGAGGCCGATATTATCGAACAAGTCGTAGCGGCGTTGCCGAAGGAGCACACAGATGAGGCCGCTCAATAAACTAGAAGAAAAAATCGGATACTCGTTTATCCGAAAAGAATTGCTGCTATTATCTTTGACGCACTCCTCTTATGCCAATGAGCACGGAACCGAATGCAACGAACGGTTGGAATATTTGGGGGATGCCGTTTTGGAATTGGCTATGTCGCGTTATTTGTATGATAAATTGCATTTGGACGAAGGTGTGTTATCGAAAACAAGAGCGAAAGCCGTCTGTGAAGAAGCTTTGAACGTTTATGCCGATAAAATCGATCTTTCGGCGTATTTACTGCTTGGAAACGGAGAGGAACACAGTGGCGGAAGACAACGTCCGGCTATTATTGCCGATGCGTTTGAAGCCGTGTTGGGGGCTGTGTTTTTGGATTCCGATTTTGAAACGGTGTATCGTGTGATCGGAAAAATTGTTTTTCCTTACTACGATTTGGTCATGGAATTCAAAGATTACAAGTCAATTTTTCAGGAAAAGGTGCAAGCCGATAAAAGAACGTTGCATTATGAAATCGTCAAAGACGAAGGACCGGCGAACGATAAGTATTATGAAGCCGTTGTCTATATGGATGAGATTTTAATGGGAAGAGGATGCGGAAAAACCAAAAAAGAAGCCGAGCAAAATGCCGCTAAACAGGCATTGATGAAAGAAGCGAAGTAAGCACGCCGAATTCAACTGTTTCATATAGTATAACAGGTGATGAACAATGCGGATGGTCATTTTGGGTATTTGCGGAAGAATGGGCGAACAATTATACACGTACTTTAAAGAACGGTTTACGATTTTGGGCATCGATGTAAAACAGCATCGGACGGTACCGACGTATGCCGCTTTGGAAGAAATCAGCGATCCGATCGATGTAATGGTCGATTTTTCGTCCCCTTCGGCCGAACCGATCGTACGATCGGCCATTGAAAAACGGATTCCGGTTTTAAGTGGGACAACCGGCTATAAAAAAGAGGTCATTCAATCGTTGCAAGAGGAGGCGTCCTCTTGCCAGACGATTTTTTATTGGTCGGCCAATTATGCCAAAGGCATTCAACTTTTTCGCAAATTAATCGACCTGTGTCAAAAAGAGTTTGCCATTTTCGATTTTGTGGAGATTCATGCGACAACCAAAAAAGATGCCCCTAGCGGAACGGCCAAGATGTTTGCGGAGCAACTGAATATCGATGAGAATAAAATCCAATCGTTGCGGTTGTATCAGGCGCCGGCTATTCACGAATTGATATTTGCATCTCAAGACGAACGAATCATCATTCGACATGAGGTTATTCATACCCATGCGTTTTTGACCGGATTTGATGAGTTATTACAAAAAATCATGAAAGGAGAAGCGATATGTTAGAAAAATTATACCTACAAGGTTATTTGTTTTATGATCGCCTGATTTTAGATCATTTAAAAGAATTGGGATTGACGGCCGAAGAAGCGATCGTTTTGATCCAATTGTTAAAGGATTATCAGCAAGATGGCTCTTTTTCCGTCGATCATGTTCAAGAACAAGTCCTAATTCCGTTACAAAAAATCGATCAATCCGTTACATCGTTGATGGAAAGACGGTTTTATGATGTTTTTTTGGTTTATGACGAAGGAAATGCCAAGGAAAATGTCTCGTTTGCTCCTTTTTTTGAAAAATTGGAAAAACTTTTGGATCAACCACAGGAAAATAAAGCCTATGATATCGAAAAAGCCAATCGTTTTTTATCGGAGACCATGAACCGGGTTTTGACATCGTACGAATTGGAAATATTGCAGTCGTTGATGTTTGAGGAACACTATACGTTGGAAGAAATCCAAAAAGCCGTTTCTTTTTTAGTTCAACAACGCCGCGTCGTATCCTTACGTACCATAACGCAGATGCTGGCGGAACAGAAGAATAAAATCGAAATCAAAAAGGAGGCTCCTTCGGTGTTCAAGGAGTTTTATTCTAAATTATGAACAAGACAACCTCTCATACGATTATAAAGACTTTGCGAAGCATGATTCCCAATCCGGTTTGCGAGTTGGATTATCAAAATGTGTTTGAGTTGCTTTGTGCCGTGATTTTATCCGCTCAAACGACGGACAAAAGGGTCAATACGGTAACCAAAGAATTATTTGCGAAATTCCCCGATTGCGATGCGTTGGAAAATGCTCCTTATGAAACGGTTTTAGAAATCATTCGACCGGTCGGGTTAGCTCCTTCTAAGGCTAGAAATTTGATCCGAATGGCCAAACAATTAAAAGAAGAATTTAGTGGCATTGTGCCAAAAACCAGGGAAGAATTGGAACGGTTACCCGGTGTCGGAAGAAAAACAGCCAGCGTCGTTTTGGCGGTCGGGTATCAAATACCGGCTATGCCCGTGGATACTCATCTTCACCGTGTGGCCATTCGGTTGGGCTATGCGCCGGCTGTTGCCGATGTAAAGCAAGTCGAAGAACAACTGTGTCGCTACATCCCCAAAGAAGATTGGATTGAGGCCCATCATTTATTGTTGTTATTCGGTCGGTATCATTGCAAGGCAATTCATCCCCAATGTGAAGATTGTCGATTAAAACTGTATTGTCGGAAAAAATAACAGAACAACAGAAACTTTTTTTCGTTTCTGTTTTTTCTTTTTTTGACAGAAAAAAGAAGTATAATCGTCTTCGTAGGTGAAAAAAATGAAAGTAAAGTTATTTGATTTCGAACATGAACAGGATTTGGAAAAGGCCGTTAATAAATTTTTAACAGACGGAAAAATCAAAGTAAAAGACATTCAATATCAGACCAGTCATTTTTCTTTAAATGGCGAACAAATTTACTCGTTTTCCTGTCTGATTTGTTATGAAACTCAGTCCAATTAAATTATATTTTATCAATCCTTTTTTCGTTGGTTCATAGACTCACCCTATTTTATAATCATAACGAGAAATAAAAAAGGGAGTATAACATGAAAAAGAAAAGCACCATTCAATTGGAATTGGAAAGAAGACAAAGCATCAACGACGATGCTTATGAGTTAATCGGAGCGGAATTGAAAAGAAGGAGGGTGGGGCAGTCGCAGACACTGTCATCTGTTGCCGGCGATGTTTGTTCGGTTTCTTATTTATGCAAAGTCGAAAAAAATCAATTGAAACCGAATCGCTATTTGTTAAAAGAAATCTGTAAAAAATTAAATTTTGAATCGCCGAAAGTCAATCTTTTATTTAAAATGCGTGATTTCTTAGACCAATGTGTCTGTTCTTTTGCGGATAACCAAATGGAAAAAATCGATCAGATCTATCAGCAAAGCAAAGAATTCGATAATTACAAAACGCGTTTAATCGCTTTGATTTACTGTCTTGCCCACCGTTTTTTATATGAAGCCAAACAATATGCGGATGAATTGCTGAAACTTATCACCGTTATGAAGGATAAAGAATTGGTGATTTTCGTTTTATTTTATGCCGTTTTAAAGTATTATGAGGAAGATTATTTGGAATCGTTGGATAATTTATCGGAAATCAAGAAGATGGCTAAAGAGGATCGGTTTTTGTATTTGACGGAACTGTATACGCTATTTTGCTATTACAAACTCAATCATCCGTTTACATTAAAAACGGCCACGGCGGTAATGGAGTACTGTTTGGAACGGTCGGATTTCGAAAAAATTTTTTTTATTCGTTATCTTTTGGGACTGTATTATTTGAAAAACCGTATGATGAAAGAAGCGTTCGGTCAGTTGATTTGTTTGAGACAGTCATCGTATTTTGATTCGTTTGCTTTTCTTTTGGATTTGGCCCAAAACACACTGAAAAATCAGCAGGATTATCAAAATTTAAGGCCGTTTGCAACCCTTCTTCATACCTATTGTTTTGATAAGAAAAGTTTTCGCAAAAAAGTCGATGAAATCAGCGAAGACTGGATTTTGGAAATTGATTTTAATATCAATATTTTGACGTATTTGGCGATTAATGAGGCGGAAGATCAATACAATGAGATCATTCATGTTTTATTTCCCAATGTTTTAAAAACGAAAAACAGGTTTGACGGTCAGTTCTTTTTGGATGAACTTTGTAAGCACAGTTTGCATTTCGGGCGATATAAAGCCTTCACCAAAGCGTATCAATCGTATCGCAAAGAGGTGGAACAATGAGATTTTTCAAATGGGGATTGGGTTTGTTTTTCTTTTTATTGTTATCCTTTAAAAGCAATGCCGCTTCCTGGCATTTCGAATGGGAACAGACGTATATCGAAGTGCCGTTATATGCCAATATCGATCTTTACGTGACGATTCCGTTTGCCCGCTTATACAAGGACAATCATCTTTTGGAAGATGCAGAAATCACCTACCAGCGAACCGGTGATTGGCTGTATTTGTTAAGCGATGTCGATACAACCAAAATCGGAACTTATCAGGTGTGGTACAAAGCGTATGAAAAAAAATATTTGCCGGGACAATGCCAAGGGTATAAAACATTGGTGACCTTTCAGGTTACGGATGATGTTCCGCCTGTTTTTTCAGAATCGAATCCCAAAGAAATTACGCATCTTATCGGTTCGCCTTATCCGGATTACCAACAACTTTTTCATGCCACCGACAATAGCGGTTCCTGCCAAATAACCGTTCGGGACGATCAAGTACAATATCAGATTCCGGGAATTTATCCGCTTTATGTTACGGCCTTTGACGGGACTCTTTCTACCGAAGTTGTTGTAGATGTGATTGTTAAAGATTTGGAGGCACCTCAAATCGAATGTTTTCTGGAAAATAGAAAATTGGTTGTCGAACAATATGAAACGGTATCGCTTTTGCCTTATTTTAAAGCAACGGATCAAATTGACGGGGATGTGACCGATTCGCTTTCGGCCAGTTTCTTTTCAACCGATCAAGTTGGACAATACAATGTCACGGTTACATTCGAAGATCGGCAACACAATCAAAGTAAAATGACGATTGTACTGGAAGTCGTCAATACCAAAGAACTGGTGCTTTCGTTATTGTCCGACGAATTGGTTTTGGATTATACCGGATCGTATGATGATTCGTTTTTTAAACAAAATATTCAAACATCCACTTATGGAACCGACAATCTTTTAGAGGAAGTCGAGGTGGATTTATCGGCTTTGAAAAAGAAAGTCGGAACGTACACCATTTGGTACAGCATCGATCATGCCAACCAACAAAAAGAAGTCTCCTGCAAGGTCGTTTTATTGAGTTACGAAAAGCCGATTTTGGAAGTAAGCGAAATCAACATCCCGCTGGGAGAGTCATTTTCTTATCTAGATTATATTTTTGTCAGCGATGCGTCCGACGATGAGATTTTAAAGACCTTGGTAATTGATGATGGGAAAGTCGATTATACGAAAGAAGGTCGTTATCAAGTGATGGCCAGCGTTACGAATTCCTCCGGTCTTACGACGACGAAATATTTTGTACTTACGATCGAAAAATCATCCGAAAGCGATGATGTTGTAAAATGGGGGCTGCTTGGGGTCGGACTGGTGTTGGTATGTTATTTGGGATATCGGTTTATTCGGAAAAGAAAATAAGCGAAATGGTTTTTCTTCTGTCCGTTTTATGATAAAATAATTTAAAATAGACAGAGGAGAAAACGGCAATGAAAGGATTTTTATACGGTCAGACGGAATACAATCTATTGCGGAATACGATCCATTTGAACGATTATATTCAAACGGCTAAAAAGCATTCCTTTTCTTTTTTGTCGTTGACAGATCGCCACTTATACGGCTGTTATAAATTTTATCGGTTCTGCAAACAGGAAAAAATCAAGCCGATCATCGGTTTGGAAATCGAATATATGGACGATGATGCTCAATCGTCGTTTGTGTTGGTCTATGCAACCGATGACGAAGGCTATAAAGAACTGGTTAAAATATCAACAGAATTGGAAGAAAAGATGAATCGGATTCAGGACCTCGCGTTTTTAAATTCGTTTTCTTTTGATCATTTGGCTTTGATTTTGGTTTACAACAACTCCTACGTTCAACGTCTGTTCTTACGTCGGGAATATGAAAGAGTTTTGGAAAAACTGCAAACTTTTCTCTCCTATCCGCGGTTTTATGTGGGATATTCCACAACGAACCGGTTGGATCTTTTGGAAGATAACATCAAGATCCAGGAATTTTGCCGTAAGGCGCAAATTAAAATGCTTCCGCTTCACCAATGCTGTTATTTAAAACAAGAAGATCGGATTGTTTACGAAACATTACGGAAAATCGGTGGCGAAGAAATTGTTTTAAAAGAAGAAGAAAACTATGCTTTTGATCCCGATCCGGTATCAACACGGGAATTGGAGTCTTTTGTTTGTTCGGTTGACTACCATCTTTTTGAAGAAAAGATTTCTCTGCCGAAATACCCGAATACCAAAGGGGTTTCTTCGTTTGCCTTTTTGGAGGCACTTTGTTTAAAGGGACTGGATAAACGGTTAAAAGGGCAGGTTTCGGAAAGGTATCGTCATCGATTGAATTATGAGTTGTCGGTCATCCGGCAAATGGGATTCGAAGATTATTTTTTAATTGTTTGGGATTTCATTTTATATGCCAAAAAGAAAAAAATTCTGGTCGGTCCGGGAAGAGGAAGTGCGGTCGGTAGTTTGGTTGCCTATTGTTTGGGGATTACGGAAATCGATCCGCTTTTATACGATTTGCTGTTTGAACGGTTTTTGAATCCGGAAAGAATCAGTATGCCGGATATTGATACCGATTTTCCGGACGATTGTCGGGATGATGTGATTCGCTATGTTCAGCAACTTTACGGAGCCAAACATGTCTGTATGATTTCGGCTTACAATACCTTTTTGGCAAAATCGTCCATCCGCGATTTGGGTCGGGTACTGAAAATCGATAATGATCGAATTGAAGAACTGATCAAACTAGTAATCAGTGAAAAAGATTATGATGTGTTGTTGGAACAATTCAAAGAACGGGAAGATATTTATCGGTTTTTATACATCGTCAAATCGCTTGAAAATTTGCCGCGGCATATTTCAACTCATGCCGCGGGGATCATTTTATCGGCTCGTCCGTTAGATGATTTGATTCCGCTTCAAAACGGCTTAAACGGACTGTATCAATCGCAATTTGAAGCATCGGATTTAGAACAGATCGGTTTGTTGAAAATCGATTTTTTGGGAATTCGGAATTTGACGATTTTAAATGCGATGATCCATCGTATTCCCGGTTTAGATCTTAAAACAATTCCTTTAAACGATCCGTTGTGTTATCGGTTGTTGCAAAAAGCCGATACCCTCGGTATTTTCCAATTGGAATCGGATGGAATCCGAAAAGTATTATTGCGGTTACAACCGGAGCGTTTTGAGGATTTGGTGGCGGTTCTGGCGCTATATCGACCCGGTCCGATGGAAAATATCGACGAATTCATCGAAAGAAGACACGGAAAACCGTATCAATATCTTCATCCCAGTCTGGAGCCGATTTTAAAAAGTACTTACGGTATTATTGTGTATCAGGAGCAGATTATGAAAATTGCTCAGGTTTTTGCCGATTTTTCATTGGGACAAGCCGATTTGCTGCGTCGGGCGGTTTCTAAAAAAGATGAGGAAAAATTGCGTTCTATGCAACAGATTTTTATCAAAGGGTCGGTGAAAAAAGGGTTTTCTTTAGAGGTGGCTCAAAATATTTATCAATATATTTTGAAATTTGCCAATTACGGTTTTAACAAATCCCATTCGGTGGCATATAGTTTGCTTAGTTATCAGATGCTTTATATAAAAGCTCGGCATTTTCCGATTTTTATCTCGAATATTTTAAATAACGTCATCGGGGCAACCAAAACGATGATCGGTTATATTCGCTATGCTGCCAAAAGGGGGGTTCCGACGTTAAAACCCAACATCAATGTGTCCACTTCGGTTTTTGAATTGACTTCTTTAGGCCTTTTTATGCCGTTTCAGACCATCCATTCGATCGGAGAAACCATTGCTTTACAAATTGTCGAGGAACGAAAAAAAGGTCTTTTTACCAATTTTGAGGATTTTAAAAGACGCTGTCGTTTTGTCAATGAAAATGTTTTGGAAGCATTGATTTATGCCGGTGCTTTCGATTTGTTCGGTCAAACGAAAAAAGCTTTGGTGGAATCAAAGGAAATCTACAATGATATTTTCAATCGTTATTTGGAAGATACCATCGAAGATTCCAGCGAGTATGATTTTTCTTACTTACAAGAAAAAGAACGGTTGTATTTGGGATTTAATATCACGTATGATTTATTCAAATCGTTGAATCGATTATCCAAGCAGTATCAAGCGGGTATGATGAGTTCCATTTCGCTTGGTCAACGGGTTCGCTTGATTGTTGTTTTCGATAAAATCAAACCCATTGTAACCAAAAAATCAGAAAAGATGCTGGCCGGAACGGTTCGCCAGGAAGACAGTACAATGGAGTTTGTCCTTTTTCCCAAAATATTCAGAAAAATAAATTTTACCATCGCGCCTTCTCGTCTTTATTTGATTTTAGTAACCGTTTTGCAAGATAATCGTTCAACGGCACTGAAACTTTCCATAGAAGACGTATCGGAAATTAAAGCGTTCTAGGACGCTTTTTTTTCACATAAATTGTAGAAGGTGATACGTTTGGAAAGATTTTATTTATTGCATGCAAATCAAAGTAAAGAAGATGCCTATGCCGCTTATTTGAAAAAAACAGAAGATCTTATGTATTGTAATGAAGTGGATGAAGACTTGATCACCGTGGAAGAGTGGTATCGAATTTATCTTTTTATCAGTGGCCGTTTGGAAAACCAGGCTTATCTGGCAATTCAAAAGACGAATGCGATTTCCGCAACCATTGATACCGAACTGGCTGTTCCTTCTTCCGAATTTATTTTAAATGATTTGAAACGGGATTTTCCAAAAGAAGAACTTTCTTCTTTGGAAGGATATAAAATCTTGAACTGGGCGGATGTGGAAGAGCAGGAAACGGCATTTCATGAAAAATTGTTGCAAAAAACGCAACAAGGAATTTGCAAAAGACATCAACTTTATTTGCGACAAAAAGCCAATCGAATCGATATCGCCCCGATTCAGGAAATTATCGACGAACAAAAAGAATACTATTTGGAACGCCTTTACGTGTTTCATTATCGCAGTGCGGATCGAAAGCAAGATTATATTTCTTATTTTTCCGCTGTTATGAGGCGTTTTTATCGTTTTGAGTTTGTTCCAAGCGAATGCTTTGTTGCTTACAAAAAGAAATTTAAGAAACCGCCGGTTTATCTGCCTCCATTTTTAGAAGATATGTACGATTCGATCGCTTTCCCCGTTTATTTATCGACTATGAAAGAATTGAATTACATCAAAGAAAGCGATCTGTTGAAAAAAATCAAAGACAATATTTCTTACACCGATTACTCAAAACATTTGGATTATTTGTATCAGGCGGTCTTTTATTTCAAACAAAAAAATTACTTATCGCTTTTCCCGGTTTCAAAAGGAGACAATTTGAAAAAATGGCTTTTCGAATTATATTTGACGATTTCTTATCAGCCGGAAAGCGGTTATTATTTGTATCAACTGTCCAAAGTCGGTTTTTTGATCGCCGATGAGAAAGAACAGATTCGTTTTTTGGAAAAATCGTATCGCTTGGGAAGTTTGAAAGCGAAAAAAGAATTGTATGAATATTATTCCGATCCCATTCATTACGATGATTATTTGATCAAACGTTATTCGTAATTTGTGCATATAGTAATGATGGTGATAGTATGGATGTTTGGGTAACGATGGGCATCGCCGTTTTGTTTTCCGGCGGTCTTTTGGTTTGTATTTTTACGCCTTTTTATAAACGAAACCGCAACCAAAACAAAACGTTATATGAACGGTATCAATACCGCATCAGACATCGGACGCCTTTTCTTTACATCGTTTTCTTTTTTATTTTATTATTCGTGATTTTACTTAAAAAAATTTTTTTCTAAAAAGAAATCTGGATGCGTTTTCTTTTAATTCTATTTGAAAAACCGAACATAGAATGATATAATGTAAATGAAAAATAGCTTTATTTTTGGAGGATAATTAAATATGGCTAAAAAAATAGTTTCAGATTTGAATGTAAAAGGAAAAAAAGTTCTGATTCGCGTGGACTTCAATGTTCCGATGAAAGAAGGAAAAATCACCGACGATACACGTATTCGTGCGGCTTTACCGACTATTGAGTATGTGATCAATCACGGTGGGAAAGCGATTGTCTTTTCACATTTGGGTCGGATTAAAGAAGAAGCCGATTTGGCAAAAAACGATATGACGCCGGTGGCAAAGCGTTTAGAAGAACTGTTGGCAAAACCGGTTCGCTTTGTGAACGCAACAAGAGGAAAGGAATTGGAAGATGCAGCCGCTTCGTTGAAAGAAGGCGAAATCTTGATGTTCCAGAATACTAGATATGAAGATTTAAACGGAAAGAAGGAATCCAAAAACGATCCAGAATTAGGAAAATATTGGGCTTCGCTTGGGGATGTATTCGTTAACGATGCATTCGGTACGGCTCATCGAGCAGCGGCATCGAATGTCGGTATTGCGGCTAATGTAAGCGAAACGGCAGCCGGATTCTTATTGGAAAAAGAAATCAAATACATCGGCGGTGCCGTTGATGATCCCGTTCGCCCCTACATTGCCATTTTGGGTGGTGCGAAAGTATCCGATAAGATCGGCGTCATCGAAGCATTGTGTGAAAAAGCCGATAAGATTTTGATCGGTGGCGCTATGATGTTTACGTTCTTAAAAGCAATGGGTAAAAACATCGGTGCTTCGAAATGCGAAGACGATAAACTGGAATTGGCCAATGAACTGCTTGCGAAAGCCGGATCGAAATTGGTTTTACCGGTTGATACGGTTTGTGCCAAAGAATTTGCCGATGTTCCGGGTGTTGTCAAATCGGTCGATGATTTATCCGATGATGACATGGGGTTGGATATCGGGCCTAAGACACTTGAATTATTTGCCGATGTTTTAAAGGGTGCGAAAACCGTGGTATGGAACGGACCGATGGGTGTGTTTGAAATGAAAAACTATGCAGCCGGAACGATCGGTGTGTGCGAACGTTTGGCTGCTTTAAAAGATGCCAACACCATTATCGGCGGCGGTGATTCGGCTGCGGCAGCTGAAGCGCTCGGTTATGCGGATCAATTCTCGCATGTTTCGACCGGTGGCGGTGCATCGCTGGAATATTTGGAAGGAAAAGAACTTCCGGGTATTACTTGCGTTGACGATAAAGAATAATAAAATTAAAGGAGATTTGAAGATATGCAAAAACAAATTGTGGTAAAGAGTACAGTAGGATTACATGCAAGCTTGGCTGCAAAGGTTGTTCAAGCAGCATCAAAATATTCTGTCGATATCAATTTACATTATCATAATAAGGTGATCGATGTAAAATCCATTTTAGGATTAATGTCGCTTGCGATCCCAAGAGGTGAAAATGTTGTTATTGAAGCGACCGGTGATCAAGCAGAGGCTGCTATTGCGGATATTGCTTCAATTCTTGAAAAATAACATTGATAAGGCGGAAAAAATATGAGAAAACCTGTAATGGCCGGAAACTGGAAAATGAATAAGACGCGGGATGAAGCGTTGCAATTCATTTATGCCGTAAGTGAGAAACTTCCTTCTTCAAACCAGTTGGATTCGATCATTTGCGCACCGGCGATTATATTAAGAGATTTGGTAAAACGTCAAGGAGACGATTTGCGTATCGGTGCCGAAAATATGCATTATAAGGAAAGCGGCGCTTATACCGGCGAAATATCCCCGGTAATGCTTGCATCGACGGGTGTGGAATATGTCATCATCGGTCATAGTGAAAGAAGAGCGTATTTTGCCGAAACCGATGAAACGGTTCATTTGAAAGTACAGTCTGCATTGGCCTTTCATTTAAAACCCATTGTTTGTTGCGGGGAATCCTTAGAAGAACGGGAAGAAGGAAAAACACATGATGTTTTGACAGTTCAAATCGAAAAAGCGTTGGAAGGAATCGCCGAAACCGATCTTTCATCGGTTATCATCGCTTATGAGCCGATTTGGGCCATCGGTACCGGGAAAGTCGCTTCGCCTCAGATGGCGGATGAAGCTTGCGGTTACATTCGTTCGTTGATCGAAAAAATGTATTCCGCTCAAGCCGCCGAAGAAATTCGTATTCTTTACGGCGGATCGGTGTCGGTAAAAAGTGTGCGTGAATTAATGGCACAACCGAATATTGACGGCGGATTGGTCGGCGGTGCATCGTTAGATGCCGATAGTTTTATTGAACTTTGTAATTTGGCAATTCAATAAAAAAGAAAGAAACGTGTGCTTTAACACGTTTCTTTTTTTAATCCCCGTTTCATAGCGGCTTCATAAGCCAAAATGGATGCCGCCACACTGACATTCAAACTGTTGTTGTAGCCTTGCATCGGAATATAGACTTTTTGATGCGGATGGGCGTACCAATCGTTTTGAATACCGAAACGCTCGTTTCCGACTACAATGGCGATTTTTCCTTTGTAATCATACGATTGGTAATCCTGTCCTAAAAGCGGTTCGCCTAAATAGATCGTATAGCCTTCCTTAAGAAGAAAGGAAAGCGCCTCCGAATAGGAAACTTCCACCGTCGGAATCAATAGATTTGTTCCTCGGGCTGCGGCGGTTATTTTGGGATTTTGCCGTTTGGTGATCGGATCGACCAATAAAACACCTTCTGCACTACAGGCATCCAAAGTGCGGTAAATCGTTCCGATGTTGCCGGGAATTTCCAAGCGATCCAACACAAAAAGAAAGTCGCGATGGCTCAGTTGATCCAGCGTAGTTTGAGGAAGTTCTATAACGGCCAGGATCGCCGCATGGTTCTCTTTGGATGCGAATTTTTTATAAGTTGCTGTTGAAATTTCGAAAGTTTCTTCAGCTTTGTTTTTTAAAGTTTCAAGAAGTTTTTCGGTTTCAGCTTGAAATTTTTCTTCAAAAGAATACAGTAAATAAGGAATTTGAAACCGATCGCCGGAAGCAATCTTCAATACTTCCAAATCATCACTGTAAATCAAATTCGGATAATGATTGGTTTTATGAATTTGTTTCAATAGTTCAAGAACAGGATGGTTTTTCCCGATACGCATGTACAATCACCCGAATTATTATAGCATAATTTTTTTTGTTATGGTATAATTTTTAAAAAGAGGAGTTGGTCTTATGACATTAAAAACAAAATTGGTGACCGCAACACCGTGGATTGCGTTGATTGTTTATCTTATACTCGGCTTTTGTTGGGGTTTATGGCATCCGGGATGGGTCGTATTTTTTGCCATTCCCGTTGTTCCGATTTTATTAGGTAAAAAACGCAGTTTGATTTATACGGTTCTTTGTATCGTTGCGTTCTTGGTAATGGGATTCGGGTGGAATTTGTGGCACCCGGGGTGGATTGTCTTTTTGACCATTCCGGTTTTTTCGATTTTTTTCAAAGATAAAGAGGATTAGATATTAAAAAAAAAGGAACTGGTTTTCAGTTCCTTGATTTTTTCTATCTGTTATAGAATTCGACAATCAACTGTTCATTGATTTCCGGTAAGAATTCATCTCTTTCCGGTAAACGTACCAACGTACCTTCCATTTTGTTTTCGTCGTAAGATAAATATTCCGGACGAACCAATTTAGCATCCAACGCTTGTTTTACAACAACTAAATTTCTGGAAGTTTCTTTTAAAGAAATCGTTTGACCTGCTTTTACGCGGTAAGAAGGGATATCTACCTTTTTGCCGTTTACGACAATGTGACCGTGATTAACGAGTTGGCGAGCTTGTGCTCTGGTTGCCGCAAAGCCCAACCGATAAACGAGGTTATCCAACCGGGTTTCCAATAATTTAACGAAATTAACACCGGTTTTACCATCCATTTTGGCTGCTTCGTTGAATGTTTTTCTGAATTGTTTTTCGGAAACACCGTAGGTGAAACGAACCTTTTGTTTTTCTTGTAACTGAGTAGCGTATTCGCTTAATTTTTTGCGTTTAGCGCCGTGTTGACCTGGAGCGTATTTTCTCTTGATCAATTCTTTTCCCGTTTCGCTGACGGAATAATTGAGCCGACGAGAAATCTTCCAAGTAGAACCTGTAAATCTTGACATCTTTTTTTCCTCCTGTTTTTTTTAGGGAGTAAAATCGTTTGTCATCTTTTTAATGCGGATCTTAAATTATGTTTTCACCATAAAGCAGCGAAGATTACTAGCAATGCCTTTTAAGGCTTTAAGATCGCAGCAATAAAGAAAATGACAGCTGCTTTTTACCCACGCTGAAAAATTATATCATAAACACCCTTTTTCGTCAATTGTTTTTTATCGGAAAGAGCGAAAATACATCTTTTTAAACGGAAGATCGTATCCGATTGTGCTTTTTAATTGGAACTTTTAAACGGGTTATGCTATAATGATTGAAGAGGTGGATGGATATGTACGATCAGATATTGGTGCGTTTCGGCGATTTAACGTTAAAAGGAAAAAATCAAAAAGAGTTTTTACATCGTTTATATGCGTTGGTCGATCGAAAAATGGCCGACTTAAAAGTCAAAATCGAAAAAACATACGACCGTATCTATATTCATTTGAATGGCGAAGCGGTCGATACGGTATTGAAACGGTTGGATTATGTGTCCGGAATTTCTTCTTATTCCTTGGTTGCCAAATGCGACAATGAACTTGAAACGATTAAAAAAACGGCTCTGGATTTAATGAAAGAACTAGTTCAAGAAGAAACGTCTTTTAAAGTGGAAACCAAACGAGCCAATAAACAGTATCCTTTGACTTCTTTAGCCATCAGCAAAGAGGTTTCGGCATATGTTCTTAGCAAGCATAAGTTTTTGAAAGTCGATGTGCATCATCCCAAACTGACGCTTCATTTGGAAGTAAAAGGGGATTTTTGTTATTTATACAATCAGGAAATCAAAGCCTTAGGCGGTTATCCGGTCGGTGTGGCCGGAAAAGGGATGTTGTTGTTATCGGGCGGAATCGATTCACCCGTAGCCGGCTTTCTGGCGATGAAACAGGGTGTGGAAATCGAATGTATTCATTTTGAATCAACGCCCCTTACTTCCATTGAATCCGCTCAAAAAGTGGTGGATTTGGTTAAAAAATTAGCGCGTTATGCACCGTTGGATCGGATTGTTTTGCATATGGTTCCGTTTAAAGAACTGCATATGGCTTTGTTAGAACATATACCGGAAAGTTATAATATCACCATTATGCGCCGCATGATGTATCGAATTGCCGAAAAATTATCCCTTAAACGGCATTGTCTTTGTCTTATTAACGGCGAATCGGTCGGGCAAGTAGCCAGTCAGACGCTTCAAAGCATGAATACGATCAACAGTGTAACGAATTTTCCGATTTTAAGGCCGCTTTGTACGTACGATAAAACGGATATTATCCGATTATCCAGAAAGATCGACTGTTACGATCTTTCCATTCGTCCGTTTGAGGATTGTTGTACGGTTTATGTTCCCAAAGCACCGGCAACGGCACCTAAATTATGGAAAGCCGAAGCCTACGAACAGGCCTTTGATTACGAAACTTTGGTGGATGAGGCCGTTTCGCATGTCCAAAGTCTTGTGATCGATCAAAACAGTGATTTGGATCTGACGATGTTCGGTTTGGAAGTACGGGAGGTTCTAAAAGAAATCCAAAAGAAATAACTTTATTTGTATAATTTTGTCCGTCACGGTAAAAATACTTACTGTGAGGAGGTGAAATTATGGCAACGAAGAAGAATTCCATGTCCAATACTTCGAATGCAGGTGCTTCCAGAACTTCTCAAGAAAACGGTTCTATCGGTGGTAATATCACCAAACGTGCGGTTGAACGTGCGAAACAAACAACAGATACGGAAGCTTTAAAGCAGGAAGTAGCTTCTGAATTAGGTATTCAACCGGGTAAAAATGCCACTGCCGAAGAAAATGGTCGAATCGGTGGGGAAATGACTAAGAAACTTTTTGAAAAAGGTAAAAATAACTAATTTCAAATCAAAAAGAGGCAAAGCCGTTTTTGCCTCTTTTTTTTCTTTGGTTTTCAGAGTATAATATCCATGATTTCATTATTTAATTGTGAGGAGCTTTCGATGAAAAAAAAGGTTGTTTATGAAGAAGGAATGCACTTATTGATCGTTTTGGCGACATCGGTTGTCTATTCATTGGGGGTTATGTGGTTTTTGACCCCGGCCAATCTTTATGCAGCCGGAATTACAGGTGTATCTCAAATCGTCATGCAGATGATTCAAATTCTTTTTGATGTGGATATTCCGCTCGGTGTATTTACTTTTTTATTCAATATTCCGCTTTTTATATACGGACTAAAAAAAGTTTCGCTCCGCTTTTCGGTTTATTCGCTGATTTCCGTATTGATCCAGTCGATTTTGATGATGGGATTTATTCCGGTATATACCTTCGGAATCGATGTTGCGGACAATATCTTGTTATTTGCCATTATCGGCGGATTGGTAACCGGAATCGCCAACGGACTGGCCTTACGATTCGGAACGTCGACCGGAGGATTGGATATTGTCGCCCAAGCGCTTTCGATTGAAAAAGGTATTTCCATCGGAACGTTTACCATGATTTTAAATTGCAGTATTGCGTTTATCGGCGGCGGTGTTTTATCCCATGCTTGGGAAATATCCATGTATACGTTCATACGGATCATCGTGTCTTCGCTGATCATCGATAAAATCCATACGGCTTACAATTATGTCCGATTGGACATCATTTCCAATCATATCACCGAAATATCGACGCGGTTGATGAGCGAACTTGGACGAGGTGTGACGTTGATTAGTGTCGAAGGAGCCTATACGCATGAAATTAAAAAGGATGCTTTTGTGATTCTGACGTCCTATGAAATTGCCCGGGCCAAAAAAATCTGTTTAACAATCGATCCGAAAGTTTTTATAGTGATTGCGCCGGCAAAAAATTTAGTCGGAAAATTTGCCCGCAAAACGATTATGTAAGAGGGAAAGTATGATTACATCAGCAGATAATAAAAAAATCAAACAGTTGATTCGTTTAAAACAAGCCAAATATCGCAAATCAGACCGACAATATCTTGTCGAAGGGCCTCACCTTGTCCAAGAGGCCCGGTTGGCCGGTGTTTTACTGGAGGCTTTTTCCATTGAGGAAAAAGAAGGGTATACGCAGATTGAGGCAAGTTTGATGCGTAAAATTTGCAGTACCGATACGTTGGTTGGAGAAATCGGTTTGTGTCAAATGAAATTTTTACCGAAAACCGGCGACCCGGTTTTGATTTTAGATGGGATACAGGATCCCGGGAACATGGGGGCTTTGATGCGAAGTGCCGCCGCGTTTGGGTTTACCAATTTTTGGGTCGGACAAGGATCGGTTGATCTATTCAATGAAAAAGTGATCCGTGCTTCTCAAGGTGCCATTTTTAAACTTTCTTTTGCTTTCGGTAAAACCGTTGACCTTATTGCTACGTTATCGGATTATCAAATTTTCGCAACGGATGTGACCCAAGGCATGCCTCTTTCGGAAGTGCCGCCTATTTCCAAGATCGCGGTTATATTGGGTAATGAAGGAAACGGAATTTCCGAAGAAGTCAAGGCACTCGGATTAAAGAATATTTATATTCCGATGCGCAATACCGAATCGCTCAATGTCAGTGTGGCGGGTGGAATTATTCTATACTGCTTGCAAGTTAAAAACCTTTCTTGAAATCGCATAAGAAACGGGTATAATAAAAGAGGAAAGTATTGAATTGGAGGTTAGGCAGTTGGTAAACTTAATGTTTTTTTTGACACCGAAAAGTAAGACGTTTTACATCGATCAAGACAGCACGATTCGGCAAGTATTGGAAAAGATGGATTATCATAAATTTACGATTATTCCCGTTATCGACGAAGAAGGTCACTATATAACGACGCTTTCGGAAGGAGATCTTTTGCGGTTTATAAAAAATCATTGCGATTTCGATCTTCATATGGCCGAAGAAGTAAAGATTCGGGATATTGAAAAATATCGTCCGTATCGGGCTTTGGATATCAACGGTGCGATTAACGGGGTTATGGATTTATCCAAAGAACAGAACTTCATCCCCATGGTGGATGACAGAGGGATGTATATCGGGATTGTCAAAAGAAAAGATATCATCGATTATTTGTATAAAAGAGTTTCATCCGAACTATTCGAAAAACAACAATAAGCCACCTATATCTGCTTTGTCGTAGGCAAACTCACCGAACGACAAGGCAGATTTTTTTATAAAAATAAAATTATGTAATTTTTATGATTGAAAGCGCTTGACAAAATGAAAATTGCGTGATAAATTATTAACGCAATCTAATATAATACGACTCAAATCGTAAAAAAGGGGAAAGGAAAGAAACATGAAAAAGAGAATAAGAATCATCTCAACCGTCTTGTCGCTGGTATTGGTGGTAGCCACTTTATGCGTGGGAATTTGGGCGGCTACTCAAGTAAGCGTAACCGGAAGCGGTAATTTAAGTTTTACGGGAAGTGATGTTTATGCAACCGTCACACTGGAATCTTCGGAATCTTCAAGCGTTACATTTGATTCATCGGCTACAAAAACAATCACATTTAAACCGGGAACACAAACACAAAATAATATTGCGGTAGCGGGATTGGAATTTACAAGTTCCGATATGACGGCTGCTAAGACGTTTACCGTAAAAGTGAAAAATGATTTTCAAAGTGATTCGATCGATGTCGTTTTAACAGCAACGGTAGAAGAATCAAAACCGTTTACGGCTTCGGTTTCGGAAAGTGGTACGGCAACGGTTGCTGCAGCCGGTGAAAAAACATTTACCGTAACAATTACATATACCGGGGAAGCATCCGGATCGGACGATACGGCAATGTTTAATTTCAATTTAAGTTTAACAAAAACGGCAACTGAATAGGCGGAATGAAGCGAGTGTGAATAGGAGGTAGACGATGCACGATTTAAAAAAAGAAAAGTTAAAACGTTCTTTTGGATTGGCGTTGGATATTCTGTTTACGCTCGTTCTTCTTTTTTCCATCAGTATGGTTGTATCCACCCTTTCCATGAGAAAGGATTTTTTTGGTTTTCGATTGGGAATTGTCCAATCAAACAGTATGGAAGCCAGTGATTTGTATTTAGGCGATGTTGTTTCCATATCCAAACAATCTGACTATCAAATCGGCGATATTCTTGTTTTTTATCGTGCAACCGCCGAGTATTCGGATTGGTTTGATCCTTCTTCCGTTGATTTGAACAATATTTGGATTCACGAGGTTATCGATATCAAGGTCGATGATCTCGGCAGAATGTGTTATTTGACAAAAGGAAGCAGCAATGTCAGTGACGACGGATTTTATGTTCCGATCGATTTTGTATTGGGAACGGGGCAGCGCTTGCCTTCTTTTTTAAACGGTTTGTTGCGGTTTGCGGCTTCACGGTCGGGAATTATCGTTTTGATCATTTTACCTTGTCTGTTGATGATTATTTATTTGGTTTGGGAATTGATTATGATTTTAACCGAAAAAGAAGAAGCAGAACCCCAAACAGAATCACCGGTCGTTGAAGAACCCGTGTTATCCATTCAATATAAATGGTCGTTTTTAGGACGATTGTCGGTTGCCGATGAATCGATCAAACAACGTTACAATACGCTTAAAAACTTTTTTTTGTCGTATCGTGGGGTGAAAAGTCGAATTTCCAAAAGCGGCGAAACATTTAAAGCGGGGCGAAATCCGCTGGTGCGATTGAAGATAAGAGGGAAAAAGATCGTTCTTTATTACGCACTCGACCCGAAAGAAATCCCGGAAAAGAAATACCATCTTAACGATAAAAGTCAAACAAACAAATGGCTTTCTTCTTACCGAGCCGAATTGAAAGTAAAAAGCGATCGAGGCATCCAATATGCCAAAGAATTGTTTTTGAAATTGGTTGCGGAGTTCTCTTTCGTCAAACAAGAGGATGCATTTACGGATTATGCTCCGCCGTTGTTGAGTTTAGAAGAATTGATTGCGATCGGATACGTGAAGAAAATCACTTTGAAGATGCCGCTTCCTTTTTCGGATAAAAAAGCGACTTCGTCTTTGGAAAAGGAGGCAACGGAGGTGGTTGCGGTTGAAAAATAAATTTTGGAACATACGGAAAACGGCGACAATGCTTGCGGTCCTGTTAATGGTGATCTGCTTGGTTGGTACCCCTCTTTTCGTCTTTGCTTTTTCTTCAAAAGAATTGACGGGAAGTGGTTCGATTTTATTTTCTCGTGTACCTGTTGTTCCCTCTACACCGGAGGCAATGGAAACGCAGGAAACGATATTGGAAGCAGGCGGATTTTCCGTCAATATCAATTCGGGTTCGGGAATCATGACGGTTCAAAATAGTTTGCCTTTATCTACTTTATCCGAATTGAAAAGAGCCAATTATACACTTCGAGGATACAAATGCGATGAGGACGGGAATTTACTGGCTGAAGACGGAACCGTTCTTTCCGGTTTGACAATGAGCGATGATGAGTTGATCGCCAACGGACTGGCGGTATCGGAACACGATCCGATTTTATCGTTTGCCATTTATGAAAACTCGCCTTGTATGATCGAAAAAGAATTGATTGTCATATTGGATTTTTCGCAATTTGCGGTCAGTCGTTTTACCAGTAATGCATTAGACGGCATTGTGCCGATTCTTTTCGGTTTGGAAAATGTTTTTTCTTACACGCTGGATGTTGCCGTTTACGATGCGGTTTCCGGTCTGGTGGAAGAAACGAAAAAAGTAACAATGAACGGTCATTACACGATTGACGGTGAAACCGAACATGACTATGCACTGCGAATTGTTTTGCCCAATGTCGGCATCGGCAAGGAAATTGATTTTAAAAAGCAATCTTTGTATCTGCCTTCTTGGTACGAACAACTGGCTTCTTATCCGCGCGCTCTTACATTTGATTTGAGTCGAATGCCTTTGAACCGAGCCCAAAATCTAGTGAGTGGATTAACGCTGAATAAAAATATGACAGTAGGTACGGTGGATGGAGTTTCTGTTACGACCATTGACCATTGCCATTTTATCGGTCATACTAACAATCAGTTGGAATACGCACTTTATAATGCACTGGATAATGTTAAGGAATCCAATTTTCGAAACATGACGTATGAAATATTCAGACGGCGTTCGTTTGAAGAAGAATTATCGCAACTTTCGACCCGTATTTCCTACGATACAGGAAACAATGCCCCGGTCATTGATGTTATCGACTCGTCTTCCGTAACGTCGAAAAGCGATCTTGTGAATATGCTTGCTATGGCATATTGGATTCGATATGTTATGCCTTCAATTGAAAAAATCGATACGGTTTTGGTTTATCACGAGCGTCGTAACGTCGATCAAAGTTTAGGAGATAAAGCACGATTTTATATTCGGCGTGATTCTTCAGATGGGTTGATTGAATATGAAATCGACGGCCAAATTTGGTATTTGCTGGAGTGTGATCATTTAAACGACGGCTCTAAAACAATCATCGGTTTGTTCACGCAAAAAAGCGATTTTTATTACTATTACCAACAAGGAACGTTTTATCATTCCATTACCGATGCGGCACTTGATTTTACGCTTTCGGCCTAAAATCGTCTAAAGAGGAGAAATCCTCTTTTCTTTTTGCGCTTTTTTTGTAAAATAAATAAAATGAAAGGTACCGGTGGAAAACATGAAAGGTTTAAACGAACCGTTTATTTTTGAAATTTTAGCGATTGTTTCGGAGATTCCGAAAGGATATGTCGCAACGTATCGGCAAATCGCCGAATTGGCCGATTGTCCGAAAAATGCCCGTTTGGTCGGAAAAATCTTAAGCATTTCCGATTCCTTCGGAATCTATCCATGTCATCGGGTGATTCATTCAGACGGTCGTTTATCGGCAGTTTTTCCCAATCAACGCGCTTTGTTGGAAGAAGAAGGGATCGTGCTGAATCAAAATCATAAAGTCGATTTGAAAAAGTATCAGTGGTCATATAAAAAAGTCGTATAAGATGCTTTGAATGCCGCATAGTATTAGTAGGTGATACTATGTTTTTTTATTTGGTTGGAATCAAAGGGGCTGCCATGAGTGCCCTTGCAAAATTGTTGATGGCCGACGGACATTTGGTCAAAGGCGTCGATGTGGCGGATCATTTTTATACGTGTTGCGGCTTGGAATCCGTCCAATTGGATGATTTTTCCAATATGCGGTTGAAACCTTCTTATTTTTATATTATCGGCAATGCCTACCATCATCACAGTGTAACGAAATTTCTTCGGAACATGCACTATAAAATGCTTTTTTATCCGGATTTTTTGAACTACTATTACCGTTTGAAAAAATGGGTATGTATCAGCGGCAGTCACGGAAAAACGACCACAACCAAACTGTTGGCGCATATCATTTGCGATTCGACGGCATTAATCGGAGATGGTGAAAGTCAACATTCTTTTTCGAAAACGTTTATTTTGGAGGCTTGCGAGTATCGCAATACGTTTTTAAACTATCATCCGGCGATTTCATTGGTATTGAATGTCGATTACGATCATCCTGATTTTTTTAAAACGGAAGAGGCCTACCGCGATTCTTTTTCTAAATTTATTCAACAAAGTCAACTGGTCGTTTTAAACGGCGATGCCGTTTCTTTGCGTTTTCCCAATGTGATTACGTATGGATTGAATTCAAAAAACGATGTGGTCTTTCAATATGAGGTCAAAGAAGGACAAAGCGTGATTCGCATTTTAAATCAGTCGTTTTATTTTCCGTATGTGGGGCTTCATTTGGCCTACGACTTTGTCGGAGCCTATTTGGTCGGCAAATTCTTCGGCTTGACGGATACGTTTATTCAGCAAAGAATCAGCAGTTTCGCTATGCCCAAAAGAAGAATGGAACAAAAAGAAATCAACGGTCAGGTTTTGATTTGCGATTATGCACACCATCCCACGGAGATCCAAGCGCTCTATTCCGGGATAAAAGCGTTGTATCCGAAAGAAACAATCATTGCTGTTTTCGAACCGCACACACTTAGTCGATTAAAAACATTTGAAAAAAAATTTCAAGAAGCGTTGCTTTTGTTTGATCGGTGTTATTTGTATCGTCTTTTTACCAGTTGCAGGGAAACACATCATCAAAAAGAAGAAAATAGGGTTTATCAAACGTTGGGCTTTGAATTATACAGCGAGGATATAGAACAAAAATTATTGGCGGAACAAGAAGGGGTTGTCTGTTTTATCGGAGCGGGAATCATCGATCAGGTCTTTGAAAAATATGTCAAATCCAAAGAAAACTTGTAGAAAAGCGTCGGTTTGATCGTAATAAAAACGATTTCATAAAAGAATTGAAATCAAAATGGGAGTATGTTATAATTAAAGCAAATGCGAGGTGAGTTAAAGTGGCGAACACAACGATTTACGATGTGGCAGGAGCTGCCAAAGTTTCTCTTGCTACGGTTAGTAGGGTTATGAACAATCCTGAAAAAGTGAATGCCCAAACACGGGAAAAAGTATTACAGGTTATCAAAGAGTTGGGATATCGTCCGAATGCGATCGCAAGGGGATTGGCAAGTCGTAAAACGACAACGGTCGGTATTGTCATGGCCGATGTATCCAGAGCCTCTACGGCTCAACTTTTAGGAGGAATCATCGATATTGCCAAGAAGTATGAATATTCCATCAAAATTTTTTCGATCGGTGCGGATGAGGATATTCAGAATGCCATGCGGATTGTTGTTGCCGAACAAGTGGACGGTATTTTGTTTTTAAATGATGAATTGGATAAAGAACAAATGAAATTGGCGATTGATTTCGTTAAAGAATCGATGGTTCCGATTGTCCTTTCCAATGTTATTTACGAAGATGAAGATATCCCGTCGGTTGCGATCGACTATGAAAGCGCAACGTACGATATTACCAAAAAAATGCTTGCCAACGGTCGGAAAAACGTTTATTTGTTTTCGACGGTTCGTCGTTATTCGATCAATGGTAAAAAAGAAGCCGGTTATTTGGACGCGATGAAGGAGGCCGGCTTGGAACCGCGTATTTTCAGAACAAGCGGGGATGTGTCGATCAATCAATTGCATTTTACGGAATTTTTCAAATCCAACCAAATCGATGCGGCTTTGGCTGTTCGGGACAGTATTGCGATCAGTTTTATGAATGTAGCCATTGAAAACAATCGGGCGATCCCTCAAGATATCGATGTGGTGGGATTGCAAAATACAAAGTATGCTATTTTAAGTCGTCCGAACTTGACATGTGTGGATACACCGGTGTATGATATAGGTGCTGTTTCCATGCGGTTGTTAACAAAAATCATGAAACAGGAAGAAGTTAAAGACAATAAAATTTTATTGCCTTATCGGATTGTGAAAAGGGGTTCAACCAAATAAATCGTTTTGAGGAACGAAACCAAGTAAAAATAAAGTTGATTTTTAAAGAGAGTCTGTGGTTGGTGAAAACAGACAGTTGCTTTATTTTGAATTACACTTCGGGAGAAACGAACATAAAAGAGGGCTGTCTTGTTTGAAAAGACGGAACTAAGGTGGTACCGCGGGAATACCCGTCCTTAGGCTTTTGGGCTTAAGGACTTTTTTATTGAACAGAAAGAAGGAAGAAATATGGGAATTTACGAAGAATTAGAATGGCGCGGATTGATTAAAGATGTATCCGATCCGTCTTTACGGGAAAAATTGAATGCGGGTGGAATGACGTTTTATATCGGAACCGATCCGACGGGAGATAGTTTGCACATCGGTCATTTTTCCAGTTTTTTAATCAGCAAACGTTTAAAAGATGCCGGTCATCATCCGATTTTACTGGTTGGCGGCGGAACGGGGTTGATCGGGGATCCCAAGCCGGACAGCGAACGGCCGATGATTACCAAAGAAGCCGTCGAACACAATTTCAATTGTTTGAAAAAGCAGGCGGAAACCTTATTCGGATTCGAAGTGGTAAATAATTACGATTGGTTGAAAGAAATATCGTTTATCGATTTTTTAAGAGATTTCGGTAAATATTTCAATATCAATTATATGCTGAATAAAGATATCATCAAACGGCGTTTGGATGAGGGGATTACCTATACGGAGTTTTCGTATATGATCATGCAGGCAATGGATTTTTGGCATTTGTACAAAAACAGAGGCTGTACACTTCAAGTGGCCGGTCAGGATCAGTGGGGGAACATTACGGCGGGAATTGAACTGATTCGTAAGAAAGAACAAAAAGAAGTTTACGGATTTACCATGCCGCTTCTTACCAAAAGCGACGGTTCTAAATTCGGTAAAACCAACGGCCAGGCTATTTGGTTGGATCGGAATAAAACGTCGCCTTATGACATGTATCAGTTTTTCATCAATGCCGAGGATGATAAAGTCATTGATTATTTGAAATTTTTGACCTTCCTTTCCAAAGAAGAAATTTTGGTTTTGGAAGAAAAAAACAAAACGCAACCACATCTAAGAGAGGCTCATAAAGCACTTGCCAAAGAAGTGATTACGTTTATTCATTCCGAAGAAGCCTACCTTCAGGCACTCAAAATTTCCGATGCTTTGTTTTCGGGAGACATCAAAAACTTAACGGCCGACGAAATCGCAATGGGATTTAACGATTTGCCGCAAATCAAAGATTTTTCCGGAACACTGGTCGATGCGTTGATTGCTCTTTTTCTTGCATCATCGAAACGGGAAGCGCGGGAATTTATCCGCAACGGGGCTGTCAGCATCAACGGCGAAAAAGTAACGGATGAAGCTTTTACCTTATCTTGTACGCAGGCAATCGAACATCGTTTTATCGTTATAAGACGCGGTAAAAAGAAATACGCTTTGATTTGTTATTGATAGAAAAGAAAAAAACCTTATCATCACGACAAGGTTTTTTTCCGTTTTGGGAGAGATTATTTGAAAAGTCTTTCTTTACACTATTATCATATCACTTATGAAAGCGCTTGTCAACCGCAAAAAGTTAAATTTGTAAAAAAAAAAATTGTATGGTACAATTAATTAATCACAAGGAGGATCTTATGAACCGAAAAGAGATTGTTTTAGAGATAAGAACACAACGAAAACTAAAAGGGCATAAACCGGCTGTCGTCATGCTGAAAAAAAATATCGGAAAGATCTATTTGGAAGGAACGGCCGATTTTATCTTATCTTTTAAAGAAAATACCATTTATTTTCAACGGTTATCGTTTTTAACTAAAAAATTAGTACCGCAAAAAGACTTTACGCTGCCAATCGATACGATAAAATCGTATCATTTGCGCCAAATCAATATTGCGATGAACTGTCTTTCTTTATATACGGCCGATCGCAATTTTATTGAAATTTTTTATGCGACACATACAACCGATACGTACGAATCGGAACAGAATATCAAAGCGTTGATTCAGTATTTGACGGAAAAAGGAATAAAGGAGTCAAGAATTTAATATGAAAGAATGGACGCAAAAAGAAAAGGAATTGGTGCGAAAGTATGAAACGAAAAAGAAACCTGCCCAAAAAACTTTTCAACAACGCAAAGAGATGTATTTGAAACAAACAGACAGAAATTACAAGGATGGGGATCGAAATTGATAGAAATCGGAAAAATCAACCGTTTGAAAGTAGTGCGTCAATCGGATTTGGGCTATATGCTTTCGGATGGAGAAAAAGAAATTTTGATGCATTACAAACAGGCTGCCAAAGTGCTTGAAAAAGACGAAATGGTCGATGTTTATATCTATACCGACAAAGAAAACCGTCCGACTGCTACCATGCATCCGACTGTTTTGCAAATGGGCAAACCCGCTTTTGCCACAGTAGTCCAAGTATTGCCGGGAATCGGTGTGTTTGTGGACAATCAAACACCGAAAGATTTACTGGTTTCCAAAGACTATCTGCCGTATGATGAACAGCGTTGGCCGCAAGTGGGCGATCGGTTGTTTTTGGAACTTAAAATGAAAAAGAACGCGTTGATGGCCAAACCGGTCAATCGTTTTGATGTCAAATCGCTGGCTCCGGATTTGATTTATACGGCCGGACAACGGTGCCGGGCTTTTGTTTTGCGGTTGGCTGAAAAAGGAGCGGGTTTGATCACCGACGATCGGATTTATGTTTTTGTACCGCTTCATCAGTACCGTAAACCGCTTCGTTTGGGGGAGGAAGTGATGGTTACCATCACGAAAATGTTGGATCATGAAGCTTACGGAACGTTAAACGAGCACAAAGAGATTTTAATGGATGACGATAAAAAACTTTTGTTGGAATATTTGAAAAGTCATGCCTTTTTGAAATTGACCGCCAAATCCACCAAAGAAGAAGTCGAGCGCTATTTTCCGCTTTTATCGCGCAAAGCGTTTAAACGTGCTTACGGCAATTTGTACAAAGAAGGTTTGATTTGGTTCGACGAAGAAAAAACGTATTTGAAACAATAGGACATTTCCATTAATTATTTTGAATTTTCTTGAATATATTATAATGTAATGGTATAATAGTATTGTAAAGGAGGTCAAAATAATGTTGGAATTTTATGAAAAAGACGATCATTCGGGTGTTGTCAGCATCTACGATCATCATATTACCATCAATAAAACTCTACTAAAATATTGCAACGAAGCGTACCGGATTCGATTGGCTGTCGATCAGGAAGAACAAAAGGTATATATTTACATGATCAATAAAGATTATGCTTTAAGCGGTGAATTGAAAGAATCATCCTTGCTTAAGATTTCTTTGTCGAAAACGTATGCCAGAATTTGTTCGCAGTCGGTGATTCGTTATTTGTGTCGGACATTCGGTTTTTCAATTGATAAAAATAAATACAGACGCTATCATGCTTGGTATGATGAGGCGCATAAGGCGATCATCGTCGATATGAAAGGGGAGATGAAATAGTGGAAAATTACATGGTTTGGATATGGTTAGGCGTGTTTTTGTTCACGTTGATCATTGAAGGTGTGTCGCAGGATTTGATTGCGATTTGGTTTTCGCTCGGTGCGTTGATTTCGTTGGCTTTTTCGGCTATTCCGGGAATTCCTTGGTATGTGGAAGTCGTTGTTTTTGCGGTTGTATCCCTGGTTGTGATGATCTTTACCAGACCGCTTGCCAAACGGATTTTGTTAAACGCAACCAGATATACTAATATCGACGAATACGTCGGAAAAAAAGTAGTTGTGATGCGGGAGATTTCGAAATTTCAACCGGGAGAAGTGAAATTAAACGGAATCATTTATCAAGCGAATTTACTGGAAGAAGAAACAGAGAGCATTCCCAAAGACGAAATTGTAGAAATCGTTACGTTTAAAGGCAACAAAGTAATTGTCAAAAAAATAAAGGAGGAAGAGTAAGTCGATGAAACCGGGAGTAATTGCAGTTATTGTTTTAAGTGTTGTATTGGTTATTATTGTCATTATTTTAATTACGCGCATTCGTATTGTACGGCAGACGCAGAAATTGATCGTGGAACGGTTGGGGGCCTATCATGATACATGGTCTGTCGGATTTCATTTTTTGGTTCCGTTTATCGACCGGGTAACCAGAGTCGTTTCCATGAAAGAGCAAGTCAATGATTTTGATCCGCAACCGGTGATTACCAAAGATAATGTTACGATGCAGATCGATACGGTTGTTTTCTATCAGATCACAGATCCCAAACTTTATGCCTACGGGGTGGAAAATCCGATTTCGGCGCTTGAAAACTTATCATCAACGACACTGAGAAACATTATTGGTGAACTTGATTTGGATAGCACTTTAACATCCAGAGATATCATCAATACCAAAATGCGTGCGATTTTGGATGAAGCGACCGATCCATGGGGAATCAAGGTCAATCGGGTGGAAGTGAAAAATATTTTACCGCCGAAAGATATTCGCGATGCGATGGAACGGCAAATGAGAGCAGAACGGGAACGTCGTGAAAAAATTCTGTTGGCCGAAGGTGAAAAAAGAAGTCAGATTTTACGAGCCGAAGGTGAAAAAGAAGCCCAGATTTTAAAAGCAGAAGCCGAAAAACAGGCGATGATTCGCAAAGCCGAAGGTGAATCGGAATCCATTCTTAAAATCAAAAATGCGGAAGCCGAAGGTGTTCGGTTGACCAGACAAGCGCAAGCCGATGGTTATCGGATGTTGATCGAAGCCGGACTGACGAAAGAAGTATTGGCAGTCAAATCATTTGAAACGATGGAAAAAGTATCGGATGGTCAGGCAACCAAGATCATCGTTCCTTCCGAAATGCAGAATCTGGCGACAACCGTTACCAGTATTGCCGAAATGATCAAAGAAAAATAAAAAAAATACCCTTCGTTTAAACCATGTAAAAATGGGAAAACGGAGGGCTTTTTTTATTTTCGGATGATTTCTTTGATTTTGGATATCAATACATCAACGGCCACATCGTGCGTTTTATCGTTGGGAATGATGATATCGGCAAAACGTTTGGATGGTTTTACAAATTCATAATACATCGGTTTTACCGTGGTCAAATATTGATTGATCACATTTTCCAAGCTACGGCCGCGTTCGTTGATGTCCCGAACCAGTCGGCGGATAAAACGGATATCATCATCGGATTCGACGAAAATTTTAATATCGGCCAATTCCCGGATTCGCGGGTCTTGCAGAACTAAGATTCCTTCCAACAAAATGACTTTGGTCGGTTTAATCCGACGGGTTTGATCGCTTCTGGTATGCATGCAAAAGTCATAGGTCGGGCAGTCGATTTCGTTTCCGTTTAAAAGTTCTTTGAGTTGCCGGATCAAAAGTTCGTTATCTAAGGCACTTGGATGATCGTAATTGACTTTTTTGCGTTCTTCCAAAGCCATTTCGTGTTGATCTTTGTAGTAATCGTCATGTCGTAAAACGGTCATTTCGATCGAATTCAATTTGGCTTGGATTTCATTGACAACGGTGGTTTTTCCGGAAGCACTGCCGCCGGCCACTAAAATTAAAACAGACCTCATATTCGATTACTCCTTTGTTTTCAAATAGGATAAAATGCCTTTTTTCAGTCGCAGAAGGCCGTCGGTCAACCGCTTTTTCGGACAAGCGATGTTCATTCTGAGAAACGATTTTCCCGTTTGGCCGTACTCCAGTCCGTCCGATAAATAAAGCCCGGCTTGTTTGTACAACCATTGTTGTAATACAGGTGAGTTTTCTTCCACTTCTTTGCAGTCGATCCACAAAAGGTAGGTGGCCTCAGAAGGAATCAAAGCAAGCATCGGTAATTCTTTTTTTAAGAAATCCCGTACCGTTTTTTTATTTTCAAACAGATAGGCTCTTACCTCATCCAACCAGTTTTCCCCTTTGGTAAAAGCGGCGATGGCTGCCTGAATGGCAAACGCATTGGGTTCGGCGATTTCATCCGTATTAATCGCCCGAAATACTTTATGGCGCAAAACCGGATCGGAAACGTAAATGGCAGCCGTTTGTAATCCTGCCAAATTAAATGCTTTGGTTGGCGCAAGGCAGGTAATGCTGATATTGGCACATGTTTCATTGACGGAAGCAAAAGGAATGTAGTTGCAGCCCGGATCGGTCAAATCACAGTGAATCTCATCGGATAGGACGACAACATGATGTTTATGACAAAGGTATCCGATTTTTTCCAATGTCGGACGATTCCAGATTTTTCCGATGGGATTGTGGGGATTGCATAAAATCATCATGGTTGTTTGCGGTAAAGATAGTTTTTCTTCCAAATCCGCAAAATCGATCGAATACGTATGATCGCGGTACACCAAAGGACTTTCCAAAACATTGCGTCCGTTGTTTAAAATCGAATTGAAAAAGATATTGTAAACAGGGGTTTGGATGAGGATATTTTCGGCAGGAGTGGACAGTTTTCTGACGATGCTGGAAATGGCGGGAACAACGCCGGTACAAAACAGTAAATTTTCTTCGTTCATTGCAAAGTCGTGTCTTTTTTTCCACCAAGAAGCAATGGCTTCATTCCATTGTTTGGGGACGATGGTATAACCGAAAATTTTGTGGTTGCAGCGTTCTTGCAAAGCCATAACGATTTCCGGAGCGGTTTCAAAATCCATATCTGCGACCCACATCGGAATAGCCGAAGGATCTATGTCCCATTTCAAAGAATAAGTATGAGTGCGGTCGGTCATTTTATCGAATGGGTACTTCAACGTCGTTCACCTCGATGATGGTTTTTTCTTTATCAACGGTCGGATCGTCTAAAATGACGGAATCAATGTGATCGCATACGATTTTACCGCTGATCGGGTTTAAGATACTGTCGATCGATCCGCACACAACCGCATCGACATTCGAATATTCGAAGGCTTGAGTCGTCCGAATCAGTTTACAGTTTTTCAACGTTACTTGTTCCATGTAACAAAGCCCTTGCAAACTTTCGATCGTACAGTTGACGAAGGTAACATTTTTCGAATTCCAGCCGAGGTATTCGCCGATGATATACGAATCGTAGACGGTAACGTTCTCACAGTTCCAAAAAGCATCTTTGGACAATAGTTTGGCATGGTGAATTTCAACATTTTTCGCCCCGTCGAAACAGTAATTGCCGGATAGTTCGAAGTGACGGATGAGGATGTTTTGACTGTTCATGGCAAAATAATCGCCTTTGGCTGTGATATCGTCGGCCTCAATCCAAGAACAGTTCCAAAGCGTTTCGGAAGCATTCGGAAAGCGAACGTGGTTCAGTTTGATGTGAGAAGATCTGCGGAATGTTTTCGGTGCTTCAACCAAACAATCCGATAACGTAATATGGTCGGTGTACCAAATGCCCGAACGTGCTGTTTCCAAAAGCATACACTGTTTCAAATTGATATGATGACTGTACCATAAAGGATATTTCCACTGAAAAGACGTATTTTCTAAAAAAATGTTGCTGCTTTCTTTTAGCGGCGATTCCCCATCTGCGAACACGGAATCGATGATTTTCAAATCGTGTTGTTTAAAAAGCGATCGTTCACCCGAAAAATATTGTTGGACTTTTTTTTCCATCTGAAATACCTCCCTGATCCATTATTTTTATTATAGTATAGAATGGAAATGAATACAAATAAAAGAAATAATTTTCTTCTGTTTGAATAAAAGAAAAAAGGATACGAGTATCCTTTTTATTTTGCACGTAAGAATCTTACGTATCATTCCTTATGGCGCATCCAAGAGGATTCGAACCCCTAACCTTTTGATCCGTAGTCAAACGATCTATCCAATTGATCTATGGATGCAGAACTGAATTGAAAATGGCGGTTCGGACGGGACTTGAACCCGCGATCTCCAGTGTGACAGACTAGCATGTTAACCACTACACCACCGAACCACTCCCTGAACGCTTATACATTATACCATAATAAAACCATAAAAGACAAGCATTTTTTTTAAGGATTTTGTAAAAGTTTTAAGATGGATTGTTTCATGTCTTTTTTTGCGTTATAATAAATAAAATGAGAAAGAAGGGAATCAGATGGATTTAGAATATTTGCAGAAAACGGCCTTGGCGTTGTTTGAAATCGATTCACCGACCGGTTATAGCGCCAACATCAATGCTTATTTGACCAAACAACTGGAAGAATTGGGGTATTCGGTTCAAACGACCAATAAGGGAAATCTTTTTCTTCTTGTCAAAGGAAGTCATTCCGATAAAAAAATCTGTACAAGCGCCCATGTCGATACGTTGGGATTGATGGTTCGTTCCATCCAAGCAGACGGAACTTTGAAAACGACCAATGTCGGCGGTGTTTTGTTGCCGACGTTAGATGGGGAATACTGTAAAGTCGTTACCAGAGAAAATCAAGTTTATACCGGGACGATTCTTTGTTCTAGTTCGTCGGTCCACGTTTATGAGGATGCCGCATCCAGCCCGAGAAATCTGGATTCTTTGATGGTTCGACTGGATGAAAAAGTCTTTCGTAAAGAAGATACAGAAAAACTAGGGATTCGAAACGGCGATTATATTTTAATCGATCCGAAAACGACGTGGACGAAAAGCGGTTTTTTGAAAAGTCGTTTTATCGACGACAAAGGAAGCGTCTGCGTTCTTCTTGCGGTTTTAAAACAACTCAAAGAACAACATCAAAAACCGTATTACGATACGTACTTTTATTTTGTCAATCAGGAAGAAGTCGGTCATGGTGCCGCCACGGTGGCGCAGGATATCGATGAATTTGTTACAGTGGATATGGGGTGCATCGGCAAAGATTTGGCCGGTAATGAGTATGCCGTATCCATTTGTGCCAAAGATTCCGGAGGCCCTTACAGTTACGAACTGACCACCAAGTTGTGTCATCTGGCAGCGGCAAATAACATCAACTATGTGGTCGATATTTTTCCGTATTACGGATCTGATATCGGCGCCGCATGGCGAAGCGGTGTGGATTGTAAGGGCGCGCTGATCGGTCCGGGGGTCTGTGCCAGTCATGGGATGGAACGGACGCATTTTTCGGCTCTTGAAAATACGATGAAATTATTATGGGCTTATTTGTTAAGCGAATAAAAAGGAGACTATATGAAAAGAATTTTAACAATCCAAGATATCTCTTGTGTGGGACAGTGTTCCTTAACGGTTGCGTTACCGATCATTTCGGCAGCCGGCGTGGAGGCTTCGGTTTTACCGACGGCGGTTTTATCGACGCATACCGGTGGTTTTAAAAATTTTACGTTTTGTGATTTGACGCAAGAAATGCCGAAGATCGAAAAGCATTGGAATAACGAAAAGATTTTATTCGACGGTTTTTATACCGGGTATATCGGAAGTGTGGAACAAATCGATTTCATTCTATCGATTTTCGATTCTTGTTCCAAACCCAATGCTTTGAAAGTGGTGGATCCGTGTATGGCCGATCACGGAAAACTTTATCCCGGTTTTGCTCCTTCATTTCCGCAAGAAATGTTGCGGTTGTGTCGCCGTGCCGATGTATTGGTGCCGAATATTACAGAAGCATGCCTGTTGACACAAACCCCGTATCAAGAACACTTTTCAAAAGAGGAATTGGAAAAGTTGGCCGCAACCTTATCGGATTTGACCGGTGCCAGTGTTGTGTTGACCGGCGTTCATTTTAGTGATCATGAATTGGGGAGTCTGACCTACGATCAAAAGGCATTTACCTACTATTTTACGGAACGCATTCCTTATTTGTTTCACGGAACGGGTGATTGTTTTGCCAGCGCTTTTTTCGCTTCTATGATGCGGGGAAAAACGATGGTCGATTCCGCTCAGATCGCCTGTGAATTTACGGTGGAAGCGATCCGTCAAACAGTCGCCGATCGCGATGTTCATTGGTACGGTGTCCATTTTGAACCGGCTTTGAAGTTATTGATCGAAAAGTTGTCGTAGAGGTAAACCTCGTGGAAAAACTGGTATTGGAAAACGAAAAACAGATCGAACAATTTGATATCAAGTATTATATCGAACATAAGAAATTTCCGATCGCATCGGCGCTTTGTGCACTGGAAGCGACCAATGAAATCCAAAAGGCTTATTTTGAAAAAGAATTTCCGTTTGATCAGGTTTCGGAAAAAATTTTACGACTTTATGCCTTGTTACAAGGATTGTTTGTTTCGATCGACTCGCTTTATGCTTTGGCCTATTCGTTAACCAAAAGTAAAAACTTCATCAATATCAATTCCAATAAAGAACTACGGGAGTTGAAATATATTCGTAATGATGTGGTGGGGCATCCGGCCAACCGTACGTACAGTTCGGATACACTAGCCTACTGTATTTTGGATACGCGCAGCATTCAGCAAAAAGAATTCAGTTATTTTATTTACTCGGCCGATGAAGTCAGTGTGAAAAAAGTGGATTTGGAGGCATTGGTGCATTCCTACTACGAAGAATGCAACCGCTACTTAAAGCAAATTTATCAAATTGCCATCGATCACCAAAAACAAAGCGGTTTGTTGGAGTTGGCGGAAAATGTGCTGGATTCTTACCAAAACAAAGGTGATTATCCAAGCAAGCTAAACGAGTTGAAAGAAGCGTATCAAACTCAATATCCCCAAGCCGATCCTTCGTTGCACCGGGTGTTGTGGCGAATGGATTTGATCTTGAAACTACAACAGTTTCATCATGCCGATCCGGATGTGATGGATCTGGCTTGTTATTCGATCGGGTTGGAAATCGTTAAAATTTACGAACTCATCGCTTTAAAACCGTATTCGGTTGCGATGCGAAAGAAAACACCGTATTTGGTGGCATCGATTTATCGTTTTTTAAACAAGAACCCATCTTTACAACTTTATACGGATAAATTGTACGATTGTTCAAACCCTTTGTTTCAAGCCTCGTTGAACCATCTGTTAAAAGTGGCAACCAAAAAGAAAGTGCAAGGTGTCGTTCGCTATTTGAATTTGTTAAAGGAATTGGCGCATCAAAAACAACCCGATTTGGTCTATGCTTTGGCATTGCCGATCAAGCAATATCAAAAAAAATAAGTTTTGATAGAAAGACGAACAAAATTTTGTTATAATAGAGTTTGTTTTTAAAATGGAGGAGATTTATGGAAATTCGGAATATTGCGATTATCGCTCATGTGGATCACGGAAAAACGACGTTGGTCGATAAATTGTTGAAAAGTTCTCATACGTTCAGAGAAAACCAAATCATCCAAGATCGGGTGATGGATTCCAATGTGCTTGAACGAGAAAGAGGCATCACCATTTTAGCTAAAAATACGGCGATTACGTATAAAGATACGAAAATCAATATTTTGGATACGCCGGGCCATGCCGATTTTTCCGGTGAAGTGGAACGGATTATGAAAATGGTTGACGGTGTCATCTTGGTGGTCGATGCATATGAAGGAACCATGCCTCAAACGCGGTTTGTTTTGAAGAAGGCTTTTGAACAACATTTGAAACCGATTGTGGTTATTAATAAAATCGACAAATCGTCTGCCCGACCGAAAGAAGTAATCGATGAGGTATTGGAATTGTTCATTGATTTGGGATGTGATGAGGAAGAACTCGATTTTCCGGTTTGTTATGCTTCCGCGGTCAATAATACGTGTTCGCTGTCGCTAGATATTCCGCAACAAATGGGCATGGAACCGCTATTGGATTTGATTATAAAAGAAATTCCTTCTCCTTCTAGGGACATTCAATCTCCGTTGCAACTGCAACCGGCTTTGTTGGATTATACCGATTTCGTCGGTCGAATCGGGATCGGTCGTATCACAAGAGGAACGATCCGTTCGGGTGAAGTGGTTTCCTGTTGTCGTTTAGATGGTTCCGTCAAAACGTTTCGGGTTCAGAAACTGTACGGTTTTTCTGGATTAGACCGAATCGAAATTGAAAGCGGCTTTGCCGGGGATATTGTAGCGGTTGCCGGATTGGGCGATATTTCGGTTGGTGAGACGATCTGTACTTTGGGAAAAGAAGAACCACTCGAAAAAATCCATATTTCCGAACCGACGGTTCAAATGACGTTTGGTACCAACACCTCTCCGTTTTGCGGAAAAGACGGCAAAGCCGTAACCGCAACCAAAATCGAAGAACGGCTTTACCGGGAAGTTCAAAAAGATGTATCGCTTCGTGTCAAACGAATCGATCGGAAAGAAGAATGGTTGGTTTCCGGCAGAGGCGAACTGCATTTGGGAATTTTAATTGAAACCATGCGACGGGAAGGATATGAGTTTCAAGTTTCCAGACCGCAAGTTATTATGAAAGAAGAAAACGGTCTGTTATTGGAACCATATGAAGAATGT
Source organism: uncultured Mollicutes bacterium (assembly GCA_900540175.1). Lineage (GTDB taxonomy): Bacteria > Bacillota_I > Bacilli_A > Acholeplasmatales > Anaeroplasmataceae > Pelethenecus > Pelethenecus faecipullorum. The sequence goes on along the minus strand of UQFG01000006.1, from coordinate 38,538 downwards.
GTGATTGATGTTCCGATCGAAAGTGCCGGTGCGGTGATCGAATTGATGGGCAACCGTCATGCTGTTATGGAACAAATGTCTCATACGGAAACGCAAACCCGATTGATGTATTCGATTCCTTCCAGAGGATTGATTGGTTTTAATACGGATTTTATGACGATGACCAAAGGATACGGGATCATCAATCATCGTTTTTCGGATTATCGGAAAGCCGAAAGTTTTTCGATTGCCGAACGGACCAGCGGCGTTTTGGTTTCCATGGCACAAGGGCAGGCAACGGCTTATTCGCTTGGTGCATTGGAAGACCGCGGAACGATGTTCGTTTCTCCGGGAGAAGAAATCTATGAAGGAATGATTGTCGGCGAGGCGAATAAAGGACTTGATTTGGCGGTCAATGTCGTTAAAGCCAAACAGCAAACCAATACGCGTTCGTCCAACAAAGATATGACGGTGGTATTGAAAACACCGAAAGTCATGTCATTGGAAGCCTGTTTAGAATTTATCAATGAAGATGAATTGGTTGAAATCACACCGAAACATATTCGCCTTCGTAAGAAGATCTTAGATACGGTCGAACGCAAAAAATTCGATGCGAAAAATCGGGCGTTAAAAGAAGCTTAATAAAAAAACCGAAACAGAATGAAAAACAAACTGTTTCGGTTTTTTTTAAAGTCGAACGATTTCAATTAAAATACGGACGACGGTTTCCATTTCTTCTAAACAGGCAAACTCATAAGGACCGTGACAATTGTAACCGCCTGTTCCCAAATTGGGCGTATTGAGTCCTCGCACCGTCAATCTAGCACCGTCGGTACCGCCTCTGATCGGCGTGGATAAAGCGGTGATTTTCAATTTTTCCATCGCTTTTTCGGCTCTGATGACCGATCTCGGGTCGCGATCGATCAACGCTTTCATATTGCTGTAACTGTCTTGGATGTGAAGATGAATTAAGTTTGGATCGTTGTACTTTCGGCATAAGAAGTGTTGAATGTCCGCCAAGATCTGTTTTTTGCGGATCATTTGATTTGGATCGTGGTCCCGTATAATGTAATCCAATCGCGCCTCGCCGACGGTGCCTTTCATATCGGTCAAATGAAAAAATCCCTCGTACTTTTCCGTGTATTGCGGTTTTTCGTTTTCCGGCAACAACTGATGAAATTCCATTGCGATTTCCGTCGCGTTTTTCATTTGATTTTTGGCATCACCGGGATGAATATCCAATCCTTTGATGCTTACTTGACAGGATGCGGCATTGAAATTTTCATAATTGATTTCATTGTATAAGCCGCCATCGACCGTATAGGCGAAATCACATGGAAACCGATTTAAATCGAAATAGTCGATTCCTTCGCCGATTTCTTCATCTGGTGTGAAAGCTACATGGATTTCGGCATGAGGAACCATTGGGTTTGCGGCCAAATAAGAAAGCATGGCCATAATGTTGGCAATTCCGGCTTTGTCGTCGGCTCCCAATACCGTTGTTCCGTCGGTGGTAATCAATGTTTTGCCTTTTAATTGCATTAGGCGGGGAAATTGGGTTGGACTTAACGTGATCGAAGAAAGAACGATATCTTTTCCGTCGTAATTTTCAATCACTTGAGGGCGGACATTTTTGCCGCTGAATCCGGGAATGGTATCCATATGTGCAATCAGTCCGATGGATAGCGGGCAGTTTTGCTGATTGGAAGGTAAGGTTGCGTAAACAAATCCGTGTTCATCGACTGTGATGTCTTTTAAACCGAGTTCACTCAATTCTTCTTTTAACAAATAGGCCAAATCGAATTGTTTTTCGGTCGAGGGTGTTTGATGCCGACCTTCTTCGGACATCGTGTCGATTTGGACATACCTTAAAAAACGATTCAAAATATTTTTTTGTAATTCAGTCAAGTGTATCCTCTCCTTTTCAAATTTCATTATACCGCAAAAGAAAGAAGTATGCTATAATCAGTTTTAAATGAGGGAGTAAGTATGAAACAGGCAAACAAACGACGTTTTTTGTATTTCCAAATATTATTCTTGATGATTTATTTTGCGGACGCGCTTTTTTATTCGTACACGACGCTTTATTTATCGTCGTTGGGGTTAAAAGAAAGCACGATCGGACAAACCATTTCCGTTACGACGATTTGTTATTTATTGGCCAATCCCATTTGGAATCTTTTGGCGGTTGATTCGAAACGCATTCGGCGATTGACTTCCTTGATTTCACTGGTTGCCGGGAGCATCATTGTTTTGTATTCGAAAGCGGATCGGTTGGAATGGATTTTGATTTTAACGGGTTTGTTGGCGATTCATATGGCTCCGTTTTATACGTTTTTGGATTCCGAAGCCATTCGGTTTTGCAAAACCACCGATCAGGAGTATTCAAGAATCCGGGTAATGGGATCGATCAGTTATATTCTCGGTTCGGCACTGGGTGGCTTGTTGGCGGACCGGTTGGGATATTCGTGGTTGTTTGTTGTTTCAGGCTCGATTTTTATCGCTTCATCAGTGGCGATTTATTTTTTCCTGCCGAAGAACAAAACGAAGGTCGAAAATCAAAAAAGAAATTGGAAAGCCGTGTTTAACAACCGTTTGTTTTTCTTTTATGTTGCCTGTTATTTACTGACAGTAACGCTAAACGGTATCGGCGATTCGTACGTGTCGCTTTTATTTTGCAACATCAAAGGGCTTTCTGCCGGCTCATACGGTTTTGTGGCAGCGGGCATGATCGCAACCGAAGCGCTGACCCTCATTCTTCTTGGCATTTGGTTTAAAAAGGCCAAGGAACTGTATTTACTGTTGTTTGCGGGAATTGTCTATTTTTTACGGTCGTTTTTACTGGGTTTTACGGATTTGCCGGTTGCGGTATTGATTCCTTCGGCGATGTTAAGAGGGGTTGCGTGGGGAACGATTTTGTTTGTCCATATGAAATACCTTTCTAAATTGGTAGGACTGGAAAATACGACGACAGGGGCATTGGTTTTGGCCGGTTGTACGTCGTTGTTTCAATTTATCGGCAACAGTTTATTCGGATATTTCTTTGAGCATCTGGGTTATTTATTTTCTTATTGGTTAATTGCTTTTTTATCTGTTTTTGCCTGTTTGGGTTACGTTTTGTTTTCGATTCACTGTGGAAAAAAAGAGAATGGGACGCAAAATGCTTGCAGTTGAGGCGCTTTTGCGTTATAATTATTCTAAAGGTATGAATATATCTTATAAGGTTGGTTTGAAAGGAGTTTTCCGATTTTGAAAGGAGTTTTCCGATGAAGGGTAAAGTTAAATGGTTTAATGCCGAAAAGGGATTTGGTTTCATTGTTTCTGAAGAAGGAAAAGATGTTTTTGTTCATTTCAGTGCAATTTTGTCAGATGGCTATAAGACATTAAATGAAGGCGAAGAAGTTACTTTTGATGTCGTTGACGGGGATCGCGGTCCGCTGGCAAAGAATGTAGTTAAGAGTGCCGAATAAAAATTTCGCATAGAAGAAAAAAGGATTATTATGAAAATAATAGTCCTTTTTCTTTTTGTCTGCATACTTTAAACTGAGGAGTGAATCATATGCTTACAGGAAGTATTGTTGCTTTAGTAACCCCGTTTAATGAAGAAAACGAAGTGGACTATCCGGCTCTTGAACGGTTGCTTTACTATCATCTTGAAAATCAAACCGACGGGATTGTGGTTTTAGGAACAACGGCGGAAGCGGAAAGTTTATCGGATGAAGAAAAAAAGCAAATTGTCGATTTTGTTTGTCGACATGTTGGCGGTAAAATAAAAATAATGGTTGGAATTTTGTCGAATGTAACCGAAAAAGTGATTGCGATGAGCCGACTGTTTGAGGGAATGGAAATCGACAGTTATCTGGTTATCACGCCTTATTACAATAAAAGCAATACCAAAGGATTGTTGCGTCATTTCACCCAAATCGCCGATGCTTGCGATCATCCGATCGTTGTTTATCATGTTCCCAAACGTACCGGTCTGGTGATGGATGAAGAAACGGTACGGTTTCTTTCTTATCATCCCAATATCATCGGAATAAAAGAAGCTTCCGGAAATTTGGCGTTTCAAGCACAAGTAGCCGCTTTTTGCAATGAAAATTTCGTTCTTTACGGTGGGGACGACTTAACGATGCTTGCATCCATGGCACTTGGTGCGAAGGGAATTATTTCGGTTATCGGGAATGCTTTTCCCAAAGAACTGAAATTGATTGTGGATTCTTTTTCTAAAAATATTGAAATTTCCCGCAGTACCTATTTTGGAATTTTATCCGTTACGCAGGCGATTTATTTGGAAGTGTCACCGATTTTGATAAAGTATTTGCTTTATTTGATGGGATTCATGCTGCAAAACGTGCGCTTGCCGCTTGCAGAAGGAACTTTGCGATCGAAACATGCGGTAAAAACAACTTATCTGACGATGTTGGAAAGTTGAAAAAACGGTCGAAAAGTTCGCGTTTTTTTGTTTTTCTGTGGTTGAATATTTTCCTTAAAGAGATTATAATATAGTCGTACAATTATATTGAATCTCATTAGGAGGAAATTATGAGTGAGAAAACAAAACGCATGGCGATAGATGGGAACTACGCTGCGGCATATTCATCCTATGCTTTTACGGAAGTTGCCGGAATCTATCCGATTACTCCTTCATCCCCGATGGCGGAGTATACCGATGAATGGGCTTCTCAAGGAAAGAAAAATCTTTTCGGAATGCCTGTTAAAGTAATTGAAATGCAATCGGAAGGAGGCGCTGCCGGTACTGTTCACGGATCTTTGGAAGCGGGTGCTTTGACAACTACTTACACCGCATCTCAAGGGTTGTTGTTGAAGATTCCGAATATGTATAAAATTGCCGGTGAATGTTTACCGGGCGTTATCCATGTATCGGCTCGTACCATCGCCGCTCAAAGTTTGGCGATCTTCGGCGATCATCAAGACGTTATGGCTTGCCGTCAGACCGGTTTTGCGATGTTATGTGCCGGATCGGTTCAAGAAACAATGGATTTGGCGGGGGTTGCACATCTTTCTGCCATTAAAACAAGTATTCCGTTCTTACATTTCTTTGACGGTTTCAGAACGTCTCATGAAGTAAATACCATTGAACCGGTCGATTATGCTGTATTCGACCGTCTATTAGACCGGGATGCAGTTGCTAAATTCAGAGCCAATGCATTGAATCCGCTTCATCCGAAAACACGCGGAACGGCTCAAAACGATGATGTTTATTTCCAAACAAGAGAACTTCAGGCTCAAAAATACGAAGGTGTTTCCGATGTTGTGGAATATTACATGGACGAACTGGCTAAAGCAACGGGAAGACAATACAAACCGTTCAGTTATTACGGTGCTGCCGATGCGCAAAGAGTGATCGTTGCGATGGGTTCGGTAACGGAATGTGCCGAAGAAGTTGTTGATTATTTGACTGCAAGAGGCGAAAAAGTAGGTATTTTGAAAGTTCATTTATACCGTCCGTTCGATACGAAAAAATTCTTGGCTTCCATGCCGAAAACCGTTCAAAAGATCGCCGTATTGGATCGTACGATTGAACAAGGCGCACTTTATGAACCGCTTTGTTTGGATGTTCAATCCGTTTACTACAATTCCAAACAGGCTCCGCTGATCGTCGGCGGTCGTTACGGATTGTCTTCGAAAGATACGACACCGGATTTGATCAACGCGGTTTATACCAATTTAAAACAAGAAGAACCGAAAGATCACTTTACCCTCGGTATCAACGATGATATCAAATACACGTCGTTATCGGTTACGGAATCGATCGACGTTGCCGATCCGACGACAACCGAATTGTTGTTCTTCGGTTTGGGTTCCGACGGTACGGTTGGTGCTTGTAAAAATATTTCCAAAATCGTCGGCGATTATACGGAATTCTATTCTCAAAGTTATGCGGCTTACGATTCTAAGAAATCCGGCGGTTCTACGAGATTGCATTTACGTTTTTCTAAAAAACCGATTCGTTCGACTTATTTGGTAAACCAACCGCATTTTGTATCGTGTTCACTGGATGCTTATCTGGATAAATTCGATATGATTTCCGGTTTGCGTGACGGTGGTACGTTCTTGCTCAACACAGTAGTGGACAAGGATCATATTGCCGATCGTCTTCCGAACAGTTATAAGCGGATTTTAGCGCAAAGACATGCTAAATTCTATATTATCGCCGCGAATGCCGCAGCAAGAGAATGCGGTTTCCGTCCGGGTCTCGGTGTTAATACGATTATGCAATCGGCTTTCTTCAAATTAAACGAACAGATTATGGATTATGAAGAAGCCAAAGAACATATGAAAGAATTTGCGACCAAAACGTATTTGCGTAAAGGTCAGGAATTGGTGGATCAAAACCATAAAGCGATCGACATGGGCGGTACGAAATTAGTCGAAGTTCCGGTTGATCCGGCTTGGGCTGATTTGACCGATGAAGTAAAGACGAAAGATTTGTCTCGTCCTAAATTTGTTCGCGATATTGCCGATGTCATCAATGCGATCCAAGGCGATTCGTTGCCGTTATCGGCTTTTGCGCAATTCGGCGATGATTGCCATATGCCGCAGGGAACCGCTGCTTATGAAAAACGCGGTGTTGCTACGGATGTACCTTTATGGACACCGGAAAACTGTATCCAATGTAATCAATGTGCCTTTGTTTGTCCGCATGCATGTATCCGTCCGTTCTTGTGTACGGAAGAAGAAGTCAACAATGCTCCGGAAGGCGCAAAATTCTTGGATGCAACCGGCTTTAAAGGTTATAAGTATACCCTGCAGGTTTCAACGCTGGATTGTACCGGTTGCGGTGTTTGTTTGACGGTTTGTCCTGGTAAACCGAAAAAAGCGGCTGACGGTACGATTACCAAATCACCGGCACTGACCTCTCATACAATGGCGGCATCCCGTGAAGCCAACGAAGCCGAAATCTGTGCTTACTTCTACGATCATGTAACTTATAAAGGCGATGTTGCCGGTACGGCTAACGCAAAGAACGTTCAGTTCTCTAAACCGTTATTCGAATTCTCCGGTGCTTGCGGCGGATGTGGAGAAACACCGTATGTCAAAGCCGTATCGCAATTATTCGGCGATCGGATGATGGTGGCCAATGCAACCGGATGTACGTCTATTTATTCCGGTTCTTATCCGTCCAGTCCGTATACAACCAATGCGCTGGGTCATGGTCCGGCTTGGGCAAACTCCTTGTTTGAAGACAATGCCGAATTTGGTTTTGGTATGCATATGGCTGTTGAAACCTTGCGTGACCGGATTCAAAATGTCATGGCATTGAATCGGGATGAAATGCCTGAAGAAGTACAACAATTATGTGTACAGTGGATGGAAAACCGTTCTTCCGGAATCATGACCAAAGAATTGGCTCCGAAGATCGTAAAGGCTATGGAAGCAATCGATGCACCATATGCAAAAGAAATCCTTTCTTTAAAAGATTACTTGGTAAAAACATCTCAATGGATCATCGGTGGTGATGGTTGGGCTTACGATATCGGTTACGGCGGCTTGGATCATGTCATTGCCAATAATGAAGATGTCAATATTTTAGTTGTCGATACCGAAGTTTATTCCAATACCGGCGGTCAGGCTTCCAAATCGTCTAGAACCGGTGCGATCGCTAAATTCGCGGCAGCCGGCAAACCGACTTCCAAAAAAGATTTGGCATCGATCGCCATGGCTTACGGTCATGTTTATGTTGCGACGGTATCGCACGGTTATAACCAGAATCAAGTGATTAAAGCGTTAAAAGAAGCAGAAGCATATCAAGGTCCTTCGATCGTTATCTGCTACTCTCCGTGTATTGCTCACAACATCAAGAAGGGTCTGTTTATGTCGCAGATGGAGGCTAAGAAAGCAACCGAATGCGGTTATTGGCCGACTTTCCGTTACAATCCGGATTTAGCAAAAGAAGGCAAGAATCCGTTCCAAATGGATTCCAAAGAACCGGATTGGTCGAAATACAACGATTTCTTAATGAACGAAGGTCGTTATGCTCAATTGGTTAAAATCAATCCTGAACGGGCTAAGGAATTGTTGGAACACAATTTAAAAGATGCTCAAAAACGGTATGCAAATTATGTTCGTTTGGCATCGATGGAATATCCTAATCAAAAATAAGAGATTCAATTAAAAACGATACGACTCTATCCCTTTCACCGGGGATAGAGTTTTTTTCTAATTCATGCTGAAAACAATTCTTTTTATGGTATAATAGAGGTGTTTTGTAGGAGGGTACAATGATTTATACGCATCGCAAGGCCGAAAAACTGAATGAAAAACTACACCCGTTTGAACAACGATACGATATCCTATTGGATAAAGGCAAAAACTATATCTTACGGTTGGACGGTGTCAATATGACCAAGAACTTTTTAGGTAAAAAAGATGTTCGCTCTCTTTTTTTAAAAACAATGCGCCAGACGATGCAACTGTTGTTCAATCAGGAACCGAAATTGAAATTTGCTTACTCCTACAGTGACGAGATTTCCATCTTGTTGGAAGAAAGTGTTTTAAACGATTACGATTACCGCTTGGAAAAAATCGTTTCCATTTACACCAGTAAAATAACGGCGGCTTTTTATTTGGCGGCAAGTAAAAACCAATTACCGTTGTACGATCGTCTGCGCAGTTTTGACGGCCGGATCATCGGACTGGATGAACGCCAATTAAAAGATTACTTCGTTTCCCGTCAGGCTTTTGCCATCTCGTCTCATTTGATTCGTCTTAAAAACCAGCATTTGCCGGATCTTCCATCCACGAATTCGAAAAAAATCATCGCGACATTGAAAGAAAAAGGAATCATTTACGAGGAGATTCCCAAAGAAGAACGGTACGGTTTGTTGTGGGTCAACGACGGTTTTCAAATGCCGTATGAATTTAAAGCCTTTGAAGGCCGGTTTTATTTTCAACTGAATCAAAGACAAAATTATCACCGAAAACAAAGGAAAGGAAAGTTACAATGTTCAAAATAGGATGTCATTTGTCCATCGGAGCCGGTTTTTTAAAAGCGGCTAAAACGATTGTTTCATTAGGAGGCAATACTTATCAATATTTTTCCAGAAACCCGCAAGGCGGGAAAGCCAAAGCTTGGGATCAAAACGATTTTGATGCCTTTATGATTTATGCCAAAGAAAACGGGATTGACGGTTTGCTGTGTCATGCGCCTTATACGCTCAATGCCTGTTCGGCCAATCCTTCCACCAGAGAATTTGCCAAAATGGTCTTTACTTCCGATATCGCCATGTTAGAGCATTTCCCCAATGCACTTTATAATTTTCATCCCGGAAGTCATACCGGACAGGGTGTGGAAACTGGAATAGAACAAATAACCGAAATTCTCAATGAGGTTTTGTATCCGGAAATGAAAACGACGGTTTTATTGGAATGCATGGCCGGAAAAGGCAGTGAGATCGGCCGCTCTTTTGAAGAAATCGCCGAAATTATCGCCAAAACAAAATTAAAGGACAAATTGGGTGTTTGTTTAGATACCTGTCATGTTTATTCTGCGGGGTATGATATCGTCGGTCACTTGGATGCGGTGTTGGAAGAATTTGATGCCGTCATCGGTTTGGACCGGTTAAAAGCCATTCATTTAAACGATTCGAAAATGCCGTTTGCGTCTAACAAAGATCGCCATGAAAAAATCGGCGAAGGAACCATCGGTAAGGAGGCAATCCTTAAAATCATCAATCATCCGCTGTTAAAAGATCTGCCGTTTTATTTGGAAACGCCCAATGACGAAGATGGCTATGCCAAAGAAATTGCTTTTTTAAAGGAAAATCGTACGGAATAGGAAACCGTACGATTTTTTGCGTTGATTTTTCCTTTTCAAAAAAGCTTTTTTTTCTTATAATTATTATAAAAAGCAGGGGGAGCAGTATGATAAAGTTTGTTCAAAGTTTATGGTGGTTTATTTCAAAAAACTGGTATCGGTATGTCGCGATTGTCGTTGTGGGATTGTTGTTGACGGTCTTGAATTTGGTTCCTGCTGCTGTTGTAAAAGTATTGACACAGGCCTTGCAAGAAGATCAATTGACGCTGTCTTTTTTAATGAGCAAGGTCGTCGTTCCGTATCTTGTTACGATTGCTTTGTTATACGGAATTACGACAACGAAAAAAGTGTTGCAAAATCGGTTGAAAGTAAAACTGTACTATGCATTGCAAGTCCGTTATATGGAAAATATTTTATGTCAGGATGCGCCGTTTTTCGAACATTTTCAATCCGGAGATTTGCTTACCAGGGCGCTCGGTGATGTCAAATCGGTTAATTTCAGCGGCGCCAACCGGTTGTTGAACATCTTTTTAGAGGCGATGACGGTTGTTGTGACTTTGATTGCCATGATGATGATCAACTGGGTTTTGACTCTTTTGTGTTTGATTCCGCTTTCCTGTATATTTTTAGCCAATCTGTTTTTGAAAAAGAAAGTGAAACGAAATTGGCAGTTGGTTCGGGAAAAATCTTCGTTGATGGGCAATGTCATTTTGGAAAGCATTACCAATGTAAGAACGATTCGCGCTTTTTCCAAAGAAGAAGAAAATTATCAAAAAAATTTGCGGTATTCGCAAGATACGTACGATGTTGAAAAAGCGAATTTGAAAATCAATGTCATCTTTCAGCCGATGTTTCAATCTATTGTGGCAGTGGCGACCATCCTTGCGTATGGATTGGGCGGGTATTTTTGCTATAAAGGCGTGTTGAGTATTCCCGATTTGATTCAGTTTACGCTTTATTTGAATTTGTTTCAGGCTCCGCTGACCAATATCGGTAATATGATCAATAATTTTTACCAATCGCTCATTTCTTCGGATCGGTTAAACGAAATATACGAAGCAAAAAGTTCGGTTATCGATCGCCAAGAAAATAAGTTGGACGAAATCAAAACGATTGAGTTTAAAGATTTTTCTTTCCGGTATGAAAACGATCAGGAAGATGTCTTGAAAAACATCGATTTGACGATCGAAGAAGGCCAGACCATCGGCATCGTCGGGAAAACCGGCAGCGGCAAATCGACGCTTGTACGTCAGTTGTTGCGGCAACTGCCGATCGAAAGCGGGCGGTTGTATATCAACGGAAACGAAATCGAAAATTTCGACAAACATTCCGTTCGCTACCATGTCGGATATGTTCCCCAAGAACACGTACTGTTTTCCCGCTCGGTATTGAAAAACGTTTTGATCGGTGATTCGGATGCATCCGAAGAAGAAATCAACCATGCCGTTTTATTAGCCGATTTTGAAAAGGATATTAAAATGTTATCGGACGGTTACGACACCATCGTCGGTGAATACGGTGTGACGCTGTCGGGTGGACAAAAACAGCGGTTGGCCATTGCCAGAGCATTTTTGAAGAATGCCGATGTTTTGGTTTTGGATGATTCTTTATCGGCCGTCGACGGCAAGACCGAGGCCAATATTTTAAGAAGTTTGCGAGAATTCCGTTCCCATCGTACCAACATCATCGTCGCTCATCGTTTATCGGCTGTAATGCATGCGGATGTGATCATTGTTCTTGATCAAGGTAAAATCGTCGAACGGGGAACGCACGATCAATTGATGCAGGCCAAAGGATGGTATTACGAACAGTTTATGCAACAACAAATGGAAGAAGAAAAGGACGGTGAGACCCATGCGTAAGAAAAAAGAAGAGTACGATAAGAGCGTGTTGTTTAAAAAAACATTACCGTATATTTTAAAAGAACGTTCGCTGGTGATCATTACGTTTTTGTTTGCGATCGGGGTTGCCGTGTTGACAACGATCACACCGTTTTTGACCAAAGACATCATCGACATTTACATTCCGGAAAACAATTTAAAACAAATATTTCTCAATTTGCTTTGGTATTTTATCGCAACGATCGTCGTTGTTTTGATGCGGTACGCCTTGCAGTATCTGCAAACGTTAACCGGGATGCATATTGAAAAGAACATTCGGGAAGAAGCCATTGAAAAAATCAATTATTTGCCCGTCGATTACTATTCACTGGAACCGGACGGTAAGATCGTTGCGAAAATCACTTCCGACAGCAACGGTGTTCGAACCTTTTATATGACGATGTTTTCGATTGCCAATGCCTTGTTGAATATTGTGATCGTTTATATCGGATTAATTGTGTTAGAGCCGATGCTGGGGGTTATTATTTTGGCCCTGGTTCCGATCATCGTTTTTTGGATCACGGTGTATCGGAAGAAAGTCCATCGGTATTATTTGGATTTAAGAGAAACCGGATCGAGAATTACCGGTAAATTGAATGAATTGATTACCGGAGCGCTGATCATTCAGGATTTCAATCAGGAAGAAGAAATGATGGATGAATACAAAGCGCTGGTCAATCGCTATAACTATAATGATAAAAAAGCCAATACGATCAACATTTATTTCGGTTGGGAATTGCTGATTGCGTTAAAACGGCTGACCGAAGTAGCCATTTTATTCTTTTTGGGTTATCAGGCGGTGGAAGTGGCGGGTGTTTTGGTAACGGCCGGGTTGATTTCCACTTTTTTAGGGTATTTGGACCGAATGATCAATCCGATCAATGCCATTTTCAATAATTTGAACGAGTTGGAAGATTCGTTGGTTGCCGCCAATCGCGTATTTATGTTTATCGATGAGGCGAATGACAGTCGAATTTTTACTGGCGAAGAAGCTCCGTCTGCCATCAAAGGGGAGGTGGAGTTCAAACATATCAAATTCGCTTACGTAGAAAATAACTATGTTTTGGATGATGTTTCATTGAAAGTGGAAGCCGGTAAAAAAATCGGCATCGTCGGTCATACGGGAAGCGGTAAATCATCGTTGATGAATTTACTATTGGCTTACAACGATTATCAGGAAGGATCGTTGTTGGTTGACGGGGTGGATATTAAAACGTATCAAAAGGCCTCGTATCGAAAGAATTTGGGGATTGTCCTGCAAACACCGGCGTTATTTGCCGGAACCATCAAATCCAATATTACAATGGAACGTAGTTATTCGGATGAAGAAGTCAAGGCCGTCTTGGAAGAAGTGGGAGCCGGGTATCTGCTTAGAAAAAACGAACTCGGAATCGATACACCGATTTCTTTTAAAGGTGAAAATCTTTCGCTTGGCGAAAAACAACTGTTGTCTTTTGCCCGAATATTATTACGAAAACCGCGTATTTTGGTTTTAGATGAGGCAACGGCCAATATTGATACCGAAACCGAGAATAAAATCAAGCATGCCATGGATGTGGTGGCCAAAGGACGGACGACCTTTATTATCGCCCACCGCTTATCAACGGTTAAAGATGCGGATGAAATCGTTGTTTTGGATCACGGCAAAATCGTTGGTCAAGGAAGTCATACCTCTTTATACGAAACGTGCGCCATTTATAAGGATATGTACGATTCGCAATTCGAAAAGAATCAAGCTTAAGGCTATCTTCTTAGGAAGATAGTCTTTTTGCCTTTTTTTCAAATTGAAAGAAAGGCTCTTTTATGGTACAATGATAAAAATAACAGGGAGGGATTTTTATGATTATTCGATTGAAACCGACCATAACCGAAACTGAATATGAACGGTTGATCCACTATTTTACGGAAAAAGGATTTGCCGTCAAAGATATCAGCGGAACGACGTTTCAAGTCGTTGGTATTATCGGCGATACATCCAAATTGCAAGACGGAGACGTCGTTGCGTTAGACGGTGTGGATGAAATCACGCGAATTCAGGTTCCTTATAAAAAAGCTTCCAATCTTTTTCACCCGCTTCCGACTCAAATCAAAGTCGGCTCACTGGTGATCGGCGGCGGTCATTTTACCGTTATGGCCGGCCCTTGTTCGGTCGAAAGCCGCGATCAAATCATCGGGGTAGCCAAAGCCGTTCAAAAAAGCGGTGCGCACATCTTGCGGGGTGGCGCGTTTAAACCGCGAACCTCTCCTTATGCGTTTCAGGGATTGGAATTGGAAGGATTGGATTTGTTATTGGAGGCCAAAAAAGCCACCGGTTTGCCGATCATCACGGAAATTCCTTCGGAAGAATTGCTCGATCGGTTTGTCCGTGAAGTCGACATCATTCAAGTCGGGGCAAGAAATATGCAGAATTTTCATCTGTTAAAAGCGCTGGGTAAAATCCGCAAACCGGTTTTACTGAAACGGGGAATGGCTGCTACGATCGAAGAATGGCTGATGGCGGCGGAATATATTTTGGCCGGTGGAAACGATCAAGTGATTTTATGTGAACGAGGAATCCGTACTTTTGAAAAGTATACCAGAAATACGCTGGATTTATCGGCGGTTCTGGCGGTCAAAGAATTGTCTCATTTACCGGTTGTCGTCGATCCTTCGCATGCAACCGGTCGTTGGCAGATGGTGGAAGATCTTTCAAAAGCGGCGCTTGCGGTGGGGGCCGACGGAATTATCGTGGAAGTCCACAACAACCCTGCTTGTGCGCTTTGCGACGGAGCCCAAAGTTTAAGACCCGATCGTTTCGATCAGATGATGGATCAGTTAAAAAAAATCGCACCGATCATCGGAAAGAAGATGGATTGATGAACATTGCGATTATCGGCCTTGGATTGATGGGATCTTCTTATGCCATGGCTTTATCCAAAGCGGGCCATACGGTTTATGGGATTGATCGGGATCCCGAGGCCGTTCGTTTGGCTTTGGCGAAAAAATGGATTCAATTCGGTTCAACGGATTTAAAAAAGGCTTTGGAACAGGCCTCTTGCATCATCCTTTGCATGTATCCTAACGATGTAAAAAGTTTTTTGAAAACGTACAACGATCACTTTCAAACCGGACAGATTATCACGGATATTTGCGGTGTAAAGTTTTTGGAAGAAACAATGGATTTTCAAATCAAAAAGGCTGTATATTGTCCCCATCATCCAATGGCCGGGAAAGAAAAATCCGGCGGTCTTTATGCCGATGATGCCATATTTCAAGGGGCAAATTTTTTGATTACGCCGTTTTCAAATACGCCATCTTTCGCGATTGATACGCTTAAAAGGCTTGCAGAAGAAATGGGGTTCGGTTCTATAACCGTTCTTTCTTGTTCGGAGCACAATCGCCTGATTGCCTATACTTCTCAGTTGACCCATGCGCTGGCTGTAGCGCTGATCAACAGCGACCCGTTTATCAATACAAAAGCGTTTATCGGCGATTCTTATCGAGATTTGACTAGGATCGCCATGATCAATGAAACGCTTTGGAGTGAATTGTTTTTGGAAAACAGAACGTTTCTAACCGAACATATTGACCGGTTTTCGGCGGAATTACAAAAAATCAAAACCGCTTTAATCAATCAAGACGAAGAACAGTTAAAAACCCTTTTCCGTCAATCAACGGAAAAAAGAAAAGAGATGGAACAGTGAAACAACTAACGGTTACAACTTCTTCTAAATCCTATCGGATTTTAATTGAAAACAACTTATTATCTTGGATGGCAGAACCGATCCGCTCGGTTTATCAAGGAAATAAAATCTATATTATTACTGATGAAAGAGTGGCCGAACTTTATTTGGATTTGGTAAAAAACCGGTTGGCCGATCAATTTTCGATTGAAACAATTGTGATTCCGCAAGGAGAATCCTCCAAGTGTTTGAAACAGTATGAAGCCGTTTGCGAAGAACTGCTGAAAAAAGAGATCCGCAGAAACGAATTGATCCTTTCCTTAGGGGGCGGTGTCGTTGGCGATTTGGCTGGTTTCGTTGCGGCGACGCTTTATCGAGGACTGCCTTATATTCAGGTTCCGACGACTCTGCTTGCCCAAGTGGATGCTTCTATCGGCGGGAAAACGGGTATGGATTTTTATCATCGGAAAAATATCATCGGTGCATTTAAACAACCGGAACTGGTTTTGATCGATCCGCTTACGATTCAGACTCTTCCGGTACAAGAATTTCGAAACGGAATGGGAGAGTTGATCAAACACGCGTTTATCGGCAGTCCGCTTTTATTGGAACAGCTAAAGAAAAACCATGTCGTGGATGAGACGATGATCTATGAGAGTCTTTGTATCAAGAAGAAATATGTTGAGATGGATGAATGGGATCAAAACGAGCGGATGTTTTTGAATTTCGGGCATACATTCGGCCATATGATCGAAATGGAAGAACAGTTAAAACACGGTGAGGCCGTTGGTTTGGGGATGTTGATGGCTCTTCAAATGGGCATCGATCTTCAATATACCCCCGTCTCTTGTTATGAAACACTCCGCAACATTATGGATCAATACGGATTGAATACCGAAGAAAGGGCGTATCGACCGTATCTCAAACAAGCCGTTTACGATAAGAAAAATTTAGCGGGGACCATTCGCTTTGTATTGTTAAAGCAAATCGGAGAACCTGTTTTTTATACACTTTCTGAAAAAATGTTATCGGAGGAAAATCAATGAACGTACGAATTCATCCTAAAACGCTAAAAGGCGATTTGATTGTTCCGCCTTCTAAAAGTTTGGCCCATCGGGCGATCATCGCAGCCGGGCTTGCCAAAGGAAGAAGTCAAATCAAAAACGTGGTTTTATCCGATGATATTGTTTCTACCATTGAGGCCATGAGGCAAATCGGAGCGGTTATTACGATAGATGGATCTACTTTGCAAATCGAAGGAACCAAAAACGTGTTGCCCGTGGATACGATTTACGCCAAAGAATCGGGTTCTACGCTGCGCTTTTTGATTCCGATCGTCTTGACCGCTTTTCAATCCGTTACGTTTACGGGCGCCAATCAATTAAATTTTCGACCGCTCGGTCCTTATTTAGATTTATTTAAAGCAAGGGGGATTGCGTACCGTCATCCGGAAGAAGCATCGCTTCCTTTAACCATCAACGGTCAACTGTCGTGTGGTATCTATCGGGTGCGAGGGGATGTTTCCTCACAGTTTATCACCGGGTTGCTGTACGCGCTTCCTTTGTTAAACGGCGACAGCAAAATCATCCTTACGACGGAATTGGAATCCAAAGGTTACATCGATTTGACTTTGGATATGTTGAAACGATTTCAGATTCGAATCGATAATCATGATTATCGGGAATTGGTGGTTTACGGCAATCAGACGTATTGCCCATGTGATTATACCGTTGAAGGAGATTATTCTCAGGCGGCTTTCTTCTTGGTTGCGAACTGTCTGGGGGCAAGCATTCGGTTAAAGGGACTGAATTTACAAAGTTTTCAAGCCGATCGAAAAATTTTATCGGATTTAAAGAAAATGAATGCGAAATTGGTTTTAAAAGAAAATGAAATCACCGTTTTCCAAACAGAAACGACCGGTTGTTGTCTTGATTTTTCCCAGTCGCCGGATTTAGGACCCGCTCTTTCGGTTTTGGCCTGTTTGTCTAAAGGAACCTCAACGTTTATCCATGCGGAACGATTGCGGTTAAAAGAGTGCGATCGCATCGCTTCGATGGTGGAAGAATTGAAAAAGATGGGGGCCGATTTGACGGAACAAACAGACGGTATGACGATTCGAGGTGTGAAGCACCTATCTGGGACGACGGTTGATTCCCACAACGATCATCGCGTGGCGATGGCCCTGGCGATTGCATCGTTAAAGACCGATGGGGATTTGATCATTCGCCATGCGGAGTGTGTAGCCAAATCTTTTCCCGATTTTTGGTCTGTGTTTGAACAATTGGGAGGTAGGATAACCTATGAAGAAGACATTAGATGAAATTCGCCGTACGATCGATGAAATCGATCAAGAAATGGCAATTCTGTTTTTAAAACGAATGGAAGCCGTTTCGGAAGTGGCGGCTTATAAAAAAGAACATCGGCAAGCCGTTTCGGATTTGAAGCGGGAACAGGAACTGTTGAAGAAAAACAAACAGTATTTGAATCAGCCCGACTTAGAGCGTTATTACGAACGGTTTTTCAGCGGTGTTTTAGAAGCTTCCAAATCTTACCAAGAGGATCTTTTGAAATGAAACGGTATGCTTTATTGGGCGAAAAATTAGCGCACAGTTGGTCTAAGGAAATTCATCAGTGGATTTTTAATCAAAATGGGATCCGGGCCGAATACGATCTTTTGGAATGTCGGAAAGAAGAACTTTCCGATTTGATTACGGCCTTGAAAAAAGGACAGTATGACGGATTCAATGTAACGATTCCTTATAAAAAAGTCATTATTCCTTATTTAGATGAACTAAGTCCCAAAGCCAAAACGATCGGAAGTGTGAATACGGTTTATAGAAAAGACGGTAAAGCGATCGGGGACAATACCGATTACGACGGTTTTTTAGCGTATGTGCAAAGAAAAAATTTTTCGTTTGCCAACAAACGTTGTTATATTTTAGGAAGCGGCGGTGCTTCGGGAGCGGTTTTTCAAGTCGTTTCGGATTTAAAAGGAATTCCGGTGATCGTTTCCAGAAATCCGATCGAACAACAGATATCGTATGAGCAATTAGCCACCGAGCCGATTGACATTTTGATCAATACCACCCCGGTTGGGATGTATCCTAATGTGGATTTAAGCCCGATTCAAAAAGAACTGGCCGAGCGGATTCCTTTGGTGATCGATATCATTTTCAATCCGCTTCAAACCAAACTTCTTTTGGATGCCCACTCCCGGCAAAACGGTTTGTGGATGTTGGTCGAACAGGCTATAAAAGCCGAAGAGCGGTGGCAGGAAACACCGATTCTTTGCGATAAAGAAAAACTTTATCAGGATATACTGCACAAAATAAAAGAAAGGAATCAAGAAAGATGAATCATATCGGTCGATTGTTTCAAATAGAAATATTCGGGGAAAGTCACGGACCGTCGGTCGGGG
The DNA here is from genome assembly GCA_900540175.1 of uncultured Mollicutes bacterium. Lineage (GTDB taxonomy): Bacteria > Bacillota_I > Bacilli_A > Acholeplasmatales > Anaeroplasmataceae > Pelethenecus > Pelethenecus faecipullorum. Next base: position 19,821 of record UQFG01000006.1, on the reverse strand, counting down.
TTGTCATCGACGGGATTTTACCGGGAATTTCGTTAACCGAAGCGGATTTTACGGCAGATTTAAAAAGACGAAAAGCCGGTCAAATGGGAACCACTACTAGAACGGAAGCCGATTCGGTTCACATCGAATCCGGCTTGTATAACGGCAAAACAACCGGTTCGCCGATGTTATTGCGGTTTTCAAATACCAATGTGGATTCCGGTGTTTATGAGTCCATTCGCTTTCATCCGCGTCCTTCCCATGCCGATTTTGTGGCCGAACGGAAATATGCGGGGTATCAGGATTACCGAGGCGGTGGTCATTTTTCTGGAAGACTTTCGATTGGGCTGGTTGCGGCGGGAGTCATCGCCAAAAAGATGCTTCCCGATCTATGTTTCGAAACAAAAATCGTTAATTTAGGCGGTTGTACCAAGATAGAAGACTTTCCGCTTGTTTTGGAAAAAACAATGGAAGAACAAGACAGCATCGGCGGAATTGTGCAGATAAAAGTCAGCGGGATGCCGATTGGTCTGGGAGAACCTTATTTCGATTCCTTGGAATCGACGATTTCCCATCTGCTTTTTTCGGTCGGTGGTGTAAAGGGAGTGGAATTCGGAACCGGTTTTGATGGGGTATCTTTGAAAGGCAGTCAATTTAACGATTGTTTGATTTCCTCATCCGGCAAAACGGCCACCAATCATAATGGCGGAATCAACGGTGGAATTTCTAACGGAAATGATTTGGAAATCCGCATTTTCGTCAAACCGACGCCATCTATTTCCAAAGCCCAACAGACCTATGATTTTAAAAGCCATCAAGTAGAAGAACTGAAGATCAAAGGGCGCCACGATCAAGCGATTGTTTTAAGGGCCGGTGTCGTTTTGGAAGCCTGTTGTGCCATCGCACTTTGCGATGCGATGTTGATTCGAAAAGCAAACGGAGGAATAAAAAATGAATGAAAAATGGAGGATGCCAAACGGCTATCAAGACGAAGAAGCAAAAATCGAAGCAAACCGTTGCTTATCGTGTAAAAATCCTCGTTGTGAAACGGGATGTCCGACGCATATGAGAATTCGCGATTTTATTCAAGCGTTGAAAAACGGCGACAGAAAAGAAGCTTCGTCGATCATCCATTCCTGTTCTTCTTTACCGCATATTTGTTCGATTGTCTGTCCGCATGAACGGCAATGTGTCGGTCACTGCATCTTAAACGTGAAACAAAAACCGATTCAAATCGGCCGATTGGAACGGTATGTAACCGAACAGGATCCAGTAAAAATCAAACCCGCTCAATCGCTCGGTAAAAGAGTAGCCGTCATTGGGACCGGTCCTGCCGGAATCAGTTGTGCCAAAGAACTTTCCATTGGCGGCGTAAGTGTGGATATGTATGAAGCAACAAGCGGATTCGGCGGTATTTTGACGTATGGCATTCCCAATTACCGGTTGGATAAACAATACGTGGAAAAAAGTTTAGCGGAATTAAAAGCTTTATCGGTACAGATTTTTTATGACCGAAAAATGGATGAACAAGCGATTCTGCAGTTAAAAGATACGTACGATGCCGTCTTTATGGCCACCGGACTTCCCAAAGTTCGGAAACTTAACATCGACCATGAAGATGCAAATGGTGTCTATGATGCACTGGCGTTTTTAAAAACGGTCAACGAGGCCGTTAAAGAAAACAAAGGAACACTTCCCGTATGGGACAATACAACGACGGTTGTTGTGGGAGCGGGAAATGTGGCAATGGATGCGGCAAGATGTGCCGTTCGTTTGGGCTCTGAAGTGCTCGTTATTTACCGCCGCTCCGAACAGGAAGCACCGGCCACCAAAGAAGAAATCTCTTTGGCGCAACAAGAAGGCGTTTCGTTTCGGTTTTTAACTAATCCGGTTGCGGTTTTGGTTTCAAAAAATCAGACGGTAAACGGCGTTCGGTGTGAAATGATGAAACTGGGGGAGCCGGATGAAAGCGGGCGGAGAAGACCGATCGGAACGAAAGAGTATGTCGATATTCGTTGTGATCGCTTCATCAGTGCCATCGGTCAAGTTGCCGAAGATATTTACAATGCCAAGGTTCTTCAAACCGATCATCTTTATTTGGTTTGTCAAGATTTTAAAACCAGTGTAGATAGAATTTATGCCGGAGGCGATCTCGTCAATTCATCGCAAACGGTTGTCGAAGCGATGGTCAGCGGTCGAACCGTTGCGTCGATGATTTTAAAAGAATTCAACGCTTAAAAAATAAATTGTCGAAAACCCATTGTTGATTTAAAACGATGGGTTTTTTTTACGGATAAAACGAATCAGTTCATCCTAAAACAAAAACAATGATAAAAAACATGTTTTCAAACGCGCTATCAATTTACTTTCAGAATTCGTTTATGGTATGATTTTAAATAAGAGGAAAGAGGCGTGAGCGCAGTGGAAAGATGCTTTCGATTTGCTGCCTCGGCAACCTTATTGAAATATGGATATCTTTGCGGGAAAGTGCCATAGAAGTTCAAATAAAAAACGAAAAGACATCGGCAAAGACATAGTGAATCTGTATTCATTATGTTTTTGCCTTTTTTATTTTGGAAAGGACACTTATGAAACAAAGAAGAAACATATTTAAAAAGTTGGAAGAAACCGTACCGAAAGAACTATTGCCGATGGTCGTGCTTTTATTTGAAGAAATGAAAGAATTTTTTTATAATTTGGCACTCTATCAACAAAACGAAATATATACCCGATTGTTTCAAATGCTATACGAATCTAAAAAAACATATACAAATTTAGAAACGGCTTATTGCTTATATATTGACATCAAAGTGGTTCAACGATTTATCAATGATTTAGAACGATTTGTACCTGAGTTTATAAAAACACATCGGAAATATTTTGAATTAAAACGATTTATCCAGCAATAGAAGCGTTTGTCAAGACCTAAAAAAGGTCCTTAAAAAATTGCAAAAAGGAATAAACTTAAATTGTATTAGGTCGCTCCTAATCGTTGTTTTAAGATCTTAAACAAAAAAATGAAAGAAAGGAGAAAAAAACATGAATTGTATTGCAGTGAGGGCAATGAGCAAGATCGGTTTTGCCGATTCAAACATCGGTAGAAGAAAATTCAAGCGAATTGGCCTGAAAAAAGATTCGAATCGTCAAAGTTTCAGTGAAAAGGATGGAAATAGCGAGTATACCCGTCATAACTATCATTTGTTATTTGTGCGGTGAGTTCTTTAAATTGGTCATTTTTAAAAAAGAAAAACAATACAAATATATTCCTATGATCGTCGGCGGAATCGGAGGGGTGTTGGGATTTACAATTTATTGGGTCAGTCCGGAATTACTGTTTGACACGACCAATCCTTTTGTGGCCATCGCCGTTGGAATCGTAAGCGGACTGGCTTCCACGGGAGGAAATGAACTGATTAAACAAATTACGAAAAAAAAGGAGGAAAAAAGAAATGGAAGGTGATAAGAAATGGAAGAATTTTTAAAAAAAATAAAGAATTCCGAATTGATTGTTTTGAAAAAGGTTGGAAAACTGATCGAAAAAATTTTACGGTTTTTCGAGTTGGATTTCAGTCATGAGCGGTTTAAAGCCGTTATTTACGCCAAAGATGAATTTCAGACTCCTTTTGAAGAAAAAATGAAACATTATTTTGATGCGTATTATTACTTGTTGAGTAATGCCAAAAGTCCCTTTACCGCTTCCGTGTTTCAAAGGTTTTATTATCTTATTTTCGAACATCCCGCCGAAGAAAATATCGCATCGAAAATAACATCTGAATGGATATGGCTTTCAGGAGAATCCAGAATTACCAAAGCCATTTACCTTCATTGCTACGTCTTTTCATTGCTCAACGATTTAAATGAGATGGAAAGATGGATGGTATCCTTCATGATGCTCAATTATTTCCTCGTTAAAGAAAACATTCCCTGTCTCTATCTCAATTACAGAGATTTAGCAGAATATGCTGAAAATAAGGGCAACGAAGAAAAAGTAAAGAATCTTCTATATCAGATCATTCTTCAGGCACAAACGCAAAAGAAAAGCTATTATAAGCAATTAAAAAAAATAACTTTAGAGGATATCGCTTTATTGTTCGGCGAAAAACAAAACTTTATTCGAGAAACGTATCAAATAGAACACGTATTTGTCTACGGCTCTTTTGCTAAGAATACCGCAAGAATCGATTCGGACATCGATCTGTTGATTCTGTTTAAAGAAGATATTTCCTATCCGGAAAAAAAGCGCTGTAAAGAAGAACTTGTAAGATACTTGACCAAGGAATTCAATCGGTACGTCGATATTCAGGAAATATTCGAAAGTCTGTCAAAAGAAATGATGATCGAAGCCACAAACGTAAAAAAAATTTTGTAAGGAGAAAAAACAATGGCAAATCAAGGATTACGAAGATGTATACAACAAAAACAAGTAAGGATCGGCGGTGCTACTGCATATATCAATCCGTACAGGGAGGATGCAAACTTCCTTTTAACGTTACCGATTTTTTCTACGGTAGGATACGCCCCGATTCAATTAAGTTTCATCTACAATCATCAGTCAAAAGAAGAAGAGGATCTGTTCGGAAAAGGATTTAAACTGAATTACTATAAAAAGTTAGCGTATATTTCTCCATCCGAAATTGGTTTAACCAATGCAGACGGAAGTACAGAACGGTACACGTTGAAAGACGGTTATTATACAAATAAAGAGACGCATCTTCACATCGTCAGTCGTTATGATTATGATGAAGAAAGCACAAATACCACGTATTACTATGATCTTTGTGATGAATCGGGAAATTACATGACCTACGAAGAACCAAACTTAAAATATCCGCAATGGATCAAACCGGTTTCGGGGGAACATATCTGTTTGGATTTGGAAAAAAACAATTATTGTATTACCAACGTCAATGGGGATACGGTGTTGTTCCGAAAGGGAAATACCGGTTTTGTGGAAATCATAGAATGGAAAAGGGAAGAAGAATCCAGACTGACGGCCTTCTTAAGCTATCAAAACAGTCGACTCACATCGGTTATTGTTAAAAACAGCAGCACCGCCGCCAATTCGGAAGTCGCGTCTTATCATTTGAACATAACCGATACCATGATTGAAATAAAAGATAATCTTATCGGAGCAGACACGAAGTTTATGTTAGACGGAAACAAAGTAATTCAGATCGAAGAAGGATTTCACGGTCGTTTTGATCAAGCGTTGATTACTACGATTCAGTATGACGGTACCAGAACAACCATGACCGATCCGCATCGAAAAGTGAGCACAATCGTCTATGATAAAGAAGGATTAACTCGATTGGTTAAGGACGATAAAGAGAATTTTGTCGCCTATACTTACGATATGAATACAAAGGCATTGCTTGCGGCAACGTCGCTTCCCAAACCGAATCAAACCAAGAATCTGTTGAATGGCAAATCGATCGGTGATTTTACAAGATACGGAAGTCTCGGATTGACAGAGGATTACGGCACTATTGAGGCATTTTATCAGACTCATGCCGGTACGAAATGTGCTCTACTAAACGGAACCGGTTCCGCAAAATACACTTTGCACACTTCGTTTCTGCCGACAGATACCATTACCCTTATTATCTGGGCCAAACAGAAGATGCCTTGTGTAGTAGGAAGTGTGTCCGGATATGTCCAACTCACATCCGGAGATAAGTATGTCAATCAATATTTTAATAAATCGGTCTTAGATGATGAGTATTTTCCCTTTGTCATGGGATTTACCTTTACGGAAGCGGCGGATTCCGTTGATATTTCCATCCATTGTTCGACCTATTTTAGTTTGGAAATCGCCTCTATTCAACTATACAAACGCAATTTCGGTGTTTTCTATCAATATGACAGCAAAGGAAATGTCATTTCTTCTAGCATCAGTGGCAATGAGACGACTTATTCTTATGAAAACGGCGTTGTCAAAGGAAAAAGATCCTGGACAAATCACGGTGTGACTTATCAAAGGGATTCACGGCATCGACTGACAGAGGCTGTCGGTGCTTATCAAACGAGGCAATCGTTTACTTATACGGATAACAATCAAATCCGAACATCTAAAACGGAAAATTTTCAATCAACGGCGATTTTTGAAACCGCCTACGAATATGAAAACGATGATCGGAAGGTAACTTATACGGATGAATCGGGAAATACCACGATCGAAGAAAAAGATTCGTTCTTTCAGGTTATCAAAGTAACCAATTCAGTCAATCAAGTGTTAGAATCGACATTAGGCGATTCTTTCGAACTTAAAAATTTGACCTTACTCACCAAAACGACGTCGCATTTAAATGCAAGTTATACCTATGAAGCGGATCATCCCAATCTTGTAAAAACAATCACGATGAAAAACGGAATGAAGTATACATTTTCCTATGATGAAAAAGATCGAATTCGTTCTATTTCATTGAACGATCTTTTACTGGTGACATATACGTATGATCGATACGATCAGATTTCAACGATGCAATACGGTCGATCCGATCCTATCATTTCTTTTACCTATACGGATGAAGAACAAATCAAAACGATTCAGATGGGAAGTATTGTTTATACGTACACGTATAATGATTTAGGAAGTTTAACAAGTATAACGGATGGTGAAAACACATGGGAATATACCTATAATGAAGATAACCAAGTAGAAGAATTGAACTTCAAACAGTCGGAACAAAAAACGCTGGGCCTTCAATATACGTACGATAATCTCGGAAACGTGAATCAAGAACAGGAAACGATCTTTGATTGTAACCATATTCAAGAGTATGAAGGTTTGTATCGTTCGAATGGATGCAATGCCGAAAATCTGGTTTCCAAACTTGAAGAACGCAGTGATTTTGTGAGTTGTATGTTTATCGGCAATGATGTTTGTTTAAGAAAAAAGGATGTGATCATCAAACCTTTTTTAAACGGCAAAGAAGTGGAAAGTGCTTCTACGGAACTGGATGAAGCCATTCCGTGTCTTTCGGTCGGAAGCAACACATACAAATACAGGGTCGGTTATCCGAGAACAAACGGAGGCAGTTTCGGCTTTTGGTATAAATTCAGCTATTATCCGAATTCCCCTGTTTTACTGATGATTGCAGACGGTTCCAGTTCGGATTATATCCATTTATATATTAACAGTGAACATCAATTGGCGGTACAAATGAAACAATCCACTACAACCAATACCATTTATAATTCGACTTTTAGAGCAAGTGAAAGCGGCTGGCATTTTTTGGGATTCAACTGGTATTGTGACGGGAATACAACTTATTTTCTGCTTTTTTTTGATGGAGAAATCGCTGTCTTTTCCGTGAACAAGAAAATAAACATGGCTTCTCCTGAATACACGATATTTTATAGTGTCGGCGGAAAAGTTTCCGGCGTCATTTCGGGAATTGATCAACTATTAACCGTGGAGCAACTGAATCTATTTTACAGAAGTACCAAGGATTACGTATTTAATAAAGTAAAAAAGAATTCGTCGTTGGATTTTTCCTGTGCAACGCATTATTTAGCACCGAATGGATTTACCCTATGGCCGCTTCATCATGACTTGAAATCCTTAGACGGACAAATCCCATATCGATTCGGATTAAGAAAAGTAATTGTGGCAGATTCAGATCGAACGTTTAATTATAATTCGGCAATCGGCAGATATGCCTATATCGCCGACGGAGCGCTATTGGAATATAAGTTAGAAAATTCAGGTACGGCAACGATCGGATTAAGAGTCTATATCGAATCCATTCGAGCAGCCAAGCAGTATTTATTTGAAATATATGACTATCAAACGACCATTGCCTTATATGTCAATGCCGAAGGCAAACTATGTTTAGAGTGTTTTGGGCACACCGTAACTACCAACTTATCCTTAAGAACAAAGAATTGGAATTTTGTCGGTTTTTCTTTCAGTCAATCCATCGCAAGTGATTCGCTATCCTTAAACAGTCTGGCGGTAAGAGTGGTAGTAGAAACAAATGAGTATACAACCACCATCTCTTTCGGAAATCCTATGTCCAGTTCGTATTGTTCCATAGGACGCAAACATCAAGTTGCATCCATTGCCACGCCGTTTGGATCGTATGAGGAATCTTATGCCTTACACGGTCAAATCGAAATGTTAGCTTTCGGTAAAAACTATTCTTCATCGGCAACCTTAAGCGAGTTAAAAACGAATTTAGAATTAACCGATAAGATCACGGGATACAATGAATTCCAAATGCCTTCCAGCAGTGTCTTAAAGATAGACCAACAAGAGTTGATAAGAACGACATGGACCTATCGATCCAACCCGGAGAATACCAAAAAGAAGTGTTGGGAGATAGCCTATGAAACAAATTACTTTTACGGAAAGGGAACCAACACCAGAACCTATGAAACCGATCACTTAGGACGAGTTACCAAAGTGACCGATTCATTCTTTTCAAATCATACATATAGTTATGATGAAAAGGGGTATTTAAAAAGCGAAGATGCAACAAACTACTGTTACGATGATAATGGCAATATTTTATCAGCAGGAACAAAAATCTATGAATATAAAGGAACGATCAAAGATCGATTAACCAAAGCATTAGGATATGAGGTCACTTATCAGGACGAAATAAATCCCGGCAATCCGATTAGTTGGAATGGAAAGCAATACGGATGGGATTGTGGCAGAAGATTGATGTTGTTTCAAGATCATGGAAATACTACCAGTTACAGTTATACAGCCGACGGACTTAGAAGCAGTAAAACACATCAAGGGGTTACGACACAGTATTTCTATTCGGGAAACCGATTGATTGCTGAAAAAACACCGAGTTATAAGCTGAACTTTTTATACGATGAAAACGGCATTCTCTATGGGTTTGTAAAAGACAATAGAACAAAATATTATTATTATATCCGAGATGTTTATCAGAACATTTTGGGAATTATGGACAACACGGGAGCAATTGTAGTAAAATATAATTGTGATGCATGGGGAAACCATGAAGTCTTAGATGGAAACGGAAATAAAAACACATCGGAAACCTTTATCGGAAATATCAATCCATTTCGGTATAAAGGCTACTATTATGATAAAGAAAGCAACATGTATTATTGTAAGAGTAGATATTATGTTCCTGAATGGGGGAGATTTTTAAATTCCGATTCAATCGAATATTTAGATCCTCAAAGTATCAATGGATTGAATTTATATGCGTACTGTGGAAATGATCCGGTGAATTATGCGGATCCTAGTGGACATAGCGTTATTTTGGCAATGTTAATAGGTGCGGGGATAGGATTAGTTGTAGGATTAGGAAGTCAATTAGCATCAGATGTCATATCTAACGTTCTTTCAAATGGCTTTGATTTTTCTGAATGGAAAATGTCTACGTGGCAAACGTATGTTGGAGCAGGATTAGGTGGTGCTATTGGAGGAGCATTAACTCCTTTCTTAGGACCAGTAGCTACTGGTTTTATTACAGGAACTTCATCAACTGCTATATCAATGGGATTGTCTAACGTTATAGGAACATCTAATTACTCATTAGGTGAAATTTTTGCAACATCATTGTTGATAGGTTCTGTTTCTGGTATTACAGCAGGTATATTAGATAACGTTAAAATGCCTGGCATAAATTCGGGTAGAGGTAGTTTAACTGCTGTATCAAAACAAATTAATACAAAATTGGTAAATGGAAGTATTAAAAATGTTTCAATTAAAACAATTGGTAAAATGGCTACACTGAATACAATATATTCTGCTCCGTTTATCGTATTTAATGGTTTATTTACTAATGGTGTAGTTCTAAGCCCTTCATATTAGGAGGAAATATGAAACGTTTATTCGAATGGTTATTTTCGACAAAATCAAAAAGCAAAAAATATAAATGTGAATTGTTATTAATCGCCTATTTGTTACTAATATCATTAATAGTAATTATTATTTCTAACACAATAAATTTAGATAAGGTAGTAGATAGAATTCTAGGTATTATTATTTTAATGCAATGGATATTATTCTTTGTTCCATGCCTTATCAGATTGATTGATATATCTGACTATAATGAGCAAATTAAAGTTATTAATGGTGAAAAGAAGTTTAAGTTTGAACCAGTATTATATAATATTTCTGAAATTGAGAAGTGGATAAATAATGCAGCAATCCCTAATACAATTTATGTAAAAAGTTTTAATGGAAAGAATATAACAATTATTTCGGTTGCTTATGAGACAAAAGGGAAAAATGGACCATTTATTAATAAACAAATATTGATTAATAATAAAGTGATAGAAAGTGTACAAGACATTAGAGAAGAAATTTATCATACATGTATGATAAAGGATGATTGTATATCAATAATGGCTATTACTGAATATAATGATCCTAAAAATTTTAATAAAATAAATAAAAATAATTAACACAAACTTGCAGGAGTGTGAGTATCTTAATAGGTAGTTACACTCTTTTTCTAATAAAAAGATAATTTGGTAGCCCAGATTATCTGTGAAATTATATGCAATTTGAAAAGTCTTTTAATTTTATCAAATACATATGAATATAAAACCAGAAGTGATTTCAAATATCTTTCCAAGCAAATCAAAGAGGAAACAATACGATATGGCAATTCAAATCATACAAGAAAGTATGAGATAGATTCATTGGGAAATATAACAAAAATTACGGATAACATATTTGGGAATCATGAGTTTACTTACGATTATCGAGGATTCTTAGTCAAAGCCGATAATGAAACATACTCTTACGATTCAAACGGTAACATGACCAAAAAAGGATCCATCACGCTCACCTATGATTCTGTAATAAAAGATAGATTGACATCTTTTAACGGAACGACCATCGAATATGATTCGGCTAATTCTTTGAATCCGAAACGGTATGGTTCGAACTCTTACACCTTTGAAGGAAGAAGATTGACAAGACTGACTTACTCCGGAGGATACTATGAGTATAGTTATAATGACCAAGGGCAACGAATTCAAAAGAAAGATTATCGGGCAGTCAAATGGGATTATACTTATGATGGAAATCGCTTGATTCGCGAAACATCTATGAATGGGAAACTAGATTTCTTATACGATGAATATGGTAGTCTTTATGGTTTTATAAAAGACGATGATGAAAAATTCTTCTATATTAGAGATAGATTACAAAATATTTTAGGTATTATTAACATTTCCGGACAAATTGTAGTAAAATATAATTGTGATGCATGGGGAAACCATGAAGTCTTAGATGGAAACGGAAATAAAAACACATCGGAAACCTTTATCGGAAATATCAATCCGATTCGGTATAAAGAATACTATTACGATAAAGAAAGCAATATGTATTATTGTCAAAGTAGGTATTATGTACCCGAATGGTGTCAGTGGTTAAATGCCGACAGCATTGGTTGTCTGGAAATAGATCGCCTAGATGGATTGAATCTGTTCGCTTACTGCGGTAATGATCCAGTTAATTATAAACAAAGACCCGTTTCTTTTGGTGGTTTAGTAACTAGTTCATCTATTTCTAGTATTTCAAATGGTGGAACTCACTCATTAGGTAGTATTTCAACAGGTTTAGTTGGCTCAAGTAGAGTTAACTGGGAAAACGGTGGCTTCCGAATACCTATTTGGATTTCATCTTTAATGTCAGGTTCGGATTTTGGTTCTTCGATCGCGCCTGCTTTACGAACAATATATCAATATATTCGCTATCCAGGAGTAAAAGATTTAAACAAACTATACGGGTTAGATTTTATTCCTGGAAAATTAAATACTGTGTGCTCAGTGATAGGATGCGGATTATTGGGGCTTAATATAGGATTATCAGCGTGGTCTAATTTTACAAATGATAATTTAACAACAAAACAACAATGGATTAGCTTTGGAGTAGATACTGCTTATACATTAGGAACATTTGGAATTGGTTATGGTGTCGGCGCATTAGTATCATTAATTCCAGGTGTTGGAGTATTTGCTGCTCCATTTGTATCAGCTGGAGTTACATGGTTTATCGATTGGACAAACGAAAAGTGGGGTTGGTTAGTTGATGTCAAACGATGGTTTAATGATTTATAAAAATAAATGGTTATCATTTATTAACAAAGGAATAATAGTTCTATTATTAGGGTTGTTATTGATGATAATCGTTCCATTTTCATATTTATTGTTTGTTTATTGGTCAGAAATGCCGATATTTATTAAGATATTTTGGCCAATTTTATTAGCAATTATTTTTATAGGAGTAATAATTGCACCATTAAATGGAATGGTTATCACCAAAAAAGGAACTGTATTATTTTTGCCTGACTTTAGATTGAAGAAATTTAATGTAAAAGATTTAGAGAAAATAGCAATAGTATTTACTGAATGGGAAAATAATAAGTATTCAGTAATGATAAAATTTATATATAGAGATGGCATGGTTTTTTGTAAAGATTATTCAAAACAATTTAGAAATATTAAAAATAAAAAATTAGCTATGTCAATGTATACAATAACTAAAAGAAAAGTTGAAAGAATTTGTAATAAGTTATTAAATTTAAATATTTGTGTCACTACAATTGTAGATAAGAATAAAAATATAACTTATCAAAATAAATAAAAATGCATAAGGGAAGATGCTGAAAACAGCATTTTCCTGAGTGCTTTGATTAAAAATAAATTCTCTATATACATTTGTTATTAATAGTCCTTTTTAGGACTATTCTACTTATTGTTAAATTGTTTTTATAAAAATGATATAATAAATAATAGAAAAATAAATTAGAATTAATTGAGTAGATAGAAGTAAAAAAATGAAATTTAGAACATTAAATATATTAGTATTATCTATTTTTGTTTTATGTTTAGTGTTAACTATTGTTTTTGGTGTAGTTTTATTTGTGGCTGAAAATAATTTATATTTAATATTAACATGTGCTAGTTTGTTCTCATGGTTGGTATTCCTTATATATTAGCTAAAAGTATTAAAGTTGATGTGTTAAAGGAATTAGAAGAAAATGATATTAGAAAACAATTAAAGTTAGCTTTAAGTGATAAAGTAGTATTTATAAAAAGTGTTATCATTAATACAAATCAAAATAAACAAAAGTCTAAATTTTATAAGAAAAAGAATTTAAAGAAGAGAATTGAAGTACTATCAAATGCAATTAACTTAAAAAAAGATACTGAAAAGCAAGTTCAATATTTTATAGAATTAATAGAGAAATATAAAAATATTAAAGAACTTGATGCAAAGATTTTAAATTAATTAATAAGATAGTTGTTTATGGAAGAGAGAAAATTAATGGAGTTAGAACTCGGAAAATAGAAATTGAGTATAATTATGTTAATAAAATAAAAAAACGGGTCTTAATTTTTACATAACTCCTGTCATGTATTCCGACGGATCCGGGCATTTTGCAATCAGTGCTTTCTTAATCAGTTTGGCTGTTGGTTCGTTAATCAGTTGGGGAGTATCAGAAATTTTCGGGGCGCAAATTGCTGGAGGCATTGGTTCTGCTGTAGGTGGAGGAACAGCTATTTCCACTGGTATAAGTCTTTTGGCATTCGGTCCTGTGGGATGGATAGTAGGTGGAGCTCTAATACTTATCGGTGCAGGAACAATGGCATTTAGAACAAATGAAATAGTTGCAGGAGCAACAGGAACTAATTATATTCAACAATGGACTGGCATGAGTGATGAACTGTATAATGGTTTGTATATTGGCCTCAAGGCTGCCCGTCGCGCTCCGCAGTTCAGCAAGCGCTAAACTTTATCAAAAGTGGTCAAAAACCCCGGAACTACGCGGTTTCCGGGGTTTTTCCTTTTCAAATGGTTTGACGCAATTTGACAGAACGAAGCCTCTTTTAACCCGTTTTCTATGGGTTAAATGGTGGACAACCACCCCAAAAAGAGGGCTTATGGGTTAAAAAATAGGACAACCGAGACGCGATTTTGGGATGCCAAGGGGATGTTTATTTATACATCTCCAAGAGACCTTTTTCGTGAAAACGGTTTGTCTGAATTTGACCTAATTTGAACAAAAGAGAATAAATCTAATCGCCAAGCGCTCAGTATTTTCTACTGGGCGCTTTTTGCGTTTCCGGGGAATTTCATTCCGGGATAAGAAAAGGCCGTCACTTTCAATTTTTGAAGTGGCGGCTTTTTCTATTTCCAGAAGCCATAGAACAATTCAGAAATGAGGTGAAGTCATTGAACACGCAAATCATCGCCATCGCCAACCAGAAAGGCGGCGTTGGCAAGACAACCACCTGCGCGAACCTGGGGATTGGGCTGGCGCAGGCCGGAAAGAAAGTGCTGCTGATCGACGGGGACCCGCAAGGCAGCCTGACCATCAGCCTGGGCCACCCCCAGCCGGACAAGCTGCCCTTTACCCTGTCCGACGCGATGGGCCGTATCCTGATGGACGAGCCGCTGCGCCCCGGCGAGGGTATCCTGCACCACCCGGAGGGCGTTGACCTGATGCCCGCAGACATCCAGCTCTCCGGCATGGAGGTCTCCCTGGTGAACGCCATGAGCCGAGAGACCATCCTGCGGCAGTATCTGGACACGCTCAAGGGACAGTATTCCCATATCCTGATTGACTGCCAGCCATCCCTGGGTATGCTCACGGTCAACGCCCTGGCCGCCGCCAACAGGGTCATAATCCCCGTTCAGGCGGAGTACCTGCCCGCCAAGGGCCTGGAACAGCTGCTCCAGACCGTAAACAAGGTGAAGCGGCAGATCAACCCCAAGCTCCAGATCGACGGCATATTGCTGACGATGGTGGACAACCGCACCAACTTCGCCAAGGAGATTGCCGCCCTGCTGCGGGAGACCTATGGCAGCAAAATCAAGGTGTTCGGCACCGAGATTCCCCATTCTGTCCGGGCAAAGGAGATCAGCGCCGAGGGCAAAAGCATTTTTGCCCATGACCCTAATGGCAAGGTGGCCGAGGGCTATAAGAATCTGACCAAGGAGGTGATAAAACTTGAAAAGCAGCGCGAAAAAAGTAGAGCTGGCTCCATACGATGATTTGTTTTCCACCGAGGAAAGCCGCCAGGATGCCAAGCTGGAGAAGATACAGGAAATTCCGCTGTCTGAGCTGCACCCATTTAAGGGGCATCCCTTCAAAGTCAAGGATGACGAGGCCATGATGGAGACCGCCGACAGCGTTCGGCAGTATGGTGTTCTGGTTCCGGCGATCGCCCGCCCGGACCCGGAGGGCGGCTATGAGCTGGTTGCCGGTCACAGGCGGCACCGGGCCAGTGAGCTGGCCGAGAAAGAAACCATGCCTGTCATTGTCCGAGACCTGGACGATGATGCTGCCACTATCATCATGGTGGACAGCAACTTACAACGTGAAAGCCTGCTCCCCAGCGAAAGGGCCTTTGCTTACAAGATGAAGCTGGAGGCTATGAAACACCAAGGCGCACGGGGGGACTTAACTTCGTCCCAACTTGGGACGAAGTTGCGTGCAGATGAATTGTTGGCGCAGCAGGCTGGTTCGAGTAGGAACCAGGTGCAGCGCTATATCCGCCTGACGGAGCTGATTCCCGAACTGCTGGATATGGTCGATGAAAAGAAAATCGCCCTCAATCCGGCTTATGAGCTGTCCTTTCTCAAAAAAGAAGAACAGCGGGATTTGCTGGACGCGATGGACAGCGAACAGGCTACCCCCTCTCTCTCCCAGGCTCAGCGACTCAAGAAATACAGCCAGGAGGGACATCTGACCCTCGATATGATGCGCGTCATCATGGGTGAGGAAAAGAAAAGTGATCTCGACAAAGTGACTTTCACCTCCGACACCCTGCGGAAGTATTTCCCCAAAAGCTATACGCCCCAGCGGATGCAGGAAACCATTATCAAACTGCTGGAGGCGTGGCAGAAGAAGCGCCAGAGAGACCAGGAACGATGAAAGGAGCCGCCTATGAGGGATATTTCAGCCCGTGAGCTGAAAGGACACAATATCTTGGCCGTAGAGCGTTTTCAGGACAGCACCCGCTGGATGATCGAGTTTTCCGTTCAGCGCCCTTGTTCCTACGGCTGCCCCGGCGATGATATGCGGCTGTTTCTTACGGAGGACGGGTATCAGGCCGCCCTCGTAAGCCAGAAGCGTCGGGAAATCAAAATCAAGCGGTATGCCCGTGTGATCGAGGGCCATGTGCTCGACTTCAAACCGGACAAGCGCCGCCGCCACCCGTAAACTCATTATCACTACGAAAGGAAAGGAATGAATATGTGTACTGTCCAGAGCATCAAAGATGCCATCCGGGAAAGTTGCCAGTCCCAGTATGATATGGAATCCACCGACATTGACCGGGTTTTGCAGACCCTCCCGTTTTCGGAGCATGAGCCGATGTTCAGTCATCCGCCGAAGTACAAGCGTCCTTACCGGCCCTGGCAGAACAACAAAAACAGCTGAAAGCCACAGTCTTTTTCACGAAGGATTGTGGCTTTTTTCATGCCCTAAAATTAGAAAGGAGTGAAGTCAATGGCCGTTTTTCGCATTGAACGGACCAAAGATTATACCGTGATGAGCAATCATCACCTGCGGAACCACGAACTATCCCTCAAGGCAAAGGGGCTTCTTTCCATGATGTTATCCCTGCCTGATGACTGGAACTATACTACCCGTGGACTTGCGAAAATCTGCAAGGAGGGCGTTGATGCCATCGGCAGTGCGCTGCGGGAGTTGGAAACCGCCGGTTACATCGTGCGGAACCAGCTGCGGGACCAACAAGGCCGGATCAGCGACACCGAGTATGTGATTTATGAGAAACCCCAGCCCAGGCAGCCAGAAACGCCAAGGCCGGATACGGCTGTACCAGATACGGCTTCACCAGATACGGAAAACCCGTATCTGGATAAACCGGATACGGAAAAGCCCGCAGAATTAAATATAGAGAAACCAAATACTCAAAAACAAAATACTCATGGAGCAAGTACCGATTCCATTCCCTTCCGGGAAACAGCGGCAGCACAGCTGCCGGAACGGAAAGGAAGGGATGCGATGTCTGTCTCAGAGATAGAAAATTATCGGGAATTGATTCTGGAGAACATCGAGTATGACTATCTGTGCAGAGAGTTTTCGACCTACCGTGAGGACCTGGACGAGATTGTGGAGCTGATGGTGGAGACCGTTTGTGCCAAACGTAAAACCACTCGGATCGCTGGCAGCGACTTTCCCCATGAAGTCGTGCGCTCCCGGTTCTTGAAGCTGGATAGCGAGCATATCCGATTTGTCATGGACGGTATGCAGAAAAACACCACGGAGGTCCGCAATATGAAACAGTATTTGCTTGCAGTGCTGTTCAACGCGCCCACCACGATCAGCAATCACTACACCGTACAAGTCAATCACGATATGAACACAGGCGGCTGGTAAACAGCCGCTTTTCTGTTGCCCGGCAATACCGGGAGAAAGGATTTTGCCATGAAACGACCTCTTGCCTACATTACGGCTCCCTGGAGCAACAACCAGTATGAGAACGCCGAGAACGCTGCCACCTACTGCCGCCAGGTGTACGACGCCGGGTATTCGCCCATCTGCCCGGTTCTGTTCTTGTCCACCTTCCTCAAGGACGAGATTCCCCAGGAACACAAGGACGGGCTGGATATGGTGCGAGACTATCTGCGCCGGTCCCATGTGCTGGTGGTCTGCGGCCACGGCATCGACGAGACCGTGAAGAATGACATCGCCACCGCTGAGCGCCTGCGGATCACCGCTACCACCCTGGACGGTATCCTGACTGTGAAAGGCCAGGGACGCGGGAAAGGAGGTGCGCGCCATGCCTGAGCGTAAGACCGTGGGCCAGCTGATGGAGGAAATGCGGCTCAAGGCCGGGGCGCAGAACTACCACGGCCATGAGTACATGGATTTGGAGCGGTTTGCCGAGGACACCCGGCACATGATTATCTTCGATGTGCTGACCCACGATTCGCCGGTGGGCTGGAAAGGCGAACGGACCCGCCTGTTTCTGACGGAGGCCGGATACCAGAAAAGCCTGGAGAACCAGGAAAAGGGCCACATCAAGATTCTCAGCCATGCCAAGGTGCGCCAGGGACATCTGTACTATGACCGCTCCGATCAGCTGCGTTGAAAGGAGCCTGCCATGATGAAATACCTGCTGCGGCGGCTGGTGGTCCCGCCTTAGTATCAAGCGCCACCCCTGCAAAATCCGTGGAAAGGAGGCGATGACCTATGCAGGAGGAAGTGGAAAACAGGACTTTGACGCTGGTAGTCAGCGGAACAAAGTTTACCGGGCGGCTGTTTAAGGCCGCCATCACCAAGTACCTTGCCCACCGCAAGGAAAAGAAGCTGCAAAAGCAGAAAAGCCGGGATACCCCCGTGATTCCCCACGGCAAACAGACGGTGAAGCAGCTGATCGGCCAGAATCAGGGCGTTTCCAACATCGAGATCACCGACCCCTCCATCAAGGAGTTTGAAAAGATCGCCCGGAAATACGGCGTTGACTATGCGGTGAAGAAGGACCGCAGCAGCTCCCCGCCCAAGTACCTGATCTTTTTCAAAGGCCGCGATGCGGATGCCCTGACCGCTGCCTTTACCGAGTACACCGGCAAGAAGGTCAGAAAGGCGCAGAAAACAGAGCGTCCGTCCGTGCTGGCAAAGCTGAGCCAGTTCAAAGAGCTGGTGAAACACGCCGTTGTGGACCGGAACAAGCGGAAGGAGCTGGAACGATGAAGATGAAAAAGCAACTTGACATCAAAAAGCTCCTTTTGCTGAATATGCCCTATATCCTGATGGGGCTGTTCGCAACCAACTTCGGTGAAGGATGGCGGATGGCCGTGGGTGCGGACGCTTCGGCAAAAATGCTTTCGTTCTTCTCCACGCTGCCGGTGGCGCTGGCCAGCTGGTGGCCCAGCCTGCACCCTTTGGACCTGCTGGTGGGGCTGTGCTGCGGCGCTGGCCTGCGATTGGCCGTGTATCTCAAAAGCAAGAACGCCAAGAAGTACCGGCACGGTATGGAGTATGGCAGCGCCCGCTGGAGTGCATAATCTTAAGTGTAAAGAACTCTACATGGACGCACAGGAGGATATGCACATGAATGATTACAACAAAATCACAGCCCTTTACTCCCGCCTTTCCGTAGGCGACGAGGACAGGGACGGCGGCGAAAGCAACTCCATACAGAACCAGAAGAAGTTTTTGGAAAGCTACGCCAGACAGCTAAAATTGACGAATATCCGGCACTACATTGACGACGATGAAAGCGGCAGATTTTTCGACCGCTCCGCCTACTCCCGCATGATAGAGGACGTAGAAAACGGTAAAATCGGCGTGTGTATTATGAAAGACATGACCCGCTGGGGGCGCGACTATCTCCAAGTCGGCAACGCTATGGAGATATTCAGACGGAACAATGTGCGCTTTATCGCGGTCAACAACGGGATAGACAGCGAGAAGCCCGACACATTGGAGTTTGCGCCCTTTATCAACATCATGTCGGAGTGGTACGCAAAGGACATCAGCAAGAAAGTAAAGACCGGCATTAAGACGAAGGGCATGAGTGGAAAGCCGATTGCCACCGAAGCTCTCTATGGCTATGTCAAATCCCCGGACAACAAGGATTTTTGGATAATCGACGAGGAAGCCGCCGGAGTTGTCCGTTTGATTTTTCGCCTGTTTCTGGACGGGAAAAACCGCAACCAAATCGCCGTATATCTGACGCAGGCGCAAATCCCAACGCCCACATTCTACATGAAAGAGCGCGGGCGGGGAACGTGCAAAAACAGGGCGCTCAATGAGGATAACCGTTACAAGTGGAACAAAGCCACTTTGACCCATATCCTTACACGGCAGGAGTATTGCGGCGATGTAGTCAACTTCAAGACTACAAAGCATTTCCGGG
>UQFG01000005.1 GCA_900540175.1 uncultured Mollicutes bacterium | reverse complement strand
TCAAAACAGCGTTAATGTTTAATTATTTTTAGGAACTTTTCATAAGTTATTGACAGATGAAGTAAAAGAGGAACCACCCGATAAAAAAAAGACGGGAACTTTCCCGCCTTTTAGCGCTTCTTTTTCTTTGAATTGGTTTTCAAAAACGGCTGAACCAAAGCCAATAAGCCGGCGATGATCGGTAAGATCGCCGCTACGTAAAGCACTGGCTCCCCTACACAGGATAACTGGAAATTGTAGTAGAGGTCTTTAAATCCTTCCGAAAAAAGAATAACGTTCGGAAAACAAAACAGAATGATTCCGGAAGCAATCAAAACGACCGCCGTGATGACATTCGACATCGGAAGAATAGCCAGCCATGTCAAAACGACTCCGACCAACAACAAAGCCAATCCCAAAAAAGCCATCAAACTGAAATCCAATACAGCGACATTCAGTTCAATCACACTGCCTTGCGTTTCCGTCAGACCGAAAATAACCTCAAAACCGGTAAATTTCAAATCCAAAATCGACACATCCAAAGCGACACATTTGAAAAACAGCAAAATCAGTGTCACCAAACACAGTACCGTTACGAAAATAGAAACGGCATGCTTTTTCAAAAATTTCATTTTTTCCCCTCACTTTCAATGGTACCTTTATTATAACAAAAAAAGCGGCATTTTAAAATGAGCAGATCAAAATTCATTCGTTTTTTTAAAAAAGAAGTTGATGGGGCAAATCCAAATACAATTTATCTAACGCAAAGCGTTGCCGTTCCTCTTCGGTAAACAAGCAGCAAACCAGGCTGTAACAATCGATGATGACCCAAGGCGTATCGACTCCTTCGATGCTTCGAACCGCAAAACCGTTTTTGTCGCATTCTTCTTTCATATAGCGAACGGCCGCCGTACTTTGCGGTAACGCTTGAACCGTGCATAAAATCATTTCGTCGTAAAAGGGCGAATACCCCCGCATATCGTAACAAATCACATGTTGGGCTTTGATTTTACCGAGCACTTCCGTCACGACTTCCTTTAATGTCTTTTTCTTTTCTCTTAACGGTTCGTAATAGTTCAAGACCGCAACTTGAATCGGATGAACAGCAAGTCCTTTTTTAGATACAAAATCAATGGTAAAGGCCGTCGATTCCCAAATGGCCTCATTCAAATAGCCGTCCAAAAGCGTTTTTCTGGTTTGAATGCAAGCCGGATAAATTCGTCCTTCTTCCGTAAAATCGGCAATCAGGATGATTTCTTCCAACCGGCTCATACCCGGTCTTCCGAAAACATGGTTGCGGATGGCTTGATAGATTTCCTCGTCTTTTCCGCCAAGCGATTTATAACTTTCCGCCGAAGCATAGGCATGGGCTAAAAACGGATACCGCCTGCATTCTTCCAAATCTTCTTTTCGAATAACTTGTTCCATCTCTTCGACGCTTTCGTATTTGTAATAATCGTGAAGATACGCCGCTATTTGGGTTTTGATCGGATCGACTTGATACCGCTCGGCCAAAAAAAGAGCCATTTTAACCACACCCCAGATATGGTTTAAGCGATCCAACCGCCCGTTTTGTTCATATTTCTTACGAACCAATTGTTCAATTTCAACTACTGAAAGCATTGGTGATATATACCTCCGTTTGTGCCATTACTTTTATTTTTACCGTACACGGTTGGTTGATTTGGACGAAACCGAACCCGGAAAACCAAATGTTTTTTCGCCCGACAAATGTAAAATAGAGTTCTTTATAAGACAGTCCGTCTTTTTCTTCTTCCAATGGGGGTTTTAATAACCGGCCGAGTTGTTCTTCCCACAACGACGCGCAGTTTTTGGTGTTGGTTCGGTGAACGTAAAGATTGCTAGAGGCGTACACCGTTACCGAATAAGGCTCGGATGCCTCAAACGACAAACTAGCAAGCCCGCCTAAAAAAAGCGTCTGCGTGCCGCTTAATTGATAAGTGAGCGGTTTGATTTCGTTTTGAGGAACGATGGATAAAAACGACGAGGAGGATAGATGCGTAAATACATCGGTGGGGTTGATAAGCCCCGGTGTATCGACCAACGCACAATTATCGTCAAAAAAAGGAATCCGAATCTGATCTAAAGTCGTTCCCGGAATGACGGAAGTGGCAATCACATCTTCTTTCAAATACGTTGAATGCCGCAGCAAGCGATTGATCAGGCTGGATTTACCGACATTGGCACACCCCATGAAATAGACATCGCGACTCTTACGGGCCAAATCGATGACATGCAGCAATTCATCGATGTAAGAACCGTTTTTAGCCGAGGCAATCCCGAATGCCAAAACATCGAAATGCCGCTTTTCGCATTCTTTTTCCATCCACTGCGTAATTCGTTCGCCTTGGATGCTTTTGGGCAGCAAATCCACTTTATTGGCAACCAAAATCACATCTTTTCCCTTTAGACGCTTTCTCATCATCGGATGAAACGTCGCTTCAAACGAAAACAAATCGACGACAAAAACAATCAACCCTTTTTTAACCAACACGGTATCCACTACTTTTTGATAATCGGCGTTTGTCGCCACGATTTTAGGCAGTTCGTTGTAGTGTTTTAAACGAAAACAACGCTGACAGTACCCCCGATTGTTTTCCAAATTCGGTACATACCCCATTTTATCGGCATCGCTATCCTGCAAAAAAGCCCCGCATCCTTTACATTTGATTGGCATGCTGCTGATCCTCCACATACTTCTTTAATTTCCGATCGTACAAATCGGCATCTTTTTTTCGGATTCGTCCCAAAACGAACGCTTCCAATTTTCGATTGATCTTCGTCGGAAGAATTTCCGTTTTCGCATCCAACGCTTTAATCAAGACACTGTAAAAGCCCATTCGTTTCCCGACGAAAATATCGGTCATCAACTGATCCCCAAGCATCATAACCTGATTATGGGCATATCGTTTTTTGGCTTTTTTAAGCGCCTTTTTAAGCCCTGATTTCAATGGTTTTTTCGCAAAATCAACGTAGTCGATTCCCAGTTCGAAAGCGATCTTTTCCACTCTTTTTTTTCGGGAATTGGAAACGATGATCACTTCAAACGGATATTCCTCCATTTGTTTTTTCCACTGAAGCAAAGCCTCGGAGACCGCATCTTCTTTATACGATAAGAGCGTATTGTCTAAATCTGTAAGAATAAGTCGAATCCCCTGTTCATATAGTGTATTGTATGGAATTTCTGCGATATTTTGATAATACGCATCCGGAACGAAGTTCAAAAACATGTCAATTACCTCACTAAAACTATTATACATGATTTCCATATGGATTGAAACAAAGGAGTTTTGAAAAGTGATTTTTTTCTTATTACCTCTTTTCGGCGCCATCAAAAGCGAATCCTATCCGCGGAAATTAACCGATGAAGAGGAAAAGACGTATTTGGAACGGCTCGTCAAACACAACGACAAAGAAGCCAGAAACAAATTGATCGAACATAACTTGAGATTGGTGGCTCATATTGCCAAAAAATACGAAAACACCAAAGAAGACAAAGACGATATTCTTTCGATCGGCATCATCGGATTGATGAAAGCCGTCGACACGTTTTCTCTTGATGCCAACAACAAATTGGCTACGTATGCGGCCCGCTGCATCGAAAACGAAATCTTAATGACCTTACGGGCCAATAAAAACAAACGCAATCTGATTTATCTGCAATCGCCGGTTGCCCAAGATAAAGACGGAAACGAAATCGAACTGCTCGACTTCATCGAAGACAAAAATACCGACATTATGAAATCGTATGAAAAGAAAGTACTGCATCAACATTTGGAAGAAGCCTTAAAAAGTTTAAACAGCCGAGAATACGAAATCATCTGCCGCCGCTACGGAATCAACCGATCCGCTCAAACGCAAAAAGAAATCTCCAAAGATTTGAATATTTCCAGAAGTTACGTTTCCAGAATCGAAAAACGAGCGTTGCTGAAACTGTATTTTCTTTTAAAAAATTAAGCAAAAAAGGACACATCGGTGTCCTTTTATTTGATTTCCAACAATTCCAATTTCAATTCTTTTCCGGTTTCGGTCGAAACATAGAAAATATCGCCGACTTTCTTACCGACTACCGCTTTGCCAAGCGGAGAATCATTGGAAATTTTACCGGCAAACGGATTGGCCTCGATCGTTCCCACAATTTGGAACGTCCGAACTTTGTTCAAGTCCACATAGCGAACCGTAACGGTATTGACATCCATGATTTTAGCATGTTTTAAAATATTTTCTATTTCCAAAATGCGCGCTTCGATGGTAGCCTGTTGTTCTCTTGCCGACGAATAATCGGCATTTTCGGATAAATCCCCTTGTTCACGGGCTTCTTTAATGGCTTCTCTGATTTGAATCCGATCAACGGTCTTCAGTTTTTCCAGTTCATCTTTTAATTGCTGCGCACCATGTTGCGACAGTTCAAAAACTTCGTCTTTATTGTTCATCTTGTCATCCTCCGTTTTTACACGTATTTTATTATATAAAAATTCAAATGAAAAATCAATCTTTTTTTAAAAACGGTCCTGATAAGAAATCGACCGTAAGCGATGTTGGACCGCTTTGTAATTCGGAAAAAACGATTCCAAATAATCGTAAAATTCTTTTTGATGATGCGGATATTTAAAGTGGGCAAATTCATGATAAAGAACCGATAAAATATAAGAAAGATCGTATTTGGCCAAACGACTGGCCAAAATGATCGTTTTTTTCTTGGGAAAGCATTCTCCGAAATAACTTTTGACGTTCTTATAGCAAACCCGAACCGGTTCCTTGATTTCAAACTGTTTTTGAAGGACGGGAAGATATTTTGCGACAATTTTTTTCAATTCCGCATTGTAAAATAGCGCTGTTAACTTTTCCAAAGAAACCGCATCGGTTTTGGATGCATAAAGGACAAACGTATCTTCTTCGATTTGAACCCGATCAAACGAAGCCCGCACGATCTTAAGCGGATACTTTTTTCCCAAAAAATGCATTTCTTCTTCTATCTGCGATTTCTTCGGCATAAGTTTCATAATAGAATGAAAATGATTCCGGATGATATCGATAATGCTTTCATCAGAAAGATCGACCGGCGAAGTAATGAAAACAATCCCGTTTTTCAGGCGCAAATAAATTTTTTTATTGGACGGTTTTTTCTTTACTTCGACGAAAAAGCATTGTTGATGTACATGGATGGTTTTCACAAAAATCACCTCGAAAGGAAAAATAAAATGACAAAAAACACCACAATTTCAGAGGTTTTTATGCAATCCTTAAAAAATGCATACGGTTCGAAAAACAATTTTGAAAAAGAATTTGTCTACAAAGCCTATCAATACGGCAATAAAGGACGCTTCTACTTCGCCCTCAATCAATTCTTAAACTTCATCATGTATCCTTCTTCCATGAAAGACGAATACGCCTCCAGTTATCCGCTTTTAGAATGCAACTTGGACACATGCGATATTTTCAATTTTATCGAAGATATCGATTATACCAAACTTTCAAACGCGTATTTAAAGGTTCGCAGTATGATCGAGTCTTAACAGCTCATACGGCTTCAGTTCGATGTCGCTTTTAAAATAAACTTTCTGACGCGGGTGTCTGGCCGCATCCAAACAGTTGCCATCGGCATCGTAAATTTCTTTTATCGACAGTAAAAATGTCCGGTTCGGACCGAAAACTTCCAATGTCTGATCGGGTAAGAAAAAATTCCTTTGCTCGACTTCTACCATTTTCGAAGACGGATCGTATCCTAAAACGATGCCGATGAAATCTTTGGATGGCATCTCTTGGGATAAATCGTAAAGTTGCGTATCGACCGTCGCATTGGAAAGCAACAATCCGGATGACGTCGGCCGATTCTCCGCTTTGGCGATTTCTTTTTCATAGACCGTAAAATCCCGAACGGTTCCTGTTAGATTAATCTCGTCAATTAAATGCCTGTAACAGGCAACGACCGTTGCGATATAATGCAAACTTTTCATTCGGCCTTCGATTTTAAACGAATTGATTCCCAGTGCCATTAACTGCGGCAACTGCCTTATCGCACATAGATCTTTGCTGCTCATAGAAAAAAAGTCACCGTCGGGGTTGACTTTTTTTTGTTCGGAAAAAAGATCGTAATTCCACCGACAACTATGCGCACAACCGCCCCGATTGGCATCCCGATTCGTCATATTATTGGACAGCATACAGCGCCCGCTGTACGATGCGCAAAGTCCGCCGTGAATAAACACTTCCAAATCAAGTGCGGTTTGAAGACGAATTGAGGCAATCTCCTGAATCGAAAGTTCCCGAGCCAAAACCACCCGACTTGCCCCCAACTGTTTGTAAAAAGCAACAGCCTCCGCATTTAAAACAGAAGTTTGCGTCGATACATGCGCTTCCATGTTCGTCTTGGTGGCAACCAATCGGATAATGGCAGGCGAAGAGGCGATAATGCAGTCGACACCGGCTTTTTCAAGCGCCTTTAAATACGCCAAAATGCCGTTTGTATCCTGTTCATGCATGACGATATTACAAGTGACGTGGACTTTGGCTTTGTGCTCATGAGCAAAACGACAACCCGCTTCGATTTCTTCGATTGTGAAATTGGACGCTCTGGAACGAAGCGAAAACTGTCTTCCGCCGATAAAAACCGCATCGGCACCGTACAATACGGCCATTTTTAATTTTTCCAAATCGCCGGCCGGCGCCAGCAATTCAACTTTGCCCATCAAAATTCCTCCTTTTGATAGATGCTGTCTTGGTATGCGAACCCATCCGAAAGAACAAAATGCTCGGCCAAAAACTCGGTAATCGAAGCAGCAACCGTCTTTTTTTCAAGCAACAAAGCATATCGGGAAACGATATCAACATACGTCTTGCTGTCGATATTATAATGCTCAATCAACGCATACGTAAGCGGTAAATCGGAAAGTTCTTCTTCCAAATGGATGATTCCGCTTCTGTAAATAAACGTCCCTTGTTCGTTTTCCGTAATCGGAAATAAATCGGGGCGTTTTTCTTCTTTTAAATAACAGTCCGTTCGGTCAAAACAAAGACCGGTTTTTTCTTGATACAACGATAACAGTTGCCGACGGGAATGAAACATCAATCGGTAGCCGAACACCTGATAAAAGGCACGAATGCCGGTCTTTTGGATGATCGAGCGCACATCTTCTAGCGTGATTTCGGATGAAATCCCCAATTGATTTACGTTAAAATCACTCCATACGGCAATATCCATGGCATTGGTCAACAAGGTCTTGGGATCGTAGATGATCCGCTCTTCCATTTTTTCTTCCAAAAGATAATACAGCAATCCTAAATCGGTGATATAAAAGGAGCACGGAAGATCGAAATAGCGCTCTAAATGGGCTTTGGCCAAAGCCATTTCTTCGGGATAAACCATTCGATCGGCTTGGATGATCGGAATAATTCCTCTTTTTGCCGCTTTCTTTACGAATTCGGCGGCATCGTAATCGCCTTTCGAATCGGCCGATAAAAAACGGTCTTCCAACAACAAAGCGCCAACCCACGGTGCCAAATCATCAAATTCTTCTTTTTGCTTTAATATAGCCGTCAGATACATGCTCTTTCCTCCTTTTTAGGACAAAAATCCATGAAGATCATGGATTTTAAAAACGGAAATTTCCCTTTCCTTTGCCTTTTCCTTTTTTGACTTTCGGAGTGGCAAGCGATGAAAAATTGCCATGCTGCAATTGACTTCCCATCCTCTTCGCATCCGCCTCCGTCATATTGTTCATCTGTTTCATTGTTTTTTTCATCGTCTGCAACGATTCTCTCAAACGATTGACTTCCTGAACCGTCCGACCCGATCCTTTGGCGATTCGTTCTCTTCTTTTATAATCTTTTTCGATCAATTCCGGATGTTTGCGTTCTTCTTCGGTCATCGAATAAATAATACAAGCCACTTTGTCCAGTGCCTTATCGTCCATATTCTGGACCGCCTGTTTCATTTGGCCCAACCCCGGTAAAAAACCGAAAATTTTCGAAAGGGATCCCATTCGTTTGATCATTTTAAATTGCTTTAACAAATCGTTGTAATTAAACGAATTGGACATCATTTTTTCGGCCATCGACTTCATTTCCTCTTCGTCGATGTTTTCCGTTACCGTATCGATCAGCGATAAAACATCGCCCATTCCCAAAATCCGATCCGCCAAACGATCCGGATAAAAGATTTCCATCGCATCTAGTTTTTCGCCGGTCGACATGATTTTGATCGGAATCCCGGTCATTTGCCGAATGGAAAGCGCCGCACCGCCTCTGGTATCACCGTCCAATTTGGTTAAAATACAACCGGTAATCGCCAACTTGGCATGAAACGCAAGGGCCACATTCACCGCATTTTGACCGGCCATCGCATCCACAGTCAGCAAAATCTCATGCGGGTGGGCAATCTCGCTGATATTTTTCAATTCCTGCATCAAAGCCTCGTCTACTTCAAGACGACCGGCCGTATCGATGATAACGAAGTTGTAGCCTTCGTTTTTCGCGTATTTCAACCCTTCCGATACGATGGTTTCGGCTTTTTTCTGCGTTCCCATTTCAAATACCGGAACATCGATTTGTTTTCCGATGGTTACCAACTGATCAATGGCAGCCGGACGATAAATATCGGCCGCGATCAACAACGGTTTTTTCTTCAATTTCTTTCGGTAAAAAAGCGCCATTTTACCAACCGCCGTCGTTTTACCGGCACCTTGAAGACCAACGGCCATGATAACCGTCATCCCGGAAGGAGCGACCGTCAACTCCACCACTTCATCTCCCAGTGTTTTTTTCAGTTCTTCACGTACGATTTTTACGACTTGTTGACCGGGATTCAGTCCTTTTAAAATCTGTTCTCCTAGCGCTTTTTCCTTAATATCCGCCAAAAACTGCTTGACGACTTTGTAATTGACATCCGCTTCTAGTAAAGAAAGCCGAATATCCCGCAACATCAAGTCGATATCTTCTTCGAAAAGTTTCCCTTTTCCGGTTAAACGCCTTAATCCCATTTGCAGTCTGGAACTCAAATTATCAAAAGCCATAGATTACTCCTTTATAATTTCAAGAATTTTTTCCTTAATCGACTGTGGTATATCCAATTCTTCGATTTTTTTTCGTTTGGCAATGAAAGCCAATTTTTCCTCATATTCTTCTAAGATCGCCGAAACCCGTTTGATCTGATCGAATACCGCATTTCTGGAAACCGCATGATTCAAAGCGATTTCGGTAATCGACCAATCATCGAAATAATAGGCTTCGAAATAGATTTGCTGTTTGGGGGTTAATAAGGATCGATACGCATCGTAACAATCGATTAGTTCCGCTCGTTTTTCGATCGTCATTGTTCATCCTCGAAAAAATCGGCAAATAAACCGTACAAATACTGTTCGATATCGAAAATTTCCAAATCGTCGATGCCTTCACCCAATCCGACGTATTTGATCGGGATTCCCATTTCATGACGAATGGCCAAAACGATTCCGCCTTTGGACGTTCCGTCCAGTTTGGTAAGCACCACACCCGTTACATCGGTCGCTTCTTTAAACGCTTTGGCCTGTGACATGCCGTTTTGACCGGTTGTGGCATCAATCACCAAAAGCGTTTCATCCGGACAACTCGGACATACCGTTTCAATGACCCGACGCATTTTAGCCAACTCATTCATCAAATTGACTTTATTTTGCAGCCGACCGGCCGTATCGCACAACAACAGATCGTAATGGTCTTCTTTGGCTTTTTTACAAGCCTCGTAAATCACACTGGAAGGATCCGATCCCGCCGGTTTGGTAACAATATCCACCCCGACGCGCTGACTCCAAATCGTCAGCTGTTCAATCGCACCGGCCCGAAAGGTATCGGCGGCCGCCAATAAGACTTTTTTGCCTTGGCGTTTGTAAGATGCGGCGATTTTGGCAATCGACGTCGTTTTTCCCACGCCGTTCACACCGACAAAAAGGACGACCGACAAGCCGTCTTTTTTCAAATTCAAATTGGCATTGACAATTTCGCCTTTTAAATAAATCTCAAACATCTTATCGATGATCAGTTCTTGCAAATCAAGCGGATCGGTTATCTTTTGATGCAACACTTCTTGTTTTAATTGGTCGATAAAATCAATGACCGTATCGACACCGATATCGGCCATGATAAAAATTTCTTCCAACCGATCAAACAATTCATCGTCGATCTTCGAACTTTTAGACAACACATCCTTTAGCGTAGAAAGGGCGCCTTCTCTGGTCTTATGAAGACCCATTTTATATTTTTTGGTTTTACTTTTATCTTTTTTCTTAAACAAATCAAAAAAACCCACTAAAAAATCACCCCGTATCTTATTTGATTATAGCACAAAAAAACATCTTTATTCAAGAACAATCCATTTAAAAAAGAGCATCTATTCGGGATGCTCCATCGAAGAAATTTTTAATTTTTCGTATTCTTCTTCCGACAAAATCGTTTTACAACGCGGATAACAGGAACAACCGTAAAAGACATTGCCCTTGTTTTTTCCTTTTGTGGCAACACGGCGAACCAAATGACCTTTCCGGCATACCGGACAAAGCAGATTCGCTTCTTGTGGTTCTTGGCAATGTTTCGAACAGTACAGATTCCCATCGCTGTCCTTTAAAAGAATCGACCCACATGAAGGACACACCTGATCGGTCGGACAATCGTTATAGACATTTTTGCATTTCGGATAGTTGGCACAGGCATAAAAATACATTCCTTTGTTTTTTCCTTTTTTCGCCTGCCGCCTTACCAAATGGGCCTTTCCGCACACCGGACAAACGACATTCGTATCCAACACATCGTCTTCTTTTTCTTCTTTTTCAATATATTTGCATTTCGGATACGTGCTGCAGGAAACAAACTCACCGTATTTTCCTTTGCGAATCACCAGCGGATTGCCGCAGACCGGACAGATTTTATCCGTCGGAATCGGATACATCGCTTCCATATGTTCCATTGCATTGTCAAATAACGGCATAAAAGCCTGATAAAATTCTTCCAATTCCTGTATCTTCGCTTTTTGACCGCCGGCGATCTGATCCAAATCGGTTTCCATTTCCGCCGTATAGGTAATGTTGATCAAACTGGAAAAAAAATCATCTAGTTTTTCCGTCGTCAAAATGCCCTGTTCGGTCGGAATCAATGTTTTTCGTTCTAAAGTCACGTATTTTCTTTCTTTTAATGTATAAATGGTTTGGGCATACGTAGACGGACGTCCGATCCCTTTTTCTTCCATATCTTTAATCAGCGTCGCTTCCGTATAGCGGGATTTCGGTTGCGTCTGCTTTTCCAAAATCTCAAGGGATGCGGCATTGTAGGCATCGCCTAATTTAAATGCCGGCAGCAACTGATTTTCATCCTCTTCGGTTTTGCCGTAAACTTTTAAATACCCATCGAAAACCAACTGTTGGCCGCGAACCGTCCAAACCGAATCGGTATTGCCGAATTCTACTTTGGTCGCATTAAACTGGGCGGAAGCCATAAGTGAAGCCAACGTACGTTGATAAATCAGACGATACAATTTCCATTCGTCCGCCGTTAAGAATTCTTTCATTTGATCCGGTGTCCGTAAAATAGAAGTCGGTCGGATGGCTTCGTGCGCATCCTGCATGTTTTTGCTGGCTTTGATTTTAAGACTACCTAAATATTGTTGACCGTATTGTTTTAAAATATACCGGTTGGCATCCGCAACAAAACTTTCCGCAAGTCTAGTCGAATCCGTTCGCATGTAGGTAATCAAACCGGTTGTTTCGCTGCCGATGTTTTTTCCTTCGTAAAGCGATTGGGCAAGTCGCATCGTTTGACTCGGCGAAAAATTTAATTTGGAGGATGCCTCTTGCTGCAAGGTGGAAGTCGTAAAAGCAGGGTAACTGTTTTTCTTAACCAAGCGGGTGGCAATATCGGTCACATGAAACGACAACAACCGCGATTTTAAATTTTCCAAAACCGTTCGGTCGGTAATGCGGTTTTTAGCATCGATTTTGCTGCCGTTCAACTCGGAAAGTTTCAGTCGGAATGTATTGAAATCCGCTTCCATTTCATAGTAGGTTACGCTTTTGAAATCGCGAATTTCTTTTTCCAAATCCACAATCATTTTCAAAGCGACGCTTTGAACCCGCCCGGCACTTTTCGAACCGATCTTTTTTTGCAGCAATTTGGAAAGCTTAAATCCTAAAATTCGATCGATCATCCGGCGACATTCCTGGGAATCGACCATTTTCAAATCGATCGCATGAGGGTTTTTCAAGGCCTCCTGAACGGCACTTTTCGTGATTTCGTGAAAAGCGATCCGATTCGATTCGTTGTAATTTAGTCCCAAAACCTGAGCCAGATGATACGCAATGGCCTCTCCTTCCCGGTCGGGGTCGGTTGCTAAAAAAACATCTTTTCCTTTGCACGAAGATTTGAGTGTTTTTACCAAAGCCTCTTTTTCTTTCATGATTTTATAATTGGGTTTAAACCCGTTTTCAATATCGATGCCCAATCCGTCTTTACCCGTTGTGGCCAAATCGCAGATGTGACCTTTGGACGATAAAACGGTATAGCCGTCGCCCAAATAAGAAGCGATTGTTTTGGATTTGCTCGGCGATTCAACGATAATTACCTTTTCCATTCGGCTTTCCTCCTTCTATTTTATGAGTTTAGTCTAATTTTTTAAAATTGTCAATCTCTATTTTACACGTACCAATGGGAAAATATGCGAGTTTGCGGTAAAAAGAAAAATCAAAGTCTATTGACCTTGATGTTCTTTTTCTTCTAAATCAAACGACAACTGTCTCGAATAATATTTGGAAACCGGTGCGAACGTTTTGCGGTGGATTTTGCAAGGACCGTACTGTTTAAGGGCCTGTAAATGAAGTTTTGTCCCGTATCCTTTGTTCTTTTTAAATCCGTAATTCGGATACTTGATATCCATTTTTTCCATATAGTGATCCCGGCTGACTTTGGCTAAAATCGATGCGGCGGCAACACTGGCACATCTGGCATCGCCGTGAATAATCGAGGTATGGGGAATCGTCAATTCCTCAAGTGGCATCGCATCGATCAAAATATGATCGGGTACGGTTTTCAACCGAGCAATCGCCTCCAGCATCCCCTTTTTGGTAGCCTGATAAATATTAAGCCGATCGATTTCGTCGACCTTGATAAAAACGATTTCGTACGCCAAAGCGTTTTTGATGATGATTTTATACAACTCTTCCCTTTTTTTCGCTGTCAATTTTTTGGAATCGTTGATCCCGTCAATTCGCAAAAAAGGCGGTAAGATGCAAGCGGCAACGACCAAGGGGCCGGCCAAAGGACCTCTTCCGGCCTCATCCACCCCGCAAATCAAAGGATACCCGGCATCATACAGTTCTTCTTCAAATTGATACAAATTCACTTTCTTCTGGTCGTTCATAACTGATCGCTCCTATCTTGACTGTTCGTAATTCATTGATAACCATCGTATAGGTTCGCTGGCGGTCGGGCAGACCACCTTTTAATAAATAGCCGCGTTTCAAAGCAATTCGGTCGAGGATTTCATCCGCCGTCAAATGGGTTCCGTCGATCCCATATCGTTTCAGCAACAACGTCGGATAATGTTCTTTCAAATACGCAATCCCGGCTAAAACGATTTCTTCTAAATTGAGAATCTGATCTTTGATCGATCCGCAAAGTGCCAATTTAACACCGACACTTGGATCTTCGAACTTCGGCCAAAGAATGCCCGGGGTATCCATGATAAAGAAATCCGCATCGATTTTGATCCAAGTCTGACTTTTCGTGACCCCCGGTTTATCACCGGTCAGCGTGGCTTTGCGATGAGCCAGCGCATTGATGAGGGTTGATTTACCGACATTGGGAATTCCCAAAATCATCGCCTTAACGGACTTAGAAACGATACCTTTTTTCTTTCGTTTATCAAAAACTTCCTTTAAAGCCATCTCGCAATATTTTTTGATGGAGGAAAGATGATAGCCGGCCAACGAATCGATGTCCAACGCCAAAATATGCCGTTCGTTATAATAGCGAATCCACAATTCGGTAATGGCAGGATCGGCCATTTTGCTTTTACACAGTAAAATCAAGCGCGGCTTCGATCCGATGATTTCGTCGATCAAAGGGTTGGTCGACGAATAAGGAATTCGAGCATCTTTCAATTCCAAAATCAAATCGACCTGTTTGATTTTTTCCATGATTTCGCGTTTGGCTTTGGCCATATGTCCGGGAAACCAGGAAATAATACTTTGATACGATCTCGGTGATTCTTTATTTTGATCCATAAATACCTCCAACAAAACTTACCTAATTTTATTCCTTAATGCAAGATTTCAGGGCTTGGGTTTCCGATCTTCTGAAACGGATAAAACCGAAACAAAACTTTTCCGACAATGTCTTTTTCATCGACCAAACCGAAACTCCTGGAATCCGTACTGTTTGAGCGATTGTCCCCCATCACCAAGATTTTATCTTTGGGCATTAAAAAGGAATTGGAAAAAGAAAGTCCCTCCGGATAAAGATTTTCGTATTCCCATTTGAATACTTCCTGCACATATAAATCGTTGACATACAACCAACCGCTGTGGGCATCTTTTACTTGATAGTCGATCCGATCGTTTTCTTTGGCAATGATCCGTTTGATGAAAAACGTTTGAGAAGATGCAGAAGAATAGTCGGTCGCATCGAAAACAACCACATCGTTTCGAACCGGCTGATAACCGATGTTCCAAATCAAAACTCGATCGCCGTCTTGAAACGTATTGTTCATCGAATTGCCGCTGATATTGCACGGCGTCAATAAAATCATCACAATGAAAAACAAACAGACAAACGTCGATAAGATGAAAACGACTAGGTCGTAAACGGAAAAAATTTTATACGTCGTCCTTAAAACGGAAATTGATGCCATATCCAAATGCGGTTTTGCCAAAACAACCGCAAGCGAGGTAAGAAGGCAAAGCCCGATCGTCACACCTAAAACCGTATAATAGGTAACCGGACCGAACATCCACTCATTGGAAACCAGCGAATTGGATGTGATTTTAGCCAAATGGATGATGCGTTCGTTGTTTAATAACGAAAAGATCAGTAAAATCAACATCCCGCCGATCCGCAAAAGCGGATTGAACATTAATTTCCGAAATAAAAACTCGTTGTTTTCCAAAACGTATTCATTGTTTTCCAAACTGTTTTTCAGTTCTAATTTTTTTGACTTTTTCAATCGTATCCCTCATTTTTATAAGATATCGTCAAACATTTGTTTGAGTTGGTAGGAATCCACTAAAATTTCCCTTCCCTTCGTGCCGTTTTTAGGGGAAACAATGCCCCGTTCTTCTAAAAGCGTCACGATTCTGGAAGCTCGGTTAAAGCCCAGCCCGAAACTGGTCTGAATGGAATTGATCGAACAAGTTCCGGATGAAACACAGTATTCGGCAATTTGATACAACAATTCTTCGGATTCTTGCAGCGCATCTTTTCCGCCGGAGGCAGTCATTGTCTTGGATTTTTTCTTTAAATCGTCGTGCGTAAACAAGAAATCCGGTTCGTAGCGATCGCAAATATAATCGCAGATCGAAGATATTTCCTCATCGGAAATATACGCACCTTGAACCCGTTCCGGCAAGCCGTTGTTTTTGATCAACATATCGCCTCTACCGAGAAGACTTTCCGCACCCTGTTCATCCAAAATGATTCGCGAATCATTGTCGGTTGCCACCCGAAAGGCGATTCGACACGTAATGTTGGCTTTAATGGTTCCGTTGACGACATTGACCGTCGGACGCTGCGTTGCCAAAATCAAGTGAATACCCGCTGCCCGCGCTTTTTGCGCCAATCGGATGATGGCTGCATTGGCTTCGACACCGCATTGCATAATCAAATCGTTGAACTCATCGACGATAATGACGATGAAAGGAAGATTTTCAAGATCGGATCGCATCTGTCGGCGCCGATTGTATTCTTCGATATTTCTGGCCCGAGCGGCTGCCAAAATTTCGTACCGGCGATCCATTTCGTCGGCGGCCCAAATCAACGCCTCGGTGGCAATCATCGGATCGTCGATAACCGGGGTGGCCAAATGCGGTAAATTATTATAAAACGCCAATTCCACTTTTTTCGGATCGACCAAAATCAATTTCAGTTGATCCGGCGAATTTTTGATTAAAAGAGACACCAGCAACGTATTGATACAAACGGATTTTCCGGATTTCGTCGCACCGGCAATCAACGCATGCGGCATGTCGATGATGTTTTGAAAAACCGGAGTCCCATCTATATTCTTTCCTAAAGCGACCAATAAATTCTTCTTACTTTGAATGTATTCATCCGTTAAAATATCCCCGAACTGAACAATATCGGCCTTATCGTTGGGGACTTCGATACCGACGGTATTTTTCCCCGGAATCGGCGCTTGGATCCGCAACGACACCGCCTGTAAAGCCATCTGGATATTATCGTAAATGCTGTTGATTTTTTTTACATTGACGTTTTGAGCCAACATGATTTCATAACGGGTAAACGCCGGCCCTTTGGTGTAGGTGATTACTTCACCGTCAATGGAAAAAGCCTTTAACGACTGGTTGATGATTTCCTTTTTTTCCTCTAACCAAGCGGGCAATTCTTCCAATGCCTCATCCGTTTTGGCAAATAAAGACGCATAAGGAATCGCATATCCTTCGTACTTTGATTTCGGCGATTCTTTAAGCGGGATCGTTTCTTCGGTACGTACTTCTTTCGGTTGTTTTTCTTCCATAACAAACGGCTTTGGTTTCTGATAAGAAAGATCTTCGATCTTGGCAAGCGGTTCTTCTTCGACATGGAAAAAGGACGGAACGGTCTTTTGTTGCGGTTTCGGTAAATCCGCAGAAAAAGTATTGTATTCGTACGTTTCGTCTTCTTCATCCGATAATAGAATCTTAAATTCAGTCTGTTCGTCTTGCGGTAAAACCGGTTCGTTGGGAATCAGTTGTTCTTCCGTTTTGATTTCTTCCGGTTGTTCAAAAAAACTATTTAAAATGGTTGTTTGTTCCGGCTGTTCTGCTTTTTCTTCATTTCTTTTTTTAGAATAATCGAGTCCCTTTTTTTCTTCGGCCGTCAACTGATCGTTTAAAAAAGTAAATTCATGGTATTTCGTGCCATGCCGCCGAATCAATTCTTCATCGGAAATATG
This sequence comes from uncultured Mollicutes bacterium, assembly GCA_900540175.1. Classification (GTDB taxonomy): domain Bacteria; phylum Bacillota_I; class Bacilli_A; order Acholeplasmatales; family Anaeroplasmataceae; genus Pelethenecus; species Pelethenecus faecipullorum. The sequence continues at coordinate 71,992 of UQFG01000005.1, read as the reverse complement.
TTTTTCATCCCGAACGAAATCATATCCGTAATCGATATTAACTTTGCCGCTGTTATCCACGTAATGAATCCGATCCACGACATGAGAACCGTGCATCGGGGATACAATTTCACTGCGTTTGAATTTCGCCTGACCGCGAATCAAATCATTGAATCCATATTGAATTTGCGGAATGACGAATTTTTCTTCTGTTTCCACGATCCATTTTGTTTTCTTCATACCACTTGCTCCTTTTCGATTTTCTTTTTCAAAGCGACGGTTTCATCCACCGGAAAAAAGATATTTTTCCCTTCTGAGGTTTTCAATAACCGCCGTTTTAGCCCGCGATCATGAAAAACGGGATCCGATGTTTCATCCGTCCACTCCATCTCTTCGGCAGCTGCCTTGATCGTTTGGCTCATTTCTTCGATGAACGCCTCACTGCCGGTATCGACACTGACTTCTTTATGGAAGACTTTTTTGGAATAAATTTTATACGTTTCTTCCCCCACAATCGCCAAAACCACCAAACAAATCTGATTGATGATCAAATTCATTACTTGATCCAAAATGATTTTCCGTCCCCAATTGAGCGGATTAATCGCATTTAAAACGTATTTCACTTTGGATAATTTTCCGCCGACCGCCACCGTTGTCTGATAAATTTTCGAATCTTCCACCTGCTTTTTCTTCGTAGTAAAATCCACAATCGTCGAAATCTTCAGTTTGCGAAGCATTCGAATGCCGCGATGGTTGAGTAGTTCGTCCACGCGCTTAGTAATATAAGTCGATAGCATGGTCAACTCATTGATAGACAATTCCAAAAACGGATGTTTGCTGTCGGGATAAAAGGAAACCGCAATCCCGTATGCCAAATCTTTTGCCAAACGCTGACAATAAGCCACTCTTCCCAAATCACCCCGCAACGTTTTATCTTTATACGAAGCTTGGGTATCGGCAATCATTTTTTTGACCGTTTCGCTGTTTAAATCTTCTTTCTTCGGTTTCAAAACGTAATTTTTGGTATGAAGGCTCAAAACCACCAACAACACATAAAACAACAGCAGCAAAACAATTCCCATCAGGATTCCGAACAAGAAACTTGCGATCGTCGAAAAATCAAGATTAAAAATCCAAAAACGATATAAAAACAAACCTTGAATCATCTGCAATCGCCTCTTTTCCTTATTCCTTTATTATATAATAATCCAGGCGAAAATAAAAGTTTTTAAAAGATTTATTTGCAAATAACTTCTCATCGTGGGATAATAAGAAAAAAGGGGATTGTTCTATGGAAATATACATGGATTTAGACGAAACATTATGGTCCGTCGATCGCTACTTAAACCCAAAAACAAAACAAAACCTGGCAAAAATCGCCAAATGCCATACCGTCGTCATTTTAAGCAACGGACCGCTTTGCGAAATGGATGCATTAAAAGCGTACCCGCTTGTTTTGGTTTCCACACTGGAAAATCGGCTTTACCACCAAGGAAACTTAGAAGAGTTTCCGCTAGATGGTCTTTTTTTACACCATCTTTTTCATACTTATCAAGATTTTATCTATACCGCTTACAGTATCAAAGACGGTCAATGCGATGTATTTTGCTATAAAGAACGACTCAAAACTTTTTACCCCGGAGGGAGTTTGCGATTGGTTTCCGATTTTACCGATTCTTCTTGCTTATGGATGGCCGTCAGCAAATCCGTTCTTAAAAAAATCACGAAAGACATTCGTGATCATGGTTGCTTCGTCTTAAACGTAGCCGAAGACAAAAACCGTGCGCTTCTTAAAATCTCTGTTTTCGATTCTTCCAAAGAAGCTTGGCTGTTGCGGCTGAAAAAAGATCCTTTGATCGGCATCGGAAACGATTTAAACGATTTTTTCTTTATGCGGCACTGCAAAGTAAAAGTGGCCATGCAGAATGCAACAGCCACTTTAAAAGAAAAATGCGATGCGGTCACTGAAAAAAACGCTTCCGAAGGCGGTGCCGTCGATTTTATTCAAGACTTTCTAACACACCGGCCATCTTCAACAAATAACGGGCATTAGTCGTTGTACTTTTGCCTTTTTTGATTTTATAATCGAAGAAAATCTGATCGTTTTCATATTTTTCGTCAAAATGATAATTGGTAATCAAAGGGAATGAGCAAAGTTCGAAATCATGTGTCGTAATAATGAAAAAGACCGGATATTGTTGCAATGTTTTCATGATTTCAAAGGAACTTGCAATGCGGTCTTTGGCATTGGTTCCTTTGAAGATTTCATCTACCAACACCAAAGAAGGAATCTTCTTTTTGGCCGTATCCATAATCGCTTTCATCCGCTTGATTTCCGCATAGAAAGTCGAAATTCCTTCCTGCAACAAATCATTGGCCCGAAGCGACGTTTTCACTTCCAGAAAAGGTGCCTCGAAATGCGCGGCACAAACCAGACATCCGGCATTCCATAAGATCTGATTGATTCCAAGCATCCGCTGAAACGTCGTTTTACCGGACATATTGCTGCCGGTTAAAACCACCCCGCCGGAAAAAGAAAACGAATTGGGAACACAGTTTTTAATCAGTGGATGATATCCTGCATCAATCAAGATCCTATCGGATTTTTTGCCGCTGCAATACGTTTCGTTGTCAAAACCGATATTGGCAAAAGACAGCATCACTTCGATTTCCGCCATAGCCTGAATGCTTTCTTCGACGGATGTTATTTTCAAAGCCTCGCGATCGTAACGCATTCCGATCAAAACATCCATAAAAAACAGCCCGTTTCCCAAAAAATTCAAGATAAAATTCTTTCGATACGAAAGCATATCCATCATTTTTTTTATGCGAATCAATGCCGGCAATTCCCGTTTGATTTTCGCTTTTTTGGCCTCGAAATACGGATGATGAAATGACGTGGCGAGAATATCGTTGGCAAATTGTTCGTAAGCGGCCAGCAAATCGGCATACTTGGTTGCATTGATGGAAAATAACGGGTGTTTGGTCAACAAGCGGCAAAGAAAAAAATTCAAAAAGAAAAAAAGAATTAGGTAGTAAAACGGCCACTTCATTTGCCAAAGGAAAACGGCAGCTGCCAAGATCAGCAAATAACAAATGGCAACGCCTATTAAAATCTTTTTGCCGAAGGAAAACCGGCGATCCAATTGTCCCAAACATTCATCCACATCAGAAGTGCTTAACTCTTTGGACATGGCAAGAAGAGTCGACTCCAACCGAAAAAGATTTTCATCGGTTGCCATGTGCGAAACGCAGCTTCGAAACTCCTCTTCTTTTTCAATCGGAGAAGTCAGTTGTTTGGCCAATTGCTCCCGACCTTTTTTGGTTTTGGCCGAACAAAGATACTGATAAAGCGAACGAGGGCCCAATAAATCCAAATCCAAAATTTTATAATCGTCGTAGAGAATAAAATCTCTGCCGTCATCCCCGAAATTCTGATAATGACCGTTCCGTCTGTTTTCATGTTTCAAATAAACATTCTCCAGATTTTTTAAAATTTTCAATCGGTGATAAAACGGATTGGACAATACGGTAAAAGCGATGAACAGCGCCAGAAAAAAAACAGATAGAATCAAATAAAGAAGCGACAATTCAAGCGATAAAAAACAAATCGCGAAAAAAACGACCAAAACCGCCAACAACAAGCGCACCCAAGAACAAACCGTCGTCTTTCTTTTTATATCGGCCATTTCCCGAGTTACTTTTTCTTTATTCTGAAAACGAATCACAATACAACCTCCTTCTTGCATGATAACATGAAGAAAAGGGAAATCTTTTACCACTTCCCCTTATCTTTATAAACCCTAATTTCGCAAAATCGGCTCTACATGCCAAATATCTTCATTGTACTGACGCATCGTACGGTCGGTTGTAAAGAAACCCGATTTGGCAATATTGACAATCGCCATGTGAAGCCATTTTTTCTGATCCTTGTACAAGTCGTTGATCTTTTCCTGAGCTTCCACATAGGCATCGAAATCTTTTAAAATAAAATAGTGATCCTGATACAATAAGTTATTGCGGATATCGGCAAATTCATCCACCGAAACCTTATCGAAAAAGCCGTTGGTCAATTGATCCAACACCAAATGAAGATTCGGATTGTTTTCGTATAATTCATACGGATTGTAGCCGCCGTTGGCGTAAAGATCCGTTACTTCTTTGGCATTCATTCCGAAAATGACGATATTGTCATCGCCGACCAATTCTTTGATTTCCACATTGGCTCCGTCTAGTGTCCCAAGCGTAACCGCTCCGTTCATCATGAATTTCATATTGCCGGTACCGCTTGCTTCTTTAGAAGCCGTTGAAATCTGTTCGGACACGTTGGCAGCTGGCATAATCGTTTCGGCATATGTAACGTTATAATTTACCAAGAAAACCACTTTAAGCAAATAGTTCGTATCCGGATCGTTGTTGACTTTATCGGCAATCGTATTGATCAGTTTGATGACTTTTTTGGCAAACGCATAAGAAGGCGCGGCTTTGGCTCCGAAAATAAAGGAATGCGGGTGATAATCCGCTTTGAAAGCCGGATCGTTTTTCAAACGATTGTACACATACATCACATGAAGCGCATTCAGCAATTGCCGTTTGTATTCATGAAGCCGTTTAACCTGAATATCGAAAATCGAATTGGTATCCAAAGATACGCCTTGAGAACGATACACCATCTTGGCCAGCGCTTCTTTTCTGGAACGTTTCATCTTGGCGATCTTTTCCTGTAATGCCGCATCATCGGCATACGGCAATAACTTTTCAAACAACATCGGATCCGAAACCCATTCTTTTCCGCAGTATTCATTTAAAATCTCAACCAATTCCGGATTGATATGCAAACACCACCGCCGATGCGTAATACCGTTGGTTTTATTGTTGAATTTGCCCGGATAATAATCGTTGAATACTTTCATTTCGATATTCTTTAAAATTTCCGTATGCAGTTCGGCAACGCCATTAACCGAAAACGATCCGGCAATCGCGATATTGGCCATATGAACCGTATTGTCCTTAATGATGGCCATCTGGTACGCTTCGGCAGAATTTTCGCCGTATTTGGAAGCGATTTCGATCAAAAGACGCCGATTGATTTCTTCCGTAATCGTATAAATCCGCGGTAACAGCGTTCGAAACAGATGCACCGGCCACTTTTCCAATGCTTCGGCTAAAATCGTGTGGTTTGTATAGGCACAGCAGTTTTTGGTGATGTTCCAAGCCTGATCCCATTCGATTCCTTCTTCATCCACTAAAATCCGCATCAGTTCCGGTACGATCAAAGCCGGATGTGTATCGTTGATGTGAAAACACAACTTTTTATCTAAATTGCGGCAAGTCTTGAAAATACTTTTGTGACGGCGAACGGCACTTTTGATTCCGGCCGATACGAAAAAGTATTGTTGTTTTAACCGCAACACCTTTCCTTCTTCGGTTTCGTCATTCGGATACAACATCGAAGAAATTTCCCGTAAATTGCGGTGATATCCGAACGCATCGTCCGGATACACCGAAGCCGGTTCGGCGCTCCATAACCGCAGCGTGTTGACCACATGGTTGCCGTCTCCGATAATCGGCACATCGTACGGAACGGCTTTTACATATTCGGCATTGCGGTGATTGACGATCAAATGACCGTTTTCGCTGGACATTTCGATATATCCGTAAAACGGAATTTCCACCGCCTCATCATCCCGTCTGATTTCCCAAACATTGACATCTTTTAACCAACGATCCGGGTGTTCCACTTGATAGCCGTTGCGGATGCCCTGTTCGAAAAATCCGTACCGATATCGGATACAGTTTCCGTGTACCGGAAGCCCAAGGGATGCTACCGAATCCATAAAACAAGCCGCCAAACGGCCCAAACCGCCGTTTCCGAGTCCCGCATCGGTTTCCTGATGTTCCACTTCGTTTAAATCCAATCCCAGTTCCGTAAAGGCCTGTTTGACAATCGGATAAACACCGGAATTCATTAAGTTGTTCGTGATCATTCGTCCCATCAAAAATTCCATGGAAAAATAATAGACTTGTCTTAATTTATTCTTTTTCGTGATTTGGATGGTATCGTGCCAATCTTTGGCGATGTTCATCCTCAGCATTTCCCCTAAAACAACGTATTGTTGATAAGGCGTCGAATTTTCGAAATCGACGGCATATTTATTCTCGACATTTTGAATAAAGGATGCTTTAAAGGTTTTGACATCCTTAAAATTTGGATAATTCATTTTTCGTGATTTCCTCCCGTTTTCTTACTCATCGTTATCCATTATAGCATATCTAAAGGCGAAAAAAGCCCGCCGAAAACACTTTCATTTTGATTTTTCTGGTCTTTGGATCGACCGTCCGGTACTTTTTTTGTAAGCCTTTAAAATCGTGATGGCCAGTGGCGGAATATGAACCAAAATGGCATCTTTTTGCCGCATGCCTTCTACTTTAAAACTTTTCAACCGTTTCGGATTGATGACATTGGATCCGCCGTAAATATCCCGGTCGCTGTTCATGATTTCCTGATAATCATACTCACCCGGAACCCCGATCCGATAATTCTGATACGTATTCGGCGTACAGTTCATGATCACCAGCAAATGATCGTCTTTCTTTTTGGCAAAACGCGCATACACATAAAGCGATTGATCCGCATTGTCGGCATCGATGTATTCGAATCCCTGTCGGTCGTAATCCAGTTCGTAAAGGGCTTTCGTCTTTTTGTAAAGCGTTGTGATTTCCTTGACATAGCGACAAGCCGAATCATGACTCGGGAAACGCAAAATCTCCCAATCGAGCGATTTTTGGAAGCCCCATTCGCTGTAAGGAGCCAGTTCATTGCCCATAAACAATAATTTTTTACCCGGATGAGTCATCATATAGCCGATCAACAACCGATAGTTGGCGAATTGCTGCCAATAATCGCCCGGCATCTTATTGAGCAAAGAGCCTTTCATATGAACCACTTCATCATGCGAAAACGGCAAAACGAACTGTTCGTTGTAATAATACATCATACTGAAGGTCAGTTGATTGTGGTGGTATTTCCGGTAAATCGGATCCAATTTGAAATATTTGAGCGTATCGTTCATCCAGCCCATATCCCATTTGTAGTTGAATCCGACTCCACCGCAACTGGTCGGTTTGGTCACACCCGGATACGAAGAGGAGTCCTCTGCCATCAACAAGACGCGGTCATCCTTGGCAAACAATAAATTGGACAGCCCTCTTAAAAACTCTCTGGCACCGATATTTTCTCCTCGATTGGGATTGCCCATATAATAAAGCAAATTGCTGACCGCATCCACTCTAAATCCGTCGATGTGGAAATACTCCATATAAAACATGGCATTGGAATAAAGGAAGGACCGGACGATTCCTTTGCCCAAATCCAAATTGGCCGTTCCCCATTCTTCGTTTTCCCGAATGGAAGGATCGGCGTAATCGTATAACGGCGTGCCGTCAAACAAATAAAGACCGTGCGCATCTTTGCAAATATGTCCCGGTACCCAGTCCATAATAACCCCGTATCCGGCCTGATGCAACTGGTCGACGAACCACATGAAATCTTTTGGCGCACCGTAGCGAGGCGTGATCGCATAATAAGAAGTTCCCTGATAGCCCCACGATGCATCCAGCGGGTGTTCATAGACCGGCATGATCTCAATATGAGTGTACCCAAAATCTTTCAGATAATCCAACAATAACGGTAAAATCTCCCGAAACGACAAAAAATCGTTTTCTCCGTTACCTTTTCGTTTCCAAGAGCCCAAATGCATTTCATAGATCAACACCGGTTGATCGTACGTTTTTTTATGATTTTTCATCCACGATTGATCATGCCAAGCATAATCATCCAAAAAACAAACCTTCGAATCGGTTGACGGACGCAACTGGGCATAAAACGCATACGGATCGGCTTTGTATTTGACTTCCCCTTGATAGGTTTTAAGATAATACTTATACCGCTGCCATTCGTAATCGCCTTCCAACCGAAGATACCAAACTCCTTTTTCGTCAATACGAATCATTTTATCTTTTTCCGGTTCAAACTGGTTCCATTCACCGACAACCGAAACCGATGCGGCATTCGGCGCAAACAAACAGAATTCACACGCAACATTGTTGCCGAGCGCATCTTTTTCCAAGTGCGCACCAAAAACACGATAGGCGTCATAACTTTTTCCCTGATCAAAATAATACAAAAAGTCCGAATCAATCCTATGACGAATCAACAAAACAATCACCTCATTCAAATTTTTTTACAACCAGTATTTCTTCTCTCATTATACTAAAAAATCATCCCCTTTTTCAAGAAAGAAAGGAAAAAAGTGGAAATTTGTGCAAAAAAATAAAGCAAAGCCTTTCAAAAGCCCTGCCGTTATTTTTTTCGGTAAGAAATATATTCATAGGTTGAATACGTTTCGGTTCGTTCTTTCATCACTTCGTAAATCCGATTTCGCAATTCTTTGGCCGCATCTTCTTTATCCAGTTTGGGATCCGGATAAAAAGGTCCGTCGATGAAAGTAATGATTTTGGCTCGTTTACCGAACCGGCGTTTCTGATAACAATTCGTCAAAGCATAACAAGGTAAATTGTCTTTAAGCGGATATTTAAACGACGTTTCTTTAAAGGGACGGATTTTCGTATAATACGGCCAGATATGCGCTTCCGGAAAAATCGTAATGGTCCGACCTTTTTTCAAATGATACGCCATACACTGACGCATTTGTTTGGCTCTTGAAAACGAATCGGCAAGCGGAATAACACCGAGCATCATAACCAAATTTCTGATTCCGGGAATCGAAACGGCCTCCCGACTGGTTAAAATATAGTTTCGGTGATAACAAAGCAAATTGGGAATAAACGCATCCGCGCTTACTTGCGTATGATTGCCGTAAATAAACGCTCCGTTCTTCCCCATTTTTTTCAAATTCTTCTTCCCGACATACTTTTGATGATAAAGAAAAACAAGCGACAGCCAAATCAGCGGCCTAGCCACAACAAAATACAAAAATTTCGAAAAAAAGTTCCACCAAAAACCGGAAGGAAGATATTCAAATTGATCATCGAGCGGTTTTACTTTTATTTTCGTCCCGGCAAAATCGTCATTCAATTCATCTTCGTAATAAATGATTCGTTCTTCTTTCATAGCCATCCAACATCCCTCGTAGTTTAAATTCTAGCATAAGACGAAAACAAATACCAGCAAAGAAAACAAATTTCGACTATACTAAAAGTAGAATCGTATTTTTCGCCAATATCCGTATTTTTTTAAACCACCCAAAGCACGTTTAAACTTAAAAACGATGATTTTACAAATCAAAAAAAGAACACTTCTTTTACAAAGTGTTCTGAAAAAAATATCAATTCTTATGCACGGACAGTTGAATCCCCCGAGTATAATAAATGGTTGTTATCGCATTCTTAACGAATGACGCAATTTTTCCAGCTACTTGTACAAAAAAATTTACGATAGTATCAAAGATAGCTTCTACTTTATCCCAATTTACAATAATGACAACTGCAATTACTAAAATTGTTACTACTGCCATGGCCTCTTTTATAACTGTCGGTGTAAACTATAATATTAAAACCGCAAGCATTGCAGAAAATGCGCCCTTAATTGCCACAACGGAAGCATCATTTAAACCAGCGCTAGCCAAAACAAGCACCTATTGCCCCTACGCCCGCAGAAAGTTTTACTATTTTATCGTTAGATAAAGATACACTACTACACTACACTTTTAATTCGAGTCAAGAACATCGTCCTCAAAGTCATTTACTAGCAATGCAACTAAATTTGATACATCCATCATTATCATTAAATCCTTTAATACAGCAATTTCATCTTCAGACATATCCTCATAAATGTCCAAAATTGCCTCTTTCATTGTTTTATCGGAATTTTTTGCTAATTCTTCAGTACTTTCTACAGTAGATAAGGTCATTTTTCTTCTGTAAAGGAAATCATCTCTTTACCAGTAGTAACGTTTAACCCTTCAATGTTTAAATACTCATATGACTTTAAGTCTGACTCGTCTAAAGCTAATTCCATAATTTCTTTCGCATCGTTACAGTATTCTTCTAAATTCGTATTACTATTTTCTCTGCCCAACAATAAACTTGTAAAAAGACAAATACTAACCACTAATACAAACAATGTGTATAATGTTATTTTTTTTATTTAACTTCTTTAACATTATATTCATTCCTTTCATTGATACAAATGCTAAGGATTTAACAATTATCCCGTATAAACAGATTGAGATACATATCCTTTAGAATTCCAACAAATACTCAATTCCTTACGATATTGATCCAACATACAATATTTCTTTTGAAATACCCACCAACCATTGTCTTTGATATTAAAATACTCTACCCTAGAATATTCACAAGTTTCGATTGAATCATTATTATTTAAGATTCTGATAGATGGTTTCAATTTGCGACTTGCGTCATATACTTCATTAATAACATCAGAGTTCCAGTATTTTTCAGATCCGACTGGTAAATTATTGGTAATTTCTTGTGAATCTGGTGTGTAAGTATAAGATATTCCAGAATTTATACTGCCAGTAATAATTTCACCCTGAAATCCTAAAGAATTGCCTAATGATATGGTTGTACTCGTGTTGGAATTCAAATACGATGCATCTAAAATCGTATGAAAATTTTGCATTCTTACACCATAGTCGGTAATTGCAAATTGGGATTCGGCATCGACTGTAAACGTACTGGTAACATCATAAATACCTTGAATAGCCCCGACAGAATTTCTTACTTTAGCAACATCTACCACATTTGTATAAATCGTGTAAGAACAAGCTTTTTGATTATTGGAATCAAGATAAAGGATATTTTCTAAATAGGCTGTAGCTATAACCTGCCCTGAAGTGTCCGATGGGCTAACGCCGCCTCCTATATTTTCAATATTCATATCCGAGGAGCGGGCTTGTTTTTTTACGGCCGAATCTACAACCGTATTTGCTATAGTTTCTTTTTCAATTACATTTAAAAGCACCTTTTTTGATTTACTTTCTTTTTTTCCGACTTCGGATAAATATCCCAATGAAACATTTACCGTCACATTCTCATATCCATTATTAAACACATAAAAACCATAGAAATCATCTTCACCACTGTAATCAAAATCCGCTGTCTTAGTTGCAATCTTACTCCTTAAATCTTCCCCGGTTACATTATTATCATTGACAACGATTATGCCACCTTCCGATAAATATTCTTCTGCACTTACAACATTCAGTTTTTGGAAAAATTCTTCATTCAAAACATAGGCGTCTTTTTCATTATTCAAAATCAACGTTCCCTCTGATTTAATCGTAGAAAGTTTCTTGATACTGTTTACTGATTTTGATATTGGTTCATCATAGAAAGCAATATCGTATTGTTTTGAAGTCCCTTCTTGAGTAATTCCCAATACAGTTGCAAAAATAAACAAACCGATTGTGTAAATGAGTCTCCTTTTTATCAAGTCAATTCCCCCCTTCCCTTACTTTTATTTGACTTGAAAATAATATTCTTCATGGCATATTTCTTTAATAGCAATAATTCGACCAAATAATCCTTCTAAATCGGATTGAAGACTTACAATGCTATTCTTTGAAAATAAATACTGTTTTACTGCCGTACTCTTTTTAACTCCATTTACCAACTCCCTATCAAAAATAAACTTGATTTCTTGTTCGTCTGTTTCAAATTTCCAAACGGCGATCGCTCCTAAAACCATCTCTAAAGGTATTCGCTCCCCTTGAATAACTTTAATCTTTTCTTGTATGAATACGTAAGAACTTTTCTCATTATACTGTATTTGTATGCCATAATAATCATTATCTTTCATGATGTAAGATTCTATATTCAAATAAGTTATGTTTCCATTATTATCTGTGCGAATCTCACTGCTATTTTTCAAAAACAGTTGATTAAAATCTATCTTTAATTCTTCTTCAACTTGGTCTTTAAAACTTTGTAATTGCTTAACATTGTTATATGCCTGATATGGAACGGAATAATAAGTAGCCGAATTTTTAACGACAAAGAAAACCATTGTTGCTGCTAAAAATAAAATAAATGTTATCACACTGGTAATTATATAGAGCTGTTTTCTTCTCATCATCATTCCAAGTCCTTTATCTTTGATTTATCCAAACTGTTCATCCGCTTTTTTCGAATCACTTCTCGTATTATTTTATCGGCAATCAAAGTAATCAAACTGACAATAACTTGATAAAAAGCAAGAAGATAGCCGTTTTCTTCTTTTGTAATCAAAAAAGCAATACTGGATATTATAATCGGAAGAACCAACATCACCTTAAACCTGCAAATAGAAAGTAATACTTCCGCTGATAGTCCTAAAACATAGATAATAATGATCGTTTCTATTCCCATTATTTTTTAGCCCTCCGATATTCGTCAATCAATAACTTACTGGTGTCTAAATCAATTTTGTCATTGAGAGCCAAAAGCTTTATTGTTTCTATGAACGGATCACTTTCGACTTGGTCATACAGTTTTATTTTTTCAATTAGTTTATCCAATCTGATCCGAATGGTAGGATAAGTAATTTCATATTCCTTTGCTAACTCTTTTAAAGATCCGGAAGCCAAAATCAATTTTTTTATGAAGACAATATCTTCGATTTCTAACCGAATCAACCAATTTGGTAAATCTTCTTTTTTTAACAATATTAAAATCCCCTTTAATTATATTCAACTACTTCTAGTATATTATTTTAGTAATATCAAAGTCAACCATTTCTAAAGACTTTTTAATCAAGATCGATATAAACAATTGGTATTTTTTTCTTTTAACCCCTATTTTCAACAAAAAAAGCGCTTGTTTTAAGCGCTTTTTAAAGGTTATTCGTTTTAAACTTGCAATCAATAAGGATCTTGATTTTTTAAATGTCGAAATCAAGATCAGGATTGATCGTATTCGTCCAATGAGGAAGTATTTTGGTCGGTAATCGTCAAAGAAACATTGGAAAAGGTAAGATCTTCGACAAAACGAAGAATGCCGAATTCGCTGCATGTGATCTTACAATCTTTGAGCCTGATATTCTTCATCCTTTGATCGGGATAACCGACCAGATGAAAAGCACGCGATTGTTTAGAACAAGTAGCCTCAACCCGCTCTATCAAAATATTTTCAACCGACGTTTTATTCATATTCGCAGGCTGCAACAAAATTTTCCAATGATCGGGAATGACCGAATCATAATCTTTCGGCAACATGCATGTAGAGTAGGCGCGATTCCAATCCAAAAAGAAATGAAACGGATACATCACATCAAGCATAGTCAGATCATGAACCGAGATATTTTTAATATATCCGCCTCTTTTCAAGGAGGATTTAATACGAAAACCGCAATCGCTTCCTTCAAAACGGATATGATGGATATGGATATTTTCCACACCGCCGCTGATTTCACTGCCGATCGTTACCCCGAATCCGGCTAAAATCGTACAATTTCTGATCGTTACATCCGCTGTTTTCCGACCGACCCGCCATCCGTCTTGATCGCGACCCGATTTGATGCAGATGCTGTCATCATGACATTCGGTCAAACAGTTTTCGATTAAGACATGACAACAAGAATCCACATCGATTCCATCCGTACTCGGAGCGAAAACAGAGTGGGATCGGATTTGGATTCCGTTTACATGGATTTCTTTGCTGTACAAGAGATGAACGTTCCAAAAACCGGCTTGATACGACGTAAATTCTTTTAACGTAATGAACGAAGAATCTTGGATCAGAACATTGCGAAGTCGTTTGCAATCGTAATCGCAAGCCCATCGTAACCCTTGTCGATCATAGACTTGCCGCATGCCGCCTTTTTTGTCTTTTCCCCAGTATTTTTCCCACCAATAAGGACCGGAGCCGTCAATCGTTCCGTTGCCTCGAATTGTGATATGCTCCTGACCGATACAGTTGAGAAGAGCCGGATACCAAGGCATTTCAATACCGGCAACGCGGGTAAAAACAAGCGGGTAATCCGTCTCGTCCGTGGTTGCTTTAAGAATAGAGCCTTCTTCTAAGACCAATTCCATATTGCTTTTCAAAAAGAGCGGTCCGGTTAAATAAATTCCTTTTTCCAAAATCAAAATCCCGTTTAAACGAGCGGTTTGATCCACCAAATCCTGAAGCAAAGCCGTTACCAATGTCTTACCACTTCGGTCAAGCGGATAAGAAGAGGAATAAAGAATCGGTCTCATCAGTCTTCATCAAAGAGCGAAACGCGTCGATAAGGCGGTTTTGCCTGTTCTTCTTCCGTTTCCTCATCCACCGATAACGTCGGTTTTTGCCGAATGAAAATAGAAGATTTTGATTCTTCGACGATGAATTTCTTTCCTTCGGTTATCTTTTTTCCTTCGCTTTGTTTCGTTTCTTTTTCCAAAATCGCATCGAGTTCATCTAAAATATTCAGTTGTTTTTTCGGCGTCAACAACGGTTTTTCTTCCGTACCGTCTTCATATTGGAAAAGCGTTTCCCGTTCTTCCGTCAGATAGTCGGAAGAAACCGGCTGATCTTTTTCTTGCGGAGCCGGTACAAACAATCCTTTCGGATCACTCCATCCTTCTTGATCAATGGCTTTTCCGATATCGGCGAGGTTGTATTTCAACGACTTAGCCTCTACTTTGAGATTACCGTTTGGCTGTCTTATTTCAATTTCTACATTTTCTTTATATTGATTCGGTGTCATCTTTTTCGCATCGATGACGAAACAAGGGTTGCTTTTAACCGGTTTGATAATGGAGGATCCCGCTCTGGAACGTTTGGTTAAGACCACATCGCTGACTTTCATTCTTTTGATCGTCTTTCTGGAAGTTAGCAAAATAAAGTCATCTTCTTTATTGGTATAGATGGCCGAAACAACCACATCCTTCGGTTTTAGATGAATGGAGCGGATGCCGCCGGCATTGGTTCCGTATAATGAAATATCACTGGCACGGAAGCGCAATGTTTCGCAGTTTTTCGTAAAAACCATCACTTCAAGCGGGACATCAATCCGATCGACACTGACCAATTGATCGCCTTCCGGCAATTTCATCGCCCGAATCGGCTTGGTATAACGCGTAACGTTGAATTCCGACAACAAGGTTTGTTTCATCAAACCGGATGAGGTCGAAAGCAACAGCGTATCGCCGCAGTTGAAATCGCAAACGGCAAAGACCGTAATAAATTTTTCTTTCGGATCGGTCGCAACCAAACTGTTGATAAACGTTCCCACTTCTTTAAACTTGCACTCCGGAATTTTATGAACCGGAAGGTAAACGTAATTGCCTTCGGTTGTAAACATCAAAAGCGTGTCTAAGGTCGATACTTCCTCTAAAAACAACACCGAATCGTTTTCTTTTAATCCGTTTTGTTTGGAAGCATTGTAACTTTTCAAACTGGTTTTCTTCAAATAACCGTCCGTCGAAACACAAACCATGACCTGTTCTTTGGTAATCAAATCGGTTTCGTCGTATTTCATAACCACCGATGAAGTCGCATCGATTTCTGTTTTTCTGGGAAGAACAATCGTTTCATTGAGTTGTTTTAATTCTTTGATGATGCAGCGCGTCAATTCTTTTTCCGAATTCAATATTTTCTCGTATCGGGCAATATTTTGATGCAGTTCTTCGTCTTCTTTCATTAAAGCCGTAATATCTTGGGTCGATAAACGATATAATTGCATCATCACGATCGCTTCGGCTTGTTCTTCGGTAAAACCGAATGTACGGATGATGTTTTCTTTGGAATCGGCTTTGTTCTTGCTTGAACGAATAACTCGGATCACCTCATCGACAACCGAAACCATTTTCACCAAACCTTCGACAAGATGCAGCCTTTTTTTCGCTTTGAGCAGTTCGTAATTCGTGCGATTGGTCAATACTTCTTTTTGATGGGAAATATAAGCGTCCAAAATCGGTAAAACACCCAACCGCATCGGACGGCGATTACAAATGGAAACCATATTGTAATTAAGCGAAATTTGCAAATCCGTATTTTTAAACAAATACGCCAGAATCGCTTCGACATTGGCATCCTTTTTCAAATCGATGGAAATTCTCAGACCGTCACGTCCCGATTCGTCTCTTACCTCAAGAACATCTGGTATCTTACCGTCCAAACGGAGTTGTTCGATTTTTTCAACCGTTTTGGATTTAACGGTATCATACGGGATTTCGGTTACGACAATCCGTTTGCCGGTGGAATCCATTTCTTCGATATGGTATTTTGAGCGAACCAAAACGGCACCGGCACCGGTTAAAAAAGCTTCTCTTATTCCGTCGGTTTTAAGGACAATTCCACCGGTCGGAAAATCCGGTCCCGGCATGATTTGAAGCAACTCATCCAGTGATAAATTCGGGTTTTCCAAACGGGCGATCGTCGCATTTAGCACTTCGTTGAAATTATGTGTAGGGATATAGGTGGCATACCCCGAAGAAATACCCATTGCACCGTTTACCAGTAAATTGGGAAATTTGGCCGGTAAAACGACCGGTTCTTTTTCTTCTTCATCGAAATTGGGAATAAAAGGAACGGTATTTTTGTCAATATCCTGAAGCAGATACTCGGCATTTTTCGTCATTCTGGCTTCCGTGTACCGCATTGCAGCAGGACCATCGCCGTCCATGCTGCCGTTGTTGCCGTGCATATCGATCAAAATCGCTCCCATCTTCCAACTTTGCGACATTCTCACCAATGCCTCGTAAATCGAAGAATCCCCATGCGGATGATATTTACCCATTACCTCACCGGAAATACGAGCCGATTTTTTATACGGCGCGTTTGCGGTGATTTTCAGTTCGTTCATCGCGTAAAGAATTCGCCGCTGAACCGGTTTTAAGCCATCCCGAATATCCGGGATCGCCCGTTCCTGAATAATGTATTTGGAGTAACGGCCGAACCGATCGCCGATCACTTCTTCCAATTTGGTCACTTGGAACGTTTCATCTAGGAACATATCCAGTTTTTTCTTGACGTTGGCCATTATACCCCTCCTTCTTCTTCCAGCGTAAAGGAAACGTGATTCTCCAGCCAATTCCGTCTTCTTAAAGCATCATTGCCCATTAAAATATCGATTTCGGATTCCGCATCGGCTAAATCGTCGATTTTGACTTGAATCAGACTGCGTGTTTCCGGATTCATGGTCGTTTCCCATAACTGTTCGGCATTCATTTCACCCAAACCTTTATAACGCTGAACGATGGTCTGAGTATTGCACTGGCTTAAAATCCGCTCTTTTTCCTCATTGGTCCAAGCGTAAATGATTTCTTCTTTTTTGCCGCGTTTGGTAATTTTAAAAAGCGGCGGAAGCGCAATGTAAACCCGACCGTCTTCGATAAGCGGCCGCATGTAGCGGAAGAAAAAAGTCAGCAAAAGCACTTGGATGTGCGCACCGTCATCATCGGCATCGGTCATAATAATAATTTTTTTGTAATTGCATTTTTTAAGATCAAACGAATCTCCATAATCGGCGCCGATCGTATAGATCATCGTCGCGATCTCCTCGTTTTTCAAAACCGCATCGGCAGAGGCACGTTCGGTATTTAATACTTTTCCCCGAAGCGGTAAAATCGCCTGATACCGCCGATCTCTTCCTTGTTTGGCCGATCCGCCGGCCGAATCGCCTTCCACCAAGTAAAGTTCGTTGATTTCTTTGTTTTTTTCACTGGTCGGCGAAAGTTTTCCGGAAAGATTCAATTCTTTTTTGTCTTTCTTATCCAAGCGAGCCTGCGCTCTTGCTTTTCTGGCAGCCTCTCTGGATTCCGCTTCTTTAATCGCTTTATGAATGATCTGTTCGGATAACGTTTTGTTTTCGATCAGATAATACGATAATTTTTCATACAACACATTGTCAACGGCGATTTTTGCCGACGGTGTTCCCAATTTTCCTTTTGTCTGACCCTCAAATTCCAATAACGATTCCGGCAATAAAACCGATACGACAGCTGTCATTCCGGCTCGAATATCCGTTCCTTCTAAGGTCATATCTTTTTTCAGTAAATTGAATTTCTTACCGTAATCATTAAAGGCTCTGGTCAAAGCCGTTTTAAAACCGGTTTCATGCGAACCGCCGTCACCGGTTCGGACATTATTGACAAACGACACGATCGTTTCACTGTATGTATCGACAAACTGCAAAGCCACTTCCACTTCGATTTGCTCGTAAGTTCCTTGAAAATAAGCAACCGGATGAAGCGGGCGTTTATTGGCATCCAAAAACAAAACATATTCGGAAATACCGTTTTCGTAAAGAAAAACATCCGATTTCTGCGACCGTTTATCCGTTAAAATCACTTTTAAATTTTTAATCAAAAAAGCACTTTCCCTTAACCGGGCCTTAATGGTTTCATAGTTGTATAACGTCGAGGTGAAAATCGTCGGATCCGGTTTGAACGTTACGATTGTTCCGGTCTTTTTGGTCGGTCCAAGATCTTCCAATTTACCGACGACGGATCCGCCTTTTTCAAACCGCATCTTATGGATTCGCCCTTCCCGCATGGAAATAACTTCCATGTAGGTTGAAAGCGCATTGACCACCGACGCACCGACGCCGTGTAACCCACCGGACGTCTTGTAGCCGTTTCCGCCGAATTTACCGCCGGCATTTAATTTGGTATAAATGATTTCCATTGTATTTTTACCGGTTTGATGCATCCCGCAAGGAACACCTCGTCCTTCGTCTGCTACCGTTATCGAATTATCATGATTGATTGTTACGCTGATTTCCCTTCCGTATCCGGATAAGGCTTCGTCAATGGCATTATCGACGATTTCCCAAACCAAATGGTGCAATCCGCGTTCATCCGTAGAACCGATATACATTCCCGGGCGTTTACGGACATGCTCCAAGCCTTCTAAGACGGTAATCGATTCGTCGTTGTAAATTTCTTTATTCATTCGAACCACCCTTATTTTAAGATCAATCATAATCTTATCATAATTCTTCTTTTTTCTCAAGAATTCGCCCTCTTTTTCTTTGTTTTTCTTATTTACTTCAACAAACAAAAATTATATAATAAAAGAAACAAAACGGGATAAAGGAGGGACCCTGCTTTAAAAAGCGGGAACATCGATCATGATTTTATCTGTACTACCAGCAGCCGATATTTGTATCGCTGTATTACTTATTATTTTGTCTTATTTATTGGGTTCCATTCCATTCGGACTCGTCATCGGAAAGACGGTATGTAAAAAAGATATCCGTCTTTACGGCAGCAAAAACATCGGTTCGACCAACGCCATTCGCGTTTTAGGTAAAAAAATCGGCTTTATCGTTTTTTTCTTAGATGTCTTTAAAGGAATGGCCGTTATCCTACTCATCTATTTATTGGAAGCAACCGGACTTTGGCACAATCCCGAAGCCATTGATTTATTCTTCTACGGCGCACCGGCCATCATCGGACACTGCTTTTCCATTTTTTTAAATTTCAAAGGCGGAAAAGCCGTTGCCACTTCCTTAGGAGTCGTATTGATTTTGACCCCGGTTCCGGCCATTGCCTGCTTGATTGTTTTTTTAATCGTTTTATATAGTACCGGTTATGTCAGTCTTGCTTCAACCGGAGCGACGCTAACGGTCATTATAACCACTTGGATCCTTTACTGTTGCGGGATAGAGGATGTAACGCATGTCGGATGGTACTTAATTGCCAAACCTACTCTTACTTTGACGGTATTATATTCCGTATTGTCGCTTTTGATTTTGTTCAAGCACATCAAGAATTACAAGCGTTTAATCCAAGGAACGGAAAGTAATTTCAAAAAAAAGAAAGCCTTAGAGCCCAAGCACTAAGACGATACTGATCGGGGTCTTTTAAGACCCTTTTTTCATTGATATACTTTTAAAATTTCTTGGTAATGCTTTAACGCTTCAGCAAAACGTTGGTAGTGAATGATTTCTCTTTGACGCAAGAAAGAAAGCGGTCCTAAAATTTCCGGATCATCGGTCAAATCCATCAAATGTTCGTATCCGGCTCTGGCTTTGGCTTCGGCAGCCAAATTTTCATTCAAATCGGTGATCGGATCGCCCGATGAAGCAATGTAGGCAACCGTAAACGGATCGCCGGTGGCGTTTGTCGGATAAATTCCGAGTCCGTGATCCGCATAAATCGGATCAAATCCCGCCGCTTTAATTTCGTCGATCGTCGCTCCTTGTGTCAATCCTTTGATCAGGGCAACTAAAATTTCCACATGCCCCATCTCTTCTGTTGCAATCTCCACCAAAAGATTCTGACCGATTTTATCCGGCATCGTCGGCGCTTGCATGAAATAACGAATGGCCGCCGCCAATTCTCCGCCAGGACCGCCGATGGCGGTTACGACTTCTTTGGCAAAAGAAAGATTTCGTTTGGAAATGGATACCGGAAATTCCAATACCTTTTTATATTCCCACATTTACTGTACCTCCCAAGTCATCTTACGATTCAAATAGCCGTCAAACAAAACAGAACAACTGGAAAGCGGCGCATTGTTCATATCGATGTATTCTTCCATTTTCTTTTTTTCGATATTGACTTTCTTCAATGTTTCGATGGCTTCTGTTTCTTCCGGATGCGTGGCAATAAATTGGATCAGTTCCGTATGTAAAAACGCATAAATCTGATACATATAAAGTGCCTGTTCCTCACCGTTCATATCGCTGATCTGTTCAACGACGAATTTATAAGGAGCAAACAAATTTTCCCAAGCCGATCCTCTTAAAAAACCTTTTTCGATATCACTCGCTAATACGAATTGCTGAGAGTTGATTTCTAATGTTTTGATATTATCACTCCCATGTTACTATATGCGAAAATACCAAACGGTTTTGGGCAAAAAGAAAAACCGACCAATCAGTCGGTTATCTTTTTTTATTGAGCAACGATTGCGTTAACCGGGCATACCGATTCGCAAGCACCGCAGTCAATACAAGTATCTGGATCGATTACTGCTGCTTCCTCAACAGTAATAGCAGAAACAGGACATTGCTCGGCACAAGAACCGCATGCGATACAAGCATCTGTAACAAATCTAGGCATTCTCTTATTCCTCCTTAACTTGATAGCCATATTTTAGCATTTTTTTCGCTTTTTGTCTAGTTTTTTTAGTTGAATTTCCGCTAGAAACAGTGTAAAATAAAAGCATTGAAGGAGAAAAAAGCAATGACAATTGAAATTTGGCAGTTTATTTTAATTTTAATCATCGAATTGTTGGTTGTTGCGATTGCGACATTTTTCATCACAAGAAAAATATTTATGCGTCAGTTAAAGAAAAATCCGCCGATCAATGAAAAAATGATTCGGGCGATGATGACGCAGATGGGACGGACCCCTTCGGAAAAACAGGTTCGTGCCGTGATGAAATCCATGGAAGATGCTCAATAAAAAAAGGATGGTCCCATCCTTTTTTATTTTTCGATCCAATGATATTTTTTAAGCAATAAATAATGATCGACGCTGATGGCTCCCAACCATTTCAGTTTCGCACTTTCTTCTTCCGGATACGGCATATCCCAACTCTTTTCATATTCCCATAAACCATGAGGGGCGATTTTGGCAACGAGGGTATCCAATTGTTGTTCGACATACGGTTTTAAATCCAATGGAATCGAGCAATTCGCCAAAAGGCGCGCTAAATTTACGGTCGCACCGGCTTTTACTTTGATTCTGGCCGTATGAATCAACTTATCCTCGATCAATTGTTGCCAGTTCGGATAAAGATTCAATTTTTTCAAACAACCCAATAACGCACCGAAACTGATCCAATCGTATTCCGTCACCTCTTCTTTTTCCTCAATATAAGAAAAAGCGCCGTTCAGTAATTTCATGGCTTTCTTATAATACACTTTAGTCGGCCGAACAAACCGCAGAATATAGCCGATCAAAGCGGCTGTCGGATGATAACCGAACCGATTTTGTTCGTTTCCGTCATAATGGTATTCTTTACTGTGGGCATAGTCATTGTTCGATGGCGTAAGCGGATTCCAGCGCCCCTCTTGCAGCAAACACTTGTTGAACAGATAGTTACATGCCTTTTGCACCAAATCCGAAAAAAGTTCGTTTTCTTCGCTTGAATCAAAATCCAGTTCATCTAAAATACGAAAAGCCTCATACACTTGGTAAACCGAAGAATGCGGATTGTAATTATCGATTTCCAGACCGTTTCCAAACCCGCCGTCGCTGTTTCGATAAAACATCAGACAGTCCAGTACGAATTCTTTGGAAGCAGGATCAATCGCGGCATTGTAGATGGCCACATCGATATCTCTGGCACGATTGTAGAGTTGCCGTGTCAAAACGGATTGTTGTTCTTTTGATAAATAACTCATAGTTCTACCTCTTTCTTTTTTTATTGTATATCATTTCAAAAGAAAAGAAAATATTTTCTTTTCAAAGAATCAAATTTTGTTTTATAATAAAAGAAGGAGGGATAGCATGGCTTTACCGTTTACATTTTACTACGTTTTAAAAGACAGTTATTCTTATCTATCTTCATCCATTAGAACCGATCTTGATCTTAATCAATACGATTTTTTTAAATATGCCTTGTTTTTAGATATTCCCGAGTACTATACGTTGCTTCATCCCTTTAAAAAAGATCCATATCAACTGAGGCAGGCTTTTACAGGTGCGAAAATGCCGCTGTTTATCAAAGAGTGCTTGGATATTGCCAAGAAAAACGACAATCCCAATCAACAATTTTTTTGTTACAGTCTGTTGTTGGGGTATCTTTTTCAAAAAGAAATGCTCTCGTTTGTTCAACAAAATCCGGTAAAAAAGAAACCGGCAATCGAAACCGAAAAGATGATCGACGCATACTTTTTTGAAAAAAACGAACAACGCTCGCTTTCATCCGTCAACATCGCCGATTACTTCTTCGATTCGTTTTCGCTTTCCGAAGAGGATATCGAATTACTGGAAAAACCGATGAAACGGATTTTCGGTTTTTTTTGCACGGAAAACTATTTTAAACAAGCTTACCAGCAAGCCGCAACGTATTTCAGTTATTTTACCCGTTCCAAAACCAATCTTAAAAAAATCGGCTATGTTCTTTACGATTTGTTCTTTTCTCATCAAAAAGAAAAAAGAAAAGCCGTTACTTTTTTATATCCTAAAAAAATCGATACGGCCCTTCTGCATTTAACACAGAAAAACGAATCGATCGAAACCGTCTACGCCAACTTTTTAAAAAAAGCCGCCACAATTGCCGATTTAATCAACCAGTACTTCGTCTACGATAATCCCAAACCATTTTTGAAATATTTTCAGTTACCGATTAAAAACAAAGAGTTGTAAAACATTTCGGCCCGCTAAATATATTTTTCAATGTTCCTTATTTAATGCAATTCAACATTCAACTGTCCTGATACATACAATCAAATGGTTCTGATTATTCGGCCAACTTAATGGTTTTATAAGGAATCACCTTGATGTTGAAACAAAAAATGCCACGACCAAATTGGTTGAGGCATTTTTTGTTTGTTTTAAGGACAGGGAATTTCTTTTTTTATGATTCGGCATTTTCCTCCTTATACTGATCTAAAAACATAATTCTTTCCCCGATCAAGTTCGGGTATGCCAACGGAAAACCCGATGCCAGTTCTTCGGTTGTCGTTCCAATACGACCTTTAACGGCAACCATTTGCCCTTTTTTCAACGATTCCGTGATTACATCGACCAAAAACTCCCAAAAAGTGACATTGAAAAAATCAACATCGTAGGTACCGCTTGTGTTTTTAAACGCTCTTTTGACAGCCAAACGAACGCTAACCGCTTTTTTACCGTCTTTGAATTCTTTCTTTTCGGGATCTTTTACCAATCTTCCAATCAGCATAAAGTAATTGTACATTGCTTCCGTTCCTCCTTTCGCTTCCTGTTATACCAAAGAAAGAGAAAAAGACAAAATTTCCAAAAAGGAAACGGATGCGATAAACGGTTTTAATTTTCTAAATAATGGCCTTCCTTCAAAGAAAAAGAAAAAAGAGTTCAATGTAAACTCTTTTTTTCGGAAATCTACTTAAAAATAGCCGCTTATTATGATTTTTTATAAGAAATCGCCTGAACGATGCTTGCCTCATGCAAATACGAAAGATACGGTTTAAAATCCTCTGTTTTCAATAAAGCGATTTGTTTTTGTTCGGCAAAATAGTCGATTTCCTCCAACGCCAACGATAAAATCTCATCGCCTAAGTTTTCGATCGAATCCAGTTGACTGATCTGTTTGGCTTTCAAATGTTTTAAGTATAAATCCAAAATTTGTTCGTCCAAATCTTCTATTTGCACGGTTTTGATTTTTTCAGTAACTTGCTTGATGAAATCTTTAGGATGATTGGTAATCGCCGAAAGAATCAAATAAGCCGTTTCTTCTTGGGTAACCACCGTATAATCGATATCGGCAAGAAAAGCTTTTTGTTTCGAAAGTTTCTGATAAAAAGCGGCAAGCGGTGAAAACAGACAGTCCAAAATCCCGATCATGAGATGACAAAAAAGCGGAACAGTTCGAGCCGAATCCATCCGAAGGGCAACCCAGGCCTGGGTTTGGGATGTTTTTCCATGGATCGTAACCGAATCGATGACATGATCCGATAAAACCGTTTGCTTTTTTTGAAAATCGATCGAAAAAAAACAAAAAGAATCCATCAATCGTTCGATTTGATCAAAAATCGGTTTCGGATCTTCTTTGGAAACAATAACCAAATGGGAATTCTGCGGATGGTAAAAGGTCTCATAGGCATTGTTCAAATCCTCTGCCGTCGTTTTTAAAACAGACTGTTTTGTTCCGGCAATCGGACAAGATAACGAATCATCGGGATAAAGGGCTTCCATCAGTTTTTGAACAATGGCCGCATCCGCTTTATCCTCATACATCTTGATTTCCGAACAGATAATGTCTTTTTCATGTTCCACGGCTTCTTCGGTAAAGTGCGGTGTAAAATACATGTTCAGCAACAACGACAGCGGGTCCCAAATTCGATCCGTCGTTGTGAAAAAATAAAGTGTTTTATCGGTAGTCGTATAAGCATTGGCTGTTGCATTCATCGCCGTAAAACCACTGAACGCATCGCTTCCGTCCGGCATCGCAAACAATTTATGTTCTAAAAAATGAGCTAGACCGGCTGGTAAAACCATCTCTTTTTGATTTCGGATATAAAATAAATGAGCACTTCCGTATTTGCAACCGATCCCACAATAACTTCGTTGAAATTGCGGTTTTTGAACATAAGTGATCCTTAAGCCCGTTTTGGTTTGATAGTTAATGTGTTTTTCCATGATCTGTTCCTCCGCCATAAACATACACAAACGTTTGTTCTAAACGTGAAAATGCCTCTTGCAAATCTTTTTTGCTGACTGCCTGAATTGCTTCTTCTTCCAAATAAGAACGCGGTGTATCCAAAAAGAAATGATCCGAAAGATAATTATTGATGGCCGTTTCCTGATAATCTTCGTTGCCGCGATGCAAAGAAAGGTAATACTTTCGCACCTCTTCCAAATCGTATTCTTCTTTTTGAATCGATGTTAATGCTTCCTCCATCGCCTTCAGCGTTGCATCCACATCTTTTTTTTCTATGATCGCCGAGCAAATCAAAATTCCGCTTGCCCCCAAATACATGGAATTGATACTGTAACACAAACCGTATTTTTCCCGGACAATCGTAAACAACTTCGAAGAAGACGAACCGCCGAACAGATGGTTTAAGAACATCATGGCATAATAAAGCCGGTCATCGGCATACGTTTTTGTTTCATAAAACACCTGCAGATAACATTGTTCGGTCGGGGCATCCTCATAGAAACGACCGCGGATATTATTTCGCCTTTTGAAATGATAATCTTTTTTAGGCGTAAGCGAATAAGTCTTTCGGCTTTGTTTTTCATCCAACGAACAAAGCAGCAACAGCGTTTCTTCTTGTTTGGCTTTTTCGTAGTAACCTTTTAAACCCTCTAGCGTGATGGATTCCAAGTCTTTTAAACTTCCCGTCGAATCAAAATCCCGATCGGTTCCTTTGAAGTATTCTTTTAAGGCTTTTTGTAACGCAACCGTCGCGTAGTTTTCCTGACGCATCAATAAATCGCTTTCGTAAATTTCATACGCCCGTTCAAAAAGCCCCTCGGCAACCGATGGATCAAAGGTCGGTTCGATCAATTTTAAAAACAAAGCCTCCAATGCCTCACTTTGATACGATTCGTCTTGTATAAAGATCGGTTCGATTGCCGAAAGACTGTATTCCATCAAACTGTAACAACCGTAATTGGTCAATCGGACTCTGAATTTGGCATCGTAGAAACGACCTAAAACCGCATCCATCTTTTCTTCGGACGGATAGTTCTTGCAAGCCAACTCCTGATAGTAGCACAACAAGTGCCGAATGGTCTGATCTTCTTTTTGAATTTTTGTCACCCGATAAAACTTATAAATACGCCGGTGAAACTTATCGTGATGCAAAATAATGTCCATACTCTTTTCCTTTCTAAAAAAGAGGAAGACAAACCGTCTCCCCCTTTTAAGTATTATTTTTTGGCTAATTCCAACGCTATTTTCATCATGTTGACGAAATTATTTTGGCGTTCTTCGGCTGTTGTAACCGCAGCGGTAACAAACGAATCGGATATGGTTAATAGACAGGCTGCCTTTTTACCGAGCGCTTTGGCATTGGCAAATAACGCAAAACTTTCCATTTCCACGCATTTACAGCCCCAGCGATCCCGAACATGTTGCCAGTGATTCGGATCATCCGAATAAAAAACATCGCTGGAATGGATTTTGGCTTCTTTCAAAGGAATATTCAGTTTCAAAGCGGCTTTTCTCAGTTTATTGTTGACTGTATTGCTGCTTTTCAATGTTTTTCCCCGCATATTGAAAGCCGTTTTGGCAAAACTCGATTCCGAGTAAGCTTCGGTAACAAGAACCGTATCGTATACTTCCAAAGACGGATCATAAGAACCGGCCGAACCGATTCGAATGATGCATTCTACATCATAGAATTTAAACAGTTCATAAGAATAAATTCCGATTGAGGGCATCCCCATTCCCGATCCCATGACCGAAATACGTTTGCCGTTGTATTTTCCGGTATAACCGAACATATTTCTGGTTGCGTTAAACCGTTCGACATCAGTCAGAAAATGTTCGGCGATATATTGAGCCCGAAGCGGATCGCCCGGCATTAAAACCACCTTGGCGATTTTATCTTGATCCGAACAGGAAATGTGCGGTGTAGGTATTTTACTCATTGTTTAACTCCTCCATTATTTTCGTTCCGCAAGAACAACCGATTCGTTCGGCGCCTGCTTCAATCATCGCTTTAAAAGCGGCAACATCTCTGATTCCGCCCGATGCTTTTACTTTACAAGCATCTCCGACGGTCTTTTTCATCAAACGGACATCCTCAACCGTCGCACCACCACTGCCGAAGCCGGTTGAAGTCTTGACAAAATCGGCCCCTGCTTTTGCGGCCATTTTACAAGCCATGACTTTTTCTTCATCGCTCAAATAGCACGTTTCGATGATCACTTTCACCAAAACACCGTTGGCCGCTTCCACGACCGCTTTGATTTCTTCGTACACATAATCCCAGTTATGCGCTTTGGCTTGACCGATGTTGATGACCATATCCACCTCATCGGCTCCATCGGCAATGGCTTTCGTCGTTTCATACACTTTGACATCCATCGTATTGGCTCCAAGCGGAAAACCAATGACCGTACAAGTCAAAACATCGGTTCCGTCTAAAAGTTTATGAGCCAAACTGACATTGGACGGATTGACGCAAACCGAAGCGAAATGGTATTGATTGGCTTCATTGCAGAGTTTTAAAATATCATCGTACGTTGCGGTTGCTTTTAAAATTGTGTGATCAATATACTTTGAATTTTCCATATTTTTTTCCTTTCTTATTATTATTCTTTTCATGCATCCTTATGCATTAAATATCCAGTATCTCACTTAAATCGATCGGCTTTAATTCAACGGTAAGCGGTGAAAAGCGACCCTTCAAAATAATTTTTCTTAATTTCGAAACGCCTTTGACATCCACCATTTTCAACGTTCCGTAACCGTCAATGGTCTTAAAAAGTTTTTCCGCTTTGGCAATCAATTCAGCCATCGCAATGTATTTGGTCGTTTTGGTATCGTTGTAATAAAAGATATCGATCCCGGGCGGCAATAAAAACGGAGCGTAACCATCCCATTCCATACAAATGAAGGCAGTTCTGGATTTGGAAGTACGCAGAAAAAAGTAGTCGGTGATTTGGATCTTATCCCGTCCCAATAGAACTTCCAATTTGGCTTTTCGCAAAATATAATTATAGATTTGCGCCAAACTGGCCGAATCGATCCGACTGTACATAGCGACTTCATCTTCGTTTTTGTTTTTGTAAGCCCCTTTCCATAATTCAAAAGTTTTGGCCAACATACTTTTGCGAAACGGCGTTACGTCTTCATACGATTCATTGTAGACACAGAATTTGAACATATGAGCGATTTCTTCGGCAATATCCAAAATGATTTCAACCGAATAAGTCGGCAATAAGATATTGAATTCCACACGGAAATTCACATCATAATAGCGCGGATTGAGTCGCTCCAGGTGGGGAATGGCAGATTTAGAAGAAAGAACGAAATCGGCGGAAAACTTTAAAATCGGGTGGTGGTAGGTGAAAATCCGATCGGTTCCTTTTTTTTCCATCGTTACGTTGGCATTTGCTTGAAAAAATGTCAACAATTCCGTTCGGTCAAAAACACGAGTTCCTTCTTTTAAATAATAAAATTTAAACAACATAGTTTCACCACCTATATTCTTCCCTTATTCTATCATTTTTTATCATAAATGTCAAAAAAGGGATAAATAAAGTAACAAAAGCGATCATAAAAGGACACAACAGCAAATAAGGATCGATGATGAAGGGGTGTTTGTCCTGCTATCTTCCGATTAAAGCCGTCATTTCTTCTGCATTGGGTATTTTGTTTAGCATACTCATTTCTCCTTTATAACTTCCAATTTTTACAGTTTGATAAGCCGAGATTTAACGCATGCAGGCATGGACAAATTTTATAGGTACGTCCATGCGTTCTGCTACTTGTTCTGGTGTCATTCCGCTATTTAAGAAACGCTTGCATACTATTTTCATGTTCTCGCCAACTTCGATAATATGTTTATCCGGGTCATAGAAACGAACAACACGCTGTCCCCAGGCATGTTCTACAATAGGGTGGACATAGTCGATATCACATTCTTTCAACTGATCTATAAATTCATCAAAATCATCTGTTTCAAAGTAAATTTCAAAGTTATTGCCACCAAAAGAAATATCGCTTTTTTTGATAAAGTCTTGATATGTTTCAACTGTCTGCAAAGCCAAACCGCCTGTTAACGTTTTATTTGCTCCAAAATCCATAATCACATGAAGCCCGAAAACTTTTTTATAAAACTCAACGGATTTGTCTATATCCGTTACCACCAACATAGGATTTTTCAATTTCATTTCTATTTCCTCCCATTTTTCAAATTCTTCAAAGCAGACGGATTCTTTTTTAAAATTTCTCCAACCGTAGGACATCTTTCTAAATTCGGACAATCACCGCAAGTCGTAATTCCTTTTTCCAGTGCACAGCGACGAATACCGCAGATACGATCGCAAAATACGGTTTTAATTCCGTTGCCACGACATCCGAAGCAATGGATATGTTCCGGAAGAATCGGTGCTTGATTCAATTCAGCCCATAATGATGCCGTCTTTTTTCGCAAGGTTTGATCGTCATGGATTGTCGCAAGATATGCATCGCATTTTTCACAATCCAGTCCGCAATAAGCAATCATTTCTTTCACCGTACTCTACCTCCAAAAATTCTTAATTTATCGATTTCTTTTTTCCATTTTATCATAATTCAAAAATTAGGAAAATACCTTTTTAGACTTGATTTTATTTACAAAGCGGAAAATACTTTTGCCAGAATCGGTATGCGATTCGGCTTCTTTTTTATGGAGCAATTCGATGAAAAAGAGACTACCGATTTTTGCAAATTCAATCGTCCCAACTTTTATAAGGTAATAAAAGTGTTCTTGTTCCTAAAATGTTCCATTGTGGCTGATTTTTCATTTTCATACCCTGTAAAGAAAAAGCCCATCAGAAGAATGGATGGGCTTGATATTATTTTAAGGATACAATTTTTTGGCAACGTTCGCAAAGACCGTTTTCATTTACCTGCGGTACAATCATCCAACAACGTTGACACGTACAACCTTGGGCTGCTTCGACTTTGCAAGTAAACACATCCCCGGATTTCATTTCCAATTGCGAAACAATCAATAACTGGGCAATATTACTGTTTAACGCATCAAAAACTTTTTGCGCTTGGGCATCCAACGAAAGCGTCAATTTCGCATTGAAACTCTTTCCGATGATCTTTTGACTGCGTGCATCTTCCAATGCTTTTAAAATTTGTTCGCGATATTTCATAAAGGCATCAAAAGCGGCTTCCAATGAATCTTCCGGTACTTGTTCATCCGGCATTTCCGTCAAATAAATATCTTCCTGATCTTTTTGCGGTAACAAATCGTATGCTTCGGATGTCGTATGCGGTAAAATCGGCGTCAACAACTGAAGCAACGACAACAAAATCTCATAAAAAACCGTTTGCGTCGAAAGACGTTTTTTGCTGGAAGGATGTTCGATGTATAAAATATCTTTGGTGAAATCCAAATAAAAGGAAGAAAGCGTATTGGTAAGATAGGAATTGACATTTCGGTAAACTTCTCCGAAATCAAAATGATCGTAATTGTTTTTGATTTGACGAACGAAGCGTTTTAATTTGATATACATATACCGATCGACCGGCAACAACTCGTCATAGGAAAGGGCGTTTTTCAAATCGAAATCCGCCGTATTGGCCATTAAGAAACGAATGGTATTGCGGATTTTACGGTATGATTCGCTGACTTGTTTTAAAATATCCTTTGAAAGCGGCATATCGGCCCGATATTCGATGGAGGCAACCCATAACCGTAAAATATCGGCCCCCGATTCCTGACATACCTGAATCGGATCAACCGTATTTCCAAGGGATTTCGACATTTTTCTTCCTTCGCCATCTAGCGTAAATCCGTGTGAAACAACCGTTTTGTAAGGTGCCTTGTTTCTGGTTGCAACAGCGGTGATCAACGATGAATTAAACCAACCGCGATATTGATCCGATCCTTCCAAATACAAATCCGCCGGGAAAGAAAGACCGCGCCGATCCAACAGGCAGTAGGAAGAACCGCTGTCGAACCAAACGTCCATGATATCCGTTTCTTTTGTAAAAAGACCGTTTGGCGATCCTGGATGCGTATATCCTTCCGGCAATAATTCTTTGGCCGTTTTTTCAAACCAAATATCCGAACCGTATTGACCGAATAAATCCGCAATATGGTCTAAAACAACCGGATCCAAAACGGCCTGACCGTCTTCGGTATAAAAAATTGGAATCGGAACACCCCAGGCGCGTTGTCTGGAGATGCACCAATCGTGACGATCTTTAATCATATTGGAAATCCGAACTTCTCCCCATTTCGGATTCCATTCCACTTCTTTAATGGCTTCTAAAAGTTCTTCTTTAATCGGATCAATCGAAGCAAACCATTGCGGGGTGGCCCGGAAAATAACCGGTTTTTTGGTTCGCCAGTCGTGTGGATAACTATGAACGATCGGTACGCATTTCAAAAGCATACCTTTTGTATCCAAATCCTGAATCACTTGCTCGTTGCAATCCTGATAAAACAGCCCCTCATATACGCCGGCTTCTTTGGTCATATATCCTTTGGAATCGACCGGACATAAAACATCCAAATGATACTGTTTTCCAACGACAAAGTCATCCTCACCATGGCCCGGCGCAATGTGAACCAAACCGGAACCGTCGGATGTGGAAACATAGTCCCCTAAAATACACGGACTGATGCGGTCGTATAACGGATGACGGTAGCGAAGTCCTTCCAATTCCGTTCCTTTCATCGTTGCCAAAATCGTTATTTCTCCCAAATTTAGCAACTCTTTTAAAGTTTCACATAAATCACGACCGAAAATCAGTTTTCCTTGATCGGTTTGAGCCAAGACGTATTCGATTTGCGGGCCGGCACAAACCGCCAAATTGGCCGGAAGCGTCCAAGGTGTGGTCGTCCATACCAAAAAAGACGCCTGGTCAAACAGTCCTTCTGTTTCCACAAGTGGAAAACGGAAATAAATGGAAGAATCTTTCTTATCCTGATATTCGATTTCCGCTTCGGCCAATGCCGATTCGCTAGAAGGCGACCAATATACCGGTTTGAGTCCTTTATAAATCAATCCCTTTTCAACCATTTTGGCAAAAACCAAAACCTGATCGCGTTCAAAATCATGCTGCAAGGTGATGTAAGGATGATCAAACTCACCCAAAACACCCAACCGCATAAACCCTTGTTTCTGTTTTTCTATCTGCTGATAAGCGTATTCTTCACATAGTTTTCGAAATTCGCCGATGTTTTTCTGTTTGCGGTTGATTCCCTTTTTTTGCAACGCATTTTCGATCGGTAAACCATGGGTGTCCCAGCCGGGAATATAAACCGACCGATAGCCGTTCATATTTTTATACCGAACCACAAAATCTTTTAAAATCTTGTTCAAGGCATGCCCCAAATGAATGTTTCCGTTGGCATAAGGAGGTCCGTCGTGAAGCGTATAATCCCTTTTGCCTTCGTTTTTGCGGATTCTTTTTTGATAAAGATCCATCT
Organism: uncultured Mollicutes bacterium; assembly: GCA_900540175.1. Lineage (GTDB taxonomy): Bacteria > Bacillota_I > Bacilli_A > Acholeplasmatales > Anaeroplasmataceae > Pelethenecus > Pelethenecus faecipullorum. The sequence continues at coordinate 39,291 of UQFG01000005.1, read as the reverse complement.
CTTTCCATTTTTGTTGGATTTTCGGTTCTTTATTGCCCAAATTACCGCGCATTTCAAATGCAGTTTTTCCCATAAACAACGTTTCTTTAAAATCCATCTTTTTCCCTCCTAAATCAAATAAAAAAGCATCCTTCTTTTCAAAGGACGCTTTAAACGTGTTACCACCCTTGTTCAAAAAACAAACTGTTTTGAGCACTCGTTTCTTTTTAACGCAAAGACAACTCGACCATTCTTTTCAAATGGTTTTTCCGCTAGTGATTTGAAGATGCCGCTTCGCTTGATTTTCACCAACCATCAATTCTCTACACCCTGCCGACACTTCCGTCTAACATCATCAAAATTATCAGATTTGTAATTATTACTATACACCAAAATCAATAAAATGTAAAGATGAAACATCATTCTAATTCAAAGGCACCGGTGTACAACTGATAGTAGGTGCCTTTTTGGGCAATTAAATCCTCATGGGATCCCCGTTCGATGATTCTTCCGTGATCCAACACCATAATACAATCGGAATTTTGTACCGTTGAAAGACGGTGGGCAATCACAAATACCGTTCTTCCTTCCATCAGTTGATCGGTTCCCTTTTGAACCAACGCTTCCGTACGCGTATCAATCGAAGAAGTCGCCTCATCCATAATCATCACCGGCGCATCGGCACAAGCGGCACGGGCAATACTGATCAATTGCCGTTGACCTTGGGAAAGATTGGCGCCGTCTCCCGAAAGCATCGTTTGAAATCCTTCCGGTAATCGGGTAATGAAATCGTAAGCATTGGCGATCTTGGCAGCCTCATACACTTCTTCATCGGTAGCATCCAGCCGGCCGTAACGAATGTTTTCCATTACCGTACCGGTAAATAAATTAGTATCTTGTAGGACGATACCCAAACTTCTTCGCAAATCGTCTTTTTTGATCTTGGAAATATTGATTCCGTCATAGCGGATTTTGCCGCAGGAAATATCGTAAAAACGGTTGATCAGATTGGTAATGGTCGTTTTACCGGCACCCGTAGCACCGACAAAAGCGATTTTCTGCCCCGGTTTGGCATAAACATTGACACCGTGAAGCACGATTTTATCCGGATAATAACCGAAATCCACATCTTCCAGTACAATATCGCCTTGTAATTTCGTATACGTGATGCTGCCGTCTTGATGCGGATGTTTCCACGCCCAAACATTGGTTCTGTGATCGCATTCTGTAATCGTTCCGTCTTCGTTGATCTGAGCATGGACCAAAGTGACATACCCCTCGTCTTTTTCCTCTTCTTCTTGAAGCAGTTCCAAAATACGACCGGTACCGGCCATCGCCATCGCGATCATCGAAACTTGTTGCGATAAATTGGAAACACTTTGGGAAAATTGTTTGGACATCGGCAAAAAGGCGATAATCACGGACATTGACATCACCGATAAACCGGTAAAAGAAACATTGACGGCTCCGGTGATGTAAAAAATCACACCGATGATGGAAATGAGTGAATACTGAATATTGCCGATGTTTCCTAAAATCGGCATTAATACATTGGCAAAATGGTTGGCTTTTTGCGCATCCTGAAACAATTCTTCATTGATGAGGTCAAACTCCTCTTTGACTTTTTCTTCATGAGAAAAAACTTTTACCACTTTGGCGCCATGCATCATTTCTTCGATGTATCCTTCTACTTTAGCCATGGAAATCTGTTGTTTCATAAAGAAACGCGCGGAATTTCCGCCGATTCTAGTCGTAACAAACAACATTGCAACAGCACCGGCGATGACAATCAAAAACAACCACAAACTGTAAGACAGCATGACGATGACCGCAAATAAAATACTTAGTGCCGTGGAAATGCATTGCGGCAAAGACTGGCAAATGAACTGCCGTAAGGTGTCTACGTCATTGGTATAAAACGACATAATATCGCCGTGTTTATGGCGATCGAAATATTTAATCGGCAGCGATTCCATTCGTTCGAACATTTCGATTCGCATTTTGTTTAAAAAATCCTGACCGATTACCGCCATAATTTGCGTGTAAGCAATCGAAGAAGCAATTCCAACTCCGTACACGATGATCATCATAAACAAAATATTGAGCAGTTGCGGTTGAATGCTTTCGAACAATTCTTTGGTGCCGACATTGTTTTTCAATGTGGTTTCCACCAAGGAAATAATTTGCTGAATAAAGACACTAGAAGCAATCGTACTGATCGCCGAACAAACCAAACAAAGTAGAACCAATAGCGTTCTTACTTTGTAAAGCATAAAGAATTTTTTGCAAATCGGAAATAAATTTCTTAATTGTGATTTTCTCTTATTCATCTTTATTTCCTCCTTTTTTCGTCTGAAGGTCGTATATTTCCTGATAGATCGAACAATTGGAAAGCAACGCTTCATGATTGCCGCTGGCCACAATTTTTCCGCCGTCCATTACGAAAATAACATCGGCATCTTCAATGGAAGAAACGCGTTGGGCGATAATGATTTTCGTCGTTTGAGGAATTTCCGTCCGAAGTGCTTTGCGGATATGCGCATCGGTCTTCGTATCGACGGCACTGGTCGAATCATCCAAAATCAATACTTTCGGTTTTTTCAGCAAAGCTCGGGCAATACACAGCCGTTGTTTCTGACCGCCGGAAACATTGGTTCCGCCTTGTTCGATATACGTATCATAACCGTTTGGAAAAGTTTGAATGAATTCATCGGCACAGGCAATTTTACAAACCCTTACCATTTCTTCATCGGTCGCCTGTTCATCACCCCACCGCAAATTGTCTTTAATGCTGCCGCTGAACAGGACATTCTTCTGCAAAACAACCGCAACACTGTCTCTTAATACGTTCAGATCGTAATCTTTGACATCCACACCGCCGACTTTTACTTCTCCTACTGTCGTATCGTACAATCGGGATAAAAGATTTACCAACGTCGTCTTGCTGCTTCCCGTTCCGCCGATGATGCCGACGGTTTTTCCGGATTCGATTTTGAAATCTACATTCGCAAGAGCGAATTTTTCCGCTTCTTTCGCATATTTAAACGATACGTTTTTAAATTCAATGGATCCGTCTTTTACTTCCGTTACCGGATTAAGCGGACTGTCGATGGTACTTTTTTCTTTTAAAACTTCCGTAACCCGATGCATGGAGGCAATGGAAATCGAAATCATTACAAAAATCATCGTCAACATCATCAAACTCATTAAAATCTGCGTTCCGTAAGTAATAATCGCCGACAGTTGGCTGATTTTAAATTCGGTTTGATTGGTCGTTACAATCAAATAAGCACTGAACATGGAAACAAGCGAAAGCGCAACATACATCGCCACCATCATCGACGGTTGATTCCAAGCCACGATGCGTTCGGCTGTGATAAACCCTTTTTTGACATTTTCCGATGTTTTGGCAAATTTTTCTTTCTCGTACGCTTCCCGCACATACGTTTTAACGACACGGATTCCCTTGATATTTTCTTCGACGGAAGCATTCATATGATCGTAACGGTCGAATACTTTATCAAAAATCGGCATCGCCACCCGAATTAAGGAAAACAGCACAATCGCCAATATCGGTAAAATCAGAACGTAGATCGTTGCGATTTTAGGACTTAAGATAAACGCTAAAACGATGGAAGAAATCATCATGAGCGGAACGCGGACCGCTGTCCGGATAATCATTCCGTAAGCTTGTTGGATATTGGTAATATCGGTCGTCATTCTGGTTACCAGACTGGCCGCCTGAAAATGGTCGATATTTTCGAAAGAAAATTCTTCGACTTTATAAAAAATATCTTTTCTTAAATTTTTTGCAAACCCGGCTGCCGCAATGGCCGCATATTTTCCGGAAAGAAAACCGAATAACAGAGAAACAAAGCCAAGAACGACAATACCGAGGGACAGTAAAATAATATACGTCGTGTTCGGATTTTCATGTTGAGCGAACTCCAAAATATACGTCATCAAAAGCGGAATCAAACATTCCATGACAACTTCCAAACTGACAAACAACGGCGTCAACAACGAGGCTTTTTTGTATTCTCTAATACTTTTTTTCAATATCTTGATCATATCCTTCAACCTCCACATTTTTCTTTATTTTCGCTAACATTCGATCAAAAAGTTCCAATTCTTCTTCCGTAAACCCCAAAATCAGCAGTTTTTCGAAAGCGAGCAATTCTTCTTCGATTTGAAAAGCAATCTGCCTGCCTTTATCCGTAACCGATATCTTTTTGCTTCTGGCATCTTGTTGATCTTTTTCTCGTTTGATCAAATCTTTCTTTTCCATTAACGATAAAACTTTCGATGCCGTCGAACGCGTGATACCGAACGTCTTTTCAATATCTTTTTGCGATGGAAAAGCACTTCTGTTTTCAACGATATAGGTTAAAATCATCCCGTTGTTTCCGGTCAAATCGTTGAGCAAAGCGATGCCCTTTAAATTGGTTACCCGTCTGGATATCAAGTTGTTCAAATGTTTGATCTCAAGACCGATGTGCCGCATGAAATCCCCTACCTTTTTCAGATTGAAAACAATACTTATTATACTTTTTTCATTGTTTGACGTCAAGCATATTTTTTTAAAAAAAGAAACAAATCAATATAAAAAAATACCCCTTTTCAAAAGGGATATGTCAGCCGATAATCGCTTGAAAAACTCTTAAAAAATTTTTATAGCAAATCTTTTCGATTTCGTCTTCCGTAAAGCCGGACTGACGCATGCCTTCAATCAAACAAGGCATGAAAGAAGCATTTTTCAAGGCAATATCTGTAGGAATACCGTCGAAATCCGTACCGATGGCCATGACATCCACGCCGACGAGGTTTTTAATGTGTTTCATATGACGAATCACACAAGAAACGGTATCTTTGCCTTTTTCTGGATCGTCATCCAAAAAAGCGGCACAAAAATTAAGCCCCATTACACCGCCTTTTTTGTGTAGCGCAACAATCATATCATCGGACAAATTTCGAACATGATGACAAATCGATCGGGCATTGGAATGACTGGCGACGATCGGATGAACGGAGGTGCGGATACAATCGTAAAAACCGGCATCCGAAAGATGCGACACATCGACGATCATGCCCAAACGATTCATCTGCCGAAGCAATTCAAAACCAAACGCAGTTAACCCGTCTTTGACATTGGGTTTGGTAAAATCACGCTTTTCTTCATTCAAATCGAAATTCGGATATCCGATGCCGTTTGCATCGTTCCAGTTTAGACAAATCATCCGCACACCGAGCCGGTAAAGCGTTCGCAAAAACGAAAGATTTCCCTTTAAAATGCCGCCTTCTTCAATCGTCAACAGCGATGAAATTTTTCCTTCGCGGATGTTTTTTACTAGATCGGCATAACAGTAGACGGGATGGATCCAATCGGATACAGCATTCAATTCCGTTTCATAGCGATCGATCATTTCAAGCGATGTTTCAAACGGATTGACATATTTTTTCAACGGCACAAACACCGCAAAACACTGCAAAAGACAACCGCCTTTTTTTAAATGCGCCAAATTTATTTGAAACGGCGCATCCTTTAACGACTTATCCGGTTGTTGATACAGTTGCATCAACGTATCACAATGCAGATCAATATAATTCATTTTTTGTTCTTACGCTTCCTTTTCCTTAGTTAAATACTGCTTGATTTCACATATATAAAGCGTATGATCATCTTTAACCGAATAGAACTTTTCTTTCAAATCTTCTTTTAACAAATCGGAATCCAAATCGACACTTAAAAGTTTTTTCATTTTAAATACATAGGATGCCTGACGAATGTAACAAACATCCATATCCGGATCGTACGTATAGGAAAGCCCGCTTTTTGCCAGTTTATCCTCATTGCGACCGGAAACTTGTCCTAAATACTGTTTGGCTTCTTGATAAGCATTACTTAAAAAAGACAGCGTAACGCCTTCGCTTTTTTCCAAAAAGGAATGCGTATAACGGGAGTTGCGAACAAAAACAAAACCGACCGGTTTCCCCCATAACATTCCGATCCCACCCCAAGAAACCGTCAAACAGTTAAATCCGGTATTTCGATCCCCGGCGGTACAAATCGCCCATGATTCATCCAATTCTTTAAAAATATTTTTGTCATACTGTTTCACATCTTTTTTTAACATCTTAATTCCCTCCTAGTTAAAACAATACCCAAAGAAACGCAATTAAATTATTCAATCCGTGAATGATCCACGTTGTATAAATGTTTTTGCCGGACAAATGATAAATCAAAGCCAACAGCAACGCACTAAACAAATAAGGAAGCAGTTTTAAAAACCATTGAATGGGATCCTCAAACGAAGTGGTAAATAAGTGCGGCAAGGCAAAAAGCAAGATGCTGAAGACGTATGACCAAAGAATGTTTTTTCGCTCCAAAAACGAAAAAACGGCTTTTCGGTAAATCAGTTCTTCGACCAGCGGCGCACAAAGAACAACCGCAATAAACATATAAAAGGCTCCACCGTTTTCGATCATCAATTCAATGGATTGCTGATTTTCCGAAGAAGATACAACCTTTTCCATCAACCAATTGAATAAAAAGGAAAGACCATAAAACAGACAAAAACAAAGCGGAATGAACCAAAGATAAAAACGCCACTTTTTTTTCAACCGTTTCCCGTCTTCTTTTAAGAAATCCCGCATAAAAAAAAGAATGACCGCAAACAACAAAAGGTAACTGATCATATTGCCGATGGCGTTGGTCATGGCATACCCTTTTACCAAAGAATCCGAGGCTTGTTCCAACAACTCCGGTTTTTGGCAGATTTCAAACAACGCATCAAACGATAATTGCGGTTGTAAATGCGCATAAACCGCAACGACGCCGATCAAGATAAAACTGCTTCCCAGAAACATCATCAGCACATAAAATATGACCGCAACGGTTTTACTCGGTTTTAAAACGGAATGTTCTTTATCCATACCGGTCCTCCTCATTTCTTCTTTTCTTCTTTTATTATAACACATTCCGACTTCATTGTTGCATCCTTTTTCGATCGGAGGCATTTTTACCTTCATTGACAAAACAAATTCTTTGCGCTATACTAAAAGAAAGAAAAGGTTTGGTATAAAAGGGGGAATCTTTATGAAAATGATTACGGCCATTATCAATAAAATGGATGCCAACGACGTTTCCGAACAATTGACCGAAGCCGGATTTATGTTTACCAAGATCGGTTCGACCGGCGGTTTTTTAAGAAAAGGCAATGTAACCTTATTGATCGGCGTCAACGACGATCAAGTTACCGAAGTTCTTGATATCATCCGTAAAAATTCGGCTCAGCGAATGGAAAATGTTCCGACCGTTTCAACTGGAAACCAAGCGATTTTATCTTATCCGAATACCGCGCAAGTGTTGGTAGGCGGTGCGACCGTTTTTGTAACGGACGTAACGCATTTCGAAAAAATGTAACCTTCTTATAATTTTATAAAAAAAGATCAATCGTGCGTGATTGATCTTTTTTTGATTTATTCTGTTTTGCTGCTATCCTTAGATAAGCAAAAATCCCCCAAAGAAACCAACATCTTGGTAATCGTATGCTCGTGAATGGTTAAAATCCGAACGGATAAACGATCGTTTTTTACCACAATATCCGTTTCGCCGTCCACCGGAATTTCATCTAGTAACGTACAAATATAACCGCCAAACGTTTCAAATTCTTCATCTTCTTTCAACGGAATGGAAACGGAAAGTTGTTTTTCCACCTCATCAAACGGAGCCAACCCGATGATTTCCCATTGATTTTCAGAAAGTTTATTGATCTCGTATTCCGTCTGCTCGTCTTTTTCTTCGATTTCGCCGACAATCAATTCAATCAAATCGTGAATGGTAACAATTCCGCTGGTTCCACCGTATTCATCGACGACAACCGCAAAGTATTCCCGTTCTTTTTTCATTTTATTAAACAGCGTATTGGCTTGCATGTTTTCCAAAACAAACATCGGAACTTGAACGGCTTGTTTCAAAACCGATTCCCGACTTTGGTCGTTTAAGCGAAAATAAATTTTCGTATTTAAAACCCCGACGATATTATCCGCATCTTGGTCACAAACCGGGTAATACGTATGCCGACTTTCGTTAATCGTTTTCTTCCACACGTCATCGGAATCTTTTAAAAACAACAAATCCATATCTTTTCGATGCGTGCACGCTTCAATGACATCGACATCTTTAAAATCGAAAATCTTTTGAATGAATTCGTTTTCGTTATCGTCAATCGTTCCGGTTTCATTACCGGCTTCGGCCATCAACAGAATTTCTTCTTCGGTTACCTGTTTATCCTCTTCATCCGGATTGATGCCGAACAGACGCAAAATACCGTTGGTCGAAACCGTCAGCAACCAAACAAGCGGGGCAAAGATAATCGAAACGACCCGAAGCATACCCGCCATGGCAAAGGCCATTTTTTCCGCTTTTCGCATGGCAATTCGTTTGGGAATCAATTCACCGAAAACAATATTGAAATACGCTAAAATAAATGTAATGAGAATCACACAGATCGTATGAAGCGTTGTATAATCTATTTTCAATCCGGCATGGATCAAACTATCCGTCAACGGTCTGGCAAAATTTTCCGCCGCAAACGCACTACCGAGTAATCCCGCCAGTGTAATTGCTACCTGAATGGTCGAAAGAAACTTCGCCGGTTTGGAAATCAACGTTGAAAGTTTGCGTGCCCTTTTATTTCCTTCTTCCGCCAATTTGTTTACCTTTGTCTCATTGGTCTGAATGACCGCAATTTCGGCACTGGCAAAAACAGCATTTAAAAAAATCAAAACTACCTGTAAAATAATCGAACCTATCATAGACTCCATATCAAATTTTTTTCTTTTTTTCCTCTTCTTTTTTAAAATTTGCATCCGATGCTTTTCGATATAAAAAAAGCACCCATGTGGTGCTTTCTAAAAAACATCGTTTATTCTCTATCTTTTTATAGCATAAATCCAACAATAGATCGGATGACAGACTCCACCACATATGCTGCTTTATTATATGCGATTCTGCCATATAAGTCAAGGGCTTTTTACAAAATACTTTATTTTTTCGGTTTAAAAATCAACGCGATTACAACCGACAGCAAAATCGTAAACGCGATTCCGGAAGATGTCTTATCGTAAAGACCCGTAAAAATACCGATGAATCCATCCTGCTCAGCCGCGGCTAGAGCCGCATGGACCAATGAGTGACCGAAACTGGTAATCGGCAACAACGCACCGGCTCCGGCTAAACGAATCAAGCGATCATAAAAATCATAAAAATCCAGTAGGGTTCCCAAACAGACAAACAAAACCGTCATATGGCCGACTGTCAACTTCGAAAAATCTTTAATCAGTTGTGCCAGTGCGCAAATGGCACCGCCGATTAAAAAAGCGTAAAAATAAATCATTCCGTTATCCTCAATTCAACCGCATGGGCAATACACGGAATGGAATTTTTTTGATTGATCATCGTCGGATTCATCAAAGCGCCGGTTGCGCAAAGTAACACGCGCTTAAAAGCCCCTTCTGTCATTTTTTTGCGCACATACGATAAAAGAACAGCCGCCGAGGTTCCAGGTCCGCTGCCTCCGGCCAAAACATCTTGACGATCAATATCGTATAACATCAATCCGCAATCGTGGTAATTACAAACCGGTCCAAATTCTTTTTCCAGTTCCTGTTGAACCAGTTTGGAACCGAATCGCGATAAATCGCCCGTTAGCACCAAATCGTAATCAGCCGGTGTGGTTGCAGTCGTTTTAAAATGTTCCAACAAAGTTTCCAAAGCAGCCGGCATCATGGCTCGGCCATAATCCATCGAATCGGTAAACCCGACATCCACCACCTTGCCGACGGTTACCGAAGAAAGGCGAATCGCACTTTTCTCGTGCGATAAAAAACAAGCCGCTCCGATGGTCGCCGTAAATGTCTGTGTATCTTCTTTCGCACCGCCGTATTCCACCGGGTTTCTAAATTGTCTTTCCGCAGACTGATTGTGACTGGATGTAAAAACCAAGACCCGACGGACTGAAGATTGGCTCAAAGAAAGCCCTGCCGTAATCAGTCCCAGCGCGATCGTCGAACAAGCCGAATAAATACCGATTAAAGAAATCGGAAGTTTACGCAACGTATAACTGGTCGTTGCCAACTGATTGGAAAGTTCGCCGCCGATTGCCAAATCGATTTGGTCACAGGTACATTCGGTCTTTTCAAACAGCATATCCATGGCTTTGGATAAAAGATCGATTTCGCTGTTTTCAAAACAGCAATCCTTGCACTCATCAACGGAATCAAAATACGCTTTTAAAGGCCCCGATCCCTCCAACTGACCGGCAACGACAACGGCATCCTCCAAATAAATATCGTCAAACGTTAAATTCATCCGAACAGCCCTCCGATCCAGCGCACTGCGCTGACCAATAAAGCCGCAACCGTTCCTAAAACCAACACACTGCCGGCCAATTTCAAGCAATTGGCACCGATACCTAAAACGATCCCTTCCTTATGGTATTCCATTGCCGAACAAACTGCGGCATTGGCGAAGCCCGTAATCGGAATAGCCAGTCCGCATTTGGCAACTTGTCCCAACTCGTCGTAAATTCCAAGAGCCGTTAAAAAACCGGATAAAAAAATCATGCTCATAGACATATAGATTCCGGCTAAAGTTTCTTCTTGATGCAAAATATTTTTATAAAAGTCCAAAAACAACTGACCGATGATACAGACAATACCCCCAAAGAAAAAAGCCTGTAAAAAATGAAACGTCATGGACGTATAGTCGTATTTCGGTTTGATGATTTTCTGATAATATTCTCGTTCTTTTTGCATTCTATCACCCAACAATAGCATGCCTTAAAAGAGTACGTTTTATTCACTGCCTACCATTTTTTCTCAATGTGTAACTTCGTCCCTTCGTGTACACGGCTTTCGACAGTCAGCACATCGCAAAACATTTCCATGATCGTAAAACCAAGTCCGCTTCTTTCTTCATCGGCTTTGGTTGAAAAAAGCGGTTCCCTTGCTTGTTCGATATCCTCAATACCGATGCCTTCATCGACGATATCCATCGCTACTTTTTCATCATCCACAACGATTTTCATTTGAATTCTGCCGTTTTCCTGATTTTGATACCCATGCACGATGCAATTGGTAATCGCCTCCGAAATCACCGTTTTGAGTTCATTTAAAAACGTAATCGTCGGATTGTGATCGACAATCATGACACCGACCATATTCCGAATGACCGAAATATTGATTCTTTTGGAAATAAAATTCAATTCAATTTCGTTATACATACGCTTTTCCTCCTAAAGAAATGAGTACGGATTCTTCCGTATCCCTTATTTTGCAAATCTTAGCCAAACCGGAGACGTAGATGATCCGTTCAATCTTCGCATGAAGATTGCTGATCGTAATATCGCCACCTGTTTTTTTCAACTGATGATAACGACCGATGATAAATCCGATTCCGGAAGAATCCAAAAAATTCAAATCTTTGACGTTGATTACCAAATGAACGATGGAATAATCGCTGATATATTTTGAAATGCGCATTCTTAAATCGCTGACGGACAAATCATCCAGTTCCCCTTTTAACCGTAATATCAAGACATCTTTTTTGACATACACCCCTACATTCAGTCCCATTTTTTCATCACCGAATGTATTATAAAATAAAAAGAAAAAACTGCCTATTCATTCGACAAAAATAGAAAAAACATTCAACTTTCCCAATACGACAAAATAGGCATAAGCACTTGACTTATGCCGATTGTTTCGTATATTTGGAAACGATATTGCGAGCCACCCAAACCCCGTTTGCGCCGGCCTGTGCCAACCCTCTGGTGATTCCGGCCCCGTCCCCACCAACGTAAAGACCTTCGATCTTGGTTTCAAAATAATGATTGGTTACCGGGCGAGCCGAATAAAATTTCGCTTCCACCCCGTAAAAGAGCGTATGTTCATTGGCAATTCCCGGTGTCACATGATCCAGTGCCTCAATCATTTCAATAATCGATTTCATCGTATTATAAGGAAGAACCAGTCCCAGATCACCCGGTACCGCTTCTTTCAGCGTCGGTTTGACAAATCCCTCATCAAGCCGCTTTTGGGTTGTTCTGCGTCCTTTGCAAATATCCCCATAGCGCTGAACAATCACGCTTCCGCAACTCAATTGATTGGCCAAACGAGATACTTCGTGGGCATATTCGTTGGGCTTGTCAAACGGTTCGGAGAATTTATGCGACACCAACAAGGCGAAATTCGTGTTATGCGATCCCATTTTCGGATCCGCATACGCATGACCGTTGGCTAAAATCGTTCCGCTGTGGTTTTCAACCACCACATGACCGGACGGATTGGAACAAAAGGTCCGAACTTCCGTGCCGACCGAGGCCCGGTAAATAAATTTTCCTTCATATAAATTTTGATTGATTTCTTCCATCACAACATCGTTGGTTTCAACCCGAACACCGATATCGACTTGATTGTGGGTTAAGGCAATATGATGGGCCTCGCATAACGATTGCAACCAGGTGGACCCGTCTCGTCCAACAGCCAAAAAAACCTGATTGCAAAAAACGGTTTCTTCTTTGATTTTGATTCCGCAAACTTTTTCGTTTTCAATGATGACATCCGTCACTTCCGTTTCGTAACGCATATCAATCCACTGACTCAAATCATCGAAAATTTTTGCCATGATCGCCAAATTGTTTTCCGTTCCCAGATGCCGAACCTGTGCCCGCAACAATTTCAAACCAACGGCATAGCCACGCCGTTCGATTTCCCTTACTTTTTCGGTTGTCGGATCGGTTATTTTTGTCGGGGCTCCGTATTTTAAGTTGATTGAATCCACATATCGGATCAGATCCTCCACAATCTTCGGATCCAAATAATCGGTCATCCATCCGCCGAACTCGGAAGTAATGTTGAATTTTCCATCCGAATAAGCCCCGGCTCCGCCGAATCCGTTGGTAATGGAACAAGCCGGATGACAACCGGAATGACCGAATTTATCCATCGGACACTTCGAAAGGGTGTGATTGAGAACCGGACAGCGTCTATGATAGATATCGTGTCCTTTATCAATCAATAAAACCTTTAACTTTGGATTTTGTTCGTGCAATTCGTAAGCCGCAAACAAACCGGCCGGACCGGCTCCGACAATAACGACATCATATTTCATTTTGTAACTCCTTTTTCGTTTGACTCACAACCATTTTTTACAATTTATTGTATCATATTTTCTTTTTAAAGAAAAGCGTTCTTTCTACTTTCAAAACCTCTTGCTGGATTTTTTTGAAAAAAGATGGTATAATAATATTAAATAAGCGGGATAAGGAGTTGAGGTTTTATGTATTGGATCGGCGATATCGTCGTTCATAGCGGACACGGCGTCTGTCGGATTACCGACAAAAAAACGAATCCGGAGATGAACAAAGATTTTTTTCAATTGAAAACAGTTTCCAATCAACTGACCATCATGATTCCGGAAGATAAAGTGGATGAGTTTTTAAGACCTGTCAGTTCCAAAGATTTTTTTCTGCAAAATCTCGATTTGACCAAAGGAAAAGCGATTAACTATTCCAAAGACAATAAAGAACGACGAAATCAATTTCAAACGCTTCTTTCTTCCAATCGCCTGCAAGATACGCTTTTATTGCTTAAATCGCTTTACAGCTTAGCGGACGAAAAGAAAAAAGAACGAAAGATGTTGGGTTCGTTCGATTCGCAGTTTTTTCAGCAAGCCTTAAAAAAAGCGTCGGAAGAACTCATGTTTTCAATGAACCTTTCCAAAACCGAAGCGTTGGAATTGCTTGAAAAAACCCTTAAAATCCAACCCGTATATCAGTACAGCAAGTAGGTGAGCAGATGGATGCTAAAAACATTATTTTAAAATCACACTTCGACCAACAAAATATCTATTGTAAATTATATGAAACCGACTCCCCAAAAGCCATTGTCCAAATCATTCACGGTATGAAAGAACACCAAAGTCGGTATGCCGATTTTGCCAAAACACTCAATCAAGCCGGGTTTATCGTTATGACATCGGATTTACGGGGGCATGGAGAAAATACCGATCCGACTCTTTACGGCTATTTCGGCGAAAAAAAACCGCACCAAGCCTTACTAGCCGATCAGCAAACCATTACGGCCTATTTAAACGAGGCGTACCCCACCTTAAAAATCAATCTTTTTGCTCATTCAATGGGAACGATCATTGCCAGAAACTTAATTCAAAACAACGCCGCTTCCTACGAACGAGTTCTTTTATCCGGTGTACCGGCTTATCAATGGGCGGCTCATTTGGGATTGTTTGTCGCAGACATCATCGCCTTCTTCAAATCCAATCGTTATGTTTCACCCTTATTAGAACATCTGACACTGCATCCTTTTGAAAAAGCGATCAAAGATAAAAAGACTGCCAATGATTGGCTTTCCTACAATGAAGAAAACGTCAAAGCCTACTACAATGATCCTTATTGCGGCATTCCTTTTACCGTTTCGGCCTATAAAGCACTCTTCCGACTGAACATCAACATGCATAAAAAAAGACGCTATCGTGTTTTGGATCCGTCGTTACCGATTTTATTGTTGGCGGGTAAAGAAGATCCTTGCACACTCGGTACCAAAGGGCTGAAATCATCCATGAACGTTTTAATCAAAGCCGGATACCAGAATGTACATATTCGCGTATACGATCGAATGCGACATGAAATTTTAAATGAAGAAAAAAAGAAAGAAGTCATAAAAGACATTCTTTCTTTCTTAAACTAGAGCTTCTTTGTAAGCTCTTTTTTTACCACAACAAAGCGGTAAACGAAAGACCGGTTACACCGTTTGGATTGCCGTCTTCTTCTTCTAATTCGAAGCAAGGCATCACACCGTCCAAATCAAGGCCGGTTACACCATTCGGATTACCGTCTTCTTCTTCCAATTCGAAACAAGGCATCACATCGTCTACCGACAGACCCGTTACTCCGTTTGGATTACCATCCTCTTCTTCCAGTTCGAAGCATGGTTTTACTTCATCACCGTTATTTGCAGCAAGTCCGCCGGCAAAAACCGATAATAAAAGCACTAAGATATAAGAAAATATATGTTTCATTTTCTTCCCTCCTTTCTCGATTTCCGAAAGAAATTCTAACAAAGGAGGAAAAGATTGTCAAATTTTGTCGCTCAAGTTTTTTGATTGATTTAAGGTGTTTTTATCAAAAATAGTTTAAAACAAGCATTTTTTTAAACGTTTTATTCAAAATAAATTAAAATTATTCTTCTTTAATCAATTTTAAAATGATCGGAAAAAATACATTGATCTGAAACCCATTGACATGCTTAAAAAAATTTTTATTGCCATGGAAAAGATATTGATTGAGTTGCGTAAAACATTCCCTTTCTTTTTCCGTCAATTCATCCATATGCACTTCTTTGTTAAAATAATTCATATACGTTTTCGGATCCATCTTGTATTTAGCCGAAAGAACGATACACGCTTCCGTCATTTTGATCTTTTGCGTCAAATCGATGTATTTAAAGATTTCACCGTACTTTTTCATCGCCAAAAGGCTTAAAAGAAGGTAGCGCAACGTCGTTTTAAATTCATAGGTAAAATCTTTGATGGTACTTAACGACCAATATTGGCGCTGAGCCATTTCAAAACATTCTTCGTATTTTCCAAGACCGCAATAATTGGAGATGATCGTAATATTGATATAAGCGATTCGTTTAACGTTTTCTTCGGCATGAAAAATCGCTTTGGCCCGATTGCAAAAATAAAGACTTTCGATATATTCGCCTTTGATAAATTTTCTACTTGCCAAAACATAATACGATAAGCCGTGATCGTCGTATTCTTTTCCGGATACTTCCCTTGTCAATATCGGTTCATAACTCAAATAAAGCAAATTGTACATTTTCATGATTTCCTGATTAAAAAAAGAAACATAGGAAGACACTTCCTGATACAATTTTGAATAGCGACAGTGCAAGGCATTGATATCTTGATTGACCGCATTGAGCATAAACAAATAGGTCAACTTCAAAATCGGATGAAGTAGGGTCTTTTTCGTCAATAACAATTCCGCTTCTTTTAAATCTTCTTCATAAGTATCGAAATTCTTATACACGACATTGGTATAAATCCGGTTGATAAAACTTTCCGCATGGTTGATCATTTCCAATGTCAACGATTCGAAACCAAAACATTTTTCCAATTGCTCCAAAATGGCTTCGCCGATTTTCTGTTCTACTTTTCTTGCCCGCCGATACGAAGAGGGGCTGATTCCGTTTCGTTCTAAAAAATCATCTTTGACATAGTTGTTTATTTTAATCAAATAGTCAAAATAAAGAAAATACTGTTTGCTTCCTTTATACTCTTTCAAATCGATAATTTTCTGCATTGTTCGACCTCCGTTACGCCAATATCATAACATATTCCCATCTTTTTTTCAATTTTTTTATTCATTTTAAAGAAAAAATAAAAAGCACTATCGTTTGTAGTGCTTTTTTGTGCTTATTCGTCGATTTTTCGTTGTTCTTCAATTTCTTCGTCGGTCGCATCCGCCACTTCCACTTTAACGCGGTGGATCCGGCGGCCCACAACTTCCGTGATGGTAAAGGTCAACGTTTTCGCATAATCCTCGTAACTTTCCGAAACTTCGTCTTGCATCGTATAACAAGCAACGTATTTCATTTGAAAGCCTTCTTCCGGAATACTCTCGCATTTTTCAAACAGCCATCCGGACAGTTTATTGGGAATGTCTTCCGGAACATCACCGATATTGAGCCGTTCGAACAAATCTTCTACGTACATATCGGCATCGATTAAATAACTGCCGTCTTCTTCCTGTTCGAAAAACAAATCGTTTTGACCGGCAACATCATGTTCATCGTAAATCTCACCGACCAATTCTTCCAATGCGTCTTCCATGGTTACCAATCCCAAAACATCCCCGTATTCGCCGCTGACAATCGCCAAATGCGTTTTTGCTTCCTGGAATTCGGTAATTAAATCATCGACTTTCATTTGACCGGAAACAAACTTAACCGGTCGAATCAACCGTTTCCAAGACATGCGGCTGTTTTTAAGCAAAGAAGGATAAAAATCTCTTTCGTACAAAATACCCACGATATGATCTCTATCGCCTTTATAAACCGGTATTCTGGAATAAGGATTTCCCAAAACAAACTGTTTGACTTCATCCAATGACGAATTGTAATCCAGTGCCACCATTTCGATTCTCGGAACCATAATATCTTCGACCAGACGATCTTTCAAATCAAAGACTTTTTGAATCAAAACCGCTTCATTGTGCTCGATTTCGCCTTTTTGTTCCATATCATCGATAATGATAGCCAATTCTTCTTCATTCATTTTCTGAGTTTCGGCGTTTTTATTTCTGGTAACCAGCCACTGCAATCCTTTGAAAAACATGACAAACGGCCAAAAAAGAATGGATAGTCCGTAAACGATGTAAGAAACACGAATTGCGATTTTTTCCGGATTGTTTTTGGCAATGGTCTTCGGCAAAATCTCACCGAAAATCAACAATGTAACCGTAACGATCAAGGTAGATGCCAAATCCAACCACTGGTTGAAAATCACCAGTTTGGCAAAAAAACCAACGGCAACCGTCGATAAACCGGTATTGACAATGTTATTGCCGATTAAAAGGCAAGTGACGGTTTTTTCGAAGTTGTCCGCCAATTCCAATGCTTTTTTCGCACCAGTTTTTCGGTCTTCGACCGCCGCCCGTAATTTAACGACACTAGAACTGGAATAAGCGGTTTCGCTCATCGAGAAAAATGCCGATAATAAAATAAAGAAAATCATTAAAATGAAGATCGGTAAATCAAAAGATGCCCCTTCAACTGCTAAAAAAAACGACCTTTGTATGTCCAATGTTCTTTCACACTCCTAAATTTTTAAAAGCTACGCCCGACTGGAATATTTACCGGTTTCCGTCGAAACAATGATGCTTTCGCCTTCTTCGATAAACATCGGTACTTTTACGAGCAATCCCGTTTCAACATATGCATCTTTTAATGCATTGGTTTTGGTATCCCCGCGAACCGCCGGATCGCATTTGGTCACTTTCAGCGTGACTTTATCCGGTAAATTGACTCCCAAAATCTCTTCTCCGAATTTTTCGATTGACACCGTCATATTTTCCACTAAAAATTGTTTTTCGTATTCCACCAACGCATGAGGAATTTCGATTTGCTCATACGTTTCATTATCCATGAATACAAGTGCGTCGCCGGAATCATATAAATACTGCATCGCCACTTTGTCGATAATCGCTCTTTCCACTTTTTCAGCCGCATTGAATGTAACATCTACGACCGCTCCGGAACGTAAGTCGCGCAGTTTTGTCCGTACAAAGGCACCGCCTTTCCCCGGTTTAACATGCATGAATTCCAAAATTTTATACATATGTCCGTCGTATAAAATCGTCATTCCGTTTTTAAAATCATTACTCGAAACCATAAATAACTCCTTTTTCTTTCGTATCGTTTTGATTATATCATATTATTTTAAGTTTTTCAAATACTCAATTGCATCCAAATAACTTTGATGTTTTTTACCGCTGAAACAAATCTCGCACAAATCCCGAATGTAATTGATTTTGCGGAAACCTTCACGCTCATCGACACTAGATAAATGCACTTCTATTTTGTGCCCTTCAAACAGTTCAAGCGCATCCCGTAAGGCCACACTGGTATGCGTAAACGCCGCCGGATTCAAAATAATCGCATAAAAATCGAGACTTTGCTGAATTTTTTCAACTAAGTCGCCTTCATGATTGCTTTGATAAAACGAAACCTCGAATCCTTCCGCCTGCGTTTGAATCAAATGATTGATTTGTTCAAGCGATAAACTCCCGTAATAGTTTTTGGGTCTTTTTCCAAGCATATTGAGATTCGGTCCGTTTAAAACCAATATCTTTTTCATCTTTGATCTCCTAATCGTTTCATGATCTGTTCTATACTTTTTTCCAAATCGGCGTTTTCAATCTGAAAAGTCGCAAAATTCTCATACCGGTCTTTTCGTTCCAGCAACAGTTGGTCGATCGTTTTTGTTTTTAAAAGCGGTCTGGGATAGGATGCTTGCAGTCGTTTGGTTAAAACATCTAAGGCAACAGTTAGATAAATGACGATCCCTTGCATCCATTTTTTATTTTCTTCGGTCGTTACAATCCCGCCCCCGCAGGCAATCACGACATTGTCCATTTCTTTTAAATCTTTTAACACATTGGTTTCAAGCGCTCGAAAATACGCTTCGCCGTAATGATCAAACAGCTCGTCGATAAACAACATTGCCTGTTGTTCGATCCATTCATCCATATCGATGAAACGGTATCCCAACCGAAAAGCAAGTTCTTTTCCGAGCGTTGTTTTACCGCTGCCGGGTAATCCGATCAGATAAATTCTCATTTTGATTTCATCCATTCTTCTATATCTTTTTCGATCCGTTGTAAAGTAAGTGCCGTATTGTTCGGACAAACCTCATAAAAATGGGTCGTCATCTGATTTTTAAACCAAGTTTCCTGACGTTTGGCCAAATGTCTGGTATTTTTCTTGATTTCTTCAACCGCCGAAAGAAGACTGATTTCGCCTTTGAAATACGGATACAATTCTTGATAGCCGATGGCTTTGGGATAAATCTGTTTTTGATACAAACCGAAAACTTCTTCTATCAACCCATCTGATATCATTTGATCGACCCTCTGATTGATTCGTTCGTACAATGCGGAACGTTCCATTGACAAATAAACAATAAAATAATCGTATAAGGCTTCGTCTTTTCGCTTAAAAGAATGGATCGATCGACCGCTGGTCTTAAGAACTTCGAGGGCCCTTAAGATGCGTTTGCGGTTATTGGGATGGATTTTATCCTTAGACAGATCGGGATCTTCTTTCAACAACAGATCATACAGTTCTTGGTTGGATAACGTTTGATAAGCCGCATCAAAGTTCGCATCGCGTTTTTGGGCCGTAAATTCATAGTTGAACAAAGCGGCTTGAATGTATAATCCGGTCCCACCGCAAATCAAACTAATCGGCAACCGGTCCAGCCATTTTCTGGCTTCTTTTTGAAAATCGGCCACACTGTATTGCTCAATCGGATCCAGTACATCAATCAAATGATGCACGACTTCGTTTTGTTCTTCTTTGGTCGGTTTTGCCGAACCGATATCCAACCCTCTGTAAACGGCAACCGAATCCCCACTGATAATTTCCAACTGGTATTTTTTGGCCAGTTCGATGGCGATTTTGGTTTTACCGACTGCCGTAGGGCCCACCACCACAATCACTTTATGTTTCATTTTTGGATCCTTTCAAACATTTTTTCCAGTTCGGTCGGACTGAGGCGGATCATGGTCGGACGCCCGTGCGGACAGGTAAACGGATTGTCACATCGTTTTAATTGCTCAATCAGTGCCTCAATTTCCGCCCGGCTTAATGCATGATTGGCTTTGATCGATCCTTTGCAAGCGATCTGTTTGGCAATCGCATCCCTGAAAAAACGCACCTCAAACTGTCTGTTTTCAAGAAACATCAACAACAGATCGTGTACCAAACCTTCTGCCTGATCGACCTTGGCCCATAAAGGAAGTGCCCGAATCGTAAAGTCCTGTTTGGAAAGCGGTTCTAAAACGAACCCGGCCGATTGAAATTGCGCCAAATGATTTTCCACCTCCAGCGCTTCGCTTTTCGTAAACGAAACGACAAGCGGAACTAGTAATTCGCTCACCGGTTGAGAAGAATCACAAAGCAGCGTCAAAACTTTTTCGTAATTGATTCGTTCGGCCGCCGCATGCTGATCCATTAAAACAAGTCCTTCTTTATTTTGAAAAATCAAATACGTTCCAAATGCCTGACCGACATAATCCAGTTCCGGAAAAAAAGCAGGCGAAAGCGGTGGTTCTTTCGGTACAAAATCCAAAGAGATCGTTTCTTTTTGTTCCGATAAATCCACCCGTTGCTCACTGGATGCCATCCCCCGATACGGTTGCGGTTGTTCGTTTGCGGTCGGAAAATTAAAAATAGACGGTTGCACGTAGGCTTTTTCCACTTCTACCGTTCGGTCAAAGACCAAAGAACTGCTTTCAAGCATCTGTCGAATTTCCTTCGTTAAACGCAGACAGATCTTTTCTTCATTGGAAAGTTTGATCTGCATTTTACTGGGATGGACATTGACATCGACCAATAACGGATCGATGGTAAAATAAAGAACGCAAATCGGGTATTTTCCAATGGGAAGCATCGTATCGTACCCTTGCAAAACCGCTTTGGTCATTGCCTGATTTTTAACAAACCGTCCGTTGACGAAAAAAGTCATTTCCAGTTTATTCGAACGATAAATACTCGGTTTGACCAAAACCAATTTTGCCTCGTATCCATCGCTTACATACTCTTTGATCAGTAAATTTTTTGCTACATCCAATCCGTAAATTTCTCCCATCAATCGATCCATTCGATTAGAAGAGGAAGTTACCAAACATCTTTTTTGATCATTGTAAAGTTCAAACCGAACGGCCGGATAAGACAGTGCCAACCGATCTAAAAGATAAGAAATCGCCGCAAATTCGTTTTTAGCCGGCTTTAAATACTTTAAGCGTGCCGGTGTATTGAAAAAAAGGTTTTGAACCGTTACCGTCGTCCCGCGGTTGGAAGCAATCGGCCCCTCGCTTTGTTTGACTCCGGCTTCAACCGTTACCTGATACCCGCCGATTCCGTCCGTACCGGATACGATCTGCATTTTGGATACGGCTGCAATGGAGGCAATCGCTTCTCCGCGAAATCCTAAAGAAAGAATACGAAACAGATCGTATTCCGTTTTGATTTTGGAAGTCGCATGCGGTAAAAAGGCCATTTTGACATCTTCTTCATCCATGCCTTCTCCGTCATCGATGATTTTAATCTCCTTTAATCCGCCCTCTTGCAAAAAAATTTTAATCGTCGTCGCGTTGGCATCCAGTGCGTTTTCAACCAATTCTTTAACCACACTGGCCGGTTTTTCAACAACCTCTCCGGCAGCGATCATATTGGCAAGGTGCGGATTCATTTTTGCGATTTTTCCCATTTTAAGACATCTCCTTCAATTCATAAAGAAAATTCAATGCCTCCAGCGGTGTCATTCGATTGACATCCAATTCATCCAAGCGCGCTTTGATTTTTTCGGCTTGGCTTTCTTCTTTTTCAGCCGATTGCGCCTCATATGCATCGAAATTAAATAAATCCAGTGCGATTTCTTTCTTCGCATTGGAATCTTTTTCCAGCAATTCCAAAATTGCTTTACTGCGGGCAAGGATTGATTTAGGCAGTCCGGCCAAAGAAGCTACATTGATTCCGTAACTTTTATCGGTTGGTCCGTCTAAAACTTTATGTAAAAAAGCAACTCCCGCATCGGTTTCCTTAGCTTCGACATGGACGTTTTTAAGTCGTTTTAAAGTTTTTTCCAGCACCGTCAATTCGTGATAGTGGGTCGAAAACAAGGTGACACAACCGATTTTTTCGTGAATGTATTCCAAAATCGCCTGTGCTAAAGCCATCCCATCGAAAGTAGCGGTTCCTCTGCCGATTTCATCCAACAGCACCAGACTGTTTTTCGTTGCGTTGGCAAGCGCATAATTGGCCTCCATCATTTCCACCATGAACGTCGACTGACCGGATACCAAATCATCCGATGCGCCGATTCTGGTGAAAATCGCATCGAAAATCATCAAATCCGCAACTTTAGCCGGGACAAACGATCCGATCTGCGCCAAAAGCACAATCGTCGCCAACATCCGCATATAAGTGGATTTTCCCGCCATATTCGGCCCTGTAATCAACATCATATTGTACGTATTGATCGTCACGTCATTCGCAATGTAGGCGGAATTCAGTAACGTTTCCAACACCGGATGCCGACCATCGACAATCGTTACGGTCCGGTTCGAATTAAAAGTCGGACGAACGTAATTGTATTGAACAGCCACTTCGGATAATGAAATAAAACAATCGATCGTTGACAGCAAATCCGCCAATTTTTGCAAAGAAACGATGCATTCCTGACAACGTTTCCGAAGGGATAAAAACAAGTCGTATTCCAAATTGACGATTTGATCGTTGGCATGAAGAACAATATCTTCGTATTCTTTCAATTCTTTGGTAATAAACCGTTCCGAATTGGCAAGTGTCGAACGCCGTTCATAGTCGCAATCAGCCGGTAAAGAGGCAATGGCTCCTTTGGAAACTTCGATGTAATATCCTGTAACCCGATTATAGCCGACTTTCATCGTCTTAATCCCGGTCTTTTCCTTTTGCTCTTTTTCGTAAGCGATGATCCAATCCTTGCTGTTTTTGCAAATGGATCGAATTTCATCCAATTTTGAGTCAAATCCGTCTTTGATCATCCCGCCTTCTTTCAGCGACAGCGGCGGCTGATCGACCAATGCCTGTTCCAATACGCGGTATAAATCCGCATGATCGTCCATGCAGGCGGCTACTTCCTTGCCTCGACAAGAAAGACCGGCAACCAACTGTTTGATTTGCGGAATATGCTGAAGTGACCTTCTAAGCCAAACCAAATCTTTGGCATTGGCACTGTTCGAAACAATTCGGCCGATGATCCGTTCCAAATCGTAAACATCTTTAAAATACAGTTTGATTTCCTGTTTTTCCAAAAAATGGTCGTTTAAATCCTGAACAAAATCCAACCGAGCATTGATCTTTTCCGCATCAACCAACGGTTTATCCAACCACTGCCTAAGCATTCTTGAACCCATTGCCGTTTCACAATGGTCCAAATGCCACAACAGCGTTCCCGATTTCCGGTTGAAACGGACAGTTTCCGTAATTTCTAAATTTCGTTTCGTAACCGCATCCAGTTTCAAATAGGAAGTCCCGATGAAGGTCTTGACTTTTTTAAAATGAAGCGGCAGTTGTTTTTTGGTTTCAATATAATACTGAATCAATGCACCGATCGCCGGATAATAAATAGAATCGATTCCTTCGGCAAGACTTAAAAATTGTTCCGGCAACGTTTTTTTTTCCACTTTCGATAAGACGATCCCGTTCTTTTTTGCCCAGTCGTTTAAACGGAGCAATCGATCAATGGACGATAAAACAATTTCGCGAATCCGAAGTGCCGAAATTTCATTGAGTAAAAGGTCTTCCGATTGAAAAAGATTTAAAAAAATTTCACCCGTCGATAAATCGCCGTAACACAGACCGTAAGCTTTTTTCAAAGAAATCACAGAAGCGATATAATTGTTTTCTTTATCGTTTAAACCGGAATCAATCGTTCCGGGTGTAATAATTTTGATGACACCGCGACGGACGATTCCTTTGGCGTTTTTAGGATCTTCGATTTGTTCGACGATCGCCACTTTATAGCCTCTTGCAATCAAGCGCTCGGCATACGGTTCATACGCATGAAACGGTACACCGCACATCGGTACCCGTTCTTCGACACCGGCATCTTTTCCCGTTAAAGCCAATTCCAATTCTTTCGATCCCGTAACGGCATCTTCAAAAAACATTTCATAAAAATCCCCTACCCGATAAAACAAAATCGTATCCGGATAATTTTTTTTGATTTCCAAATACTGCTGCATCATCGGTGTATACGTTAATTCCTTCATTCCTTCACCAACTTATCCGAAATACTTAATCAAATAAAAAACAACCAACAGCACCAAAACAATTAAAACAATCGTTAAAAGCGGGAATAACCACGTCTTTTTCTTGGCCAACAGTTTTTTATTTCGAAAATACGGGTTTGAAACGAAAGAATCGACCTGTGCATGAACACCTTCTTCGTTTGAATCCGGTAAAGCCGTTAATGCTTCTTCAATCTTATCTTGTTTTTGTTCGTTTGACTCCAAAGCCACAACTTCACTTTGTACCACGGTTATAGGTTCTTGTTGCCACTTTTCTTCCGAGTTTTTTGTTTCTTGATTCTCTTTCGAATCCATCACTTCCTCAACAGAAGAAGTTTCTTCTTCAGAGTCAACTTTGTTTGATTCATCGGTTTCGCTTCCGGTTTCTTCCGGTAAAGCGATTTCTTCATCATCAACTTTGTTTGATTCATCGGTTTCGCTTCCGGTTTCTTCTGATAAAGCGATTTCTTCAGCATCAACTTTGTTTGATTCATCGACTTCGCTTTCGGTTTCTTCTGATAAAGCGATTTCTTCAGCATCAACTTTGTTTGATTCATCGGCTTCGCTTTCGGTTTCTTCTGATAAAGCGGTTTCGTTTGACGCTTCTGTAATTTCTTCTGCCGGCTCATTTCCTGAAACGAAATCAACGGAATCGGTTTCAGGTTGCATATTTTCTTCGTAATGAATGATTGGTTGGGGTTCCCCGCGACCAAACGGCGCTATTTTCTGTAAATCGACTTCAAATACAAGCGGTGTAATGTCATCGGTCCATAACGAAAAAGGTTTCAGATGATCCATCTGTTGTTGTTTTAAATAGAATAAAAACAATTCCATCAACGCTTCTTTTTTTAACGACGCACAAAGATTCAACTTCTGTTCCATGCAAAAAACATCCAGTTGAGCAACTGTCAGATTGTTCAATTGTTCTTCTGTTGTTTTGGTCCATCTTCTTTTTTGAACAAGCATTTGTTTTATAATTTCCAAGTACGTTTCTTTTTTCAATCGCCGCGGCAACGTTATCCCGTATTTTTCACTCAATTCGTGAATTTCTTCGGCGGAATAAAGCATTTTCAAGGTTGTCGGCAAAGATGAAACCGGTTGACCGTCGAATTCCGCTTCAAAATCCAAAGAAACCGAAGCAATCGCCATACTATAAATTTCAAAACTTTCCATTTCTTGGCTTTCTTCCTGGAGTAAATAAGCAAGTTGTCCGTCCAATAAACCAATCAACGAAGCATTTTCCAAAACCAGTCGCCAAAAACAACGGCGATACTTCAAAAAGTCCCCTTCTTGAGCGATTTTAACAAACAACGTTTGTAAAAGGTATTCAGTATATTGCGAATATTGTTGCAATTTCGTAAAGGCATCTTTTGAAAGTGAAAAAGAGTTTAACGTCTTGATCCGTTCATTTAAAACACTCACCAAAGCCAAACAGTGAATTCTTCTTGGTAACGGCTTTATTTGAGCAAAAAAACTTTTGATCTGCTTTGCGGACAAGGCAGCCAAACGCGTCACCGCTTCTTCGGTTGAAAAAACAGAATCGGCAATAGTCACGCTTTTTTTATCTTGGGAAAAAATCATAAAATCACGCTCCTAAACGGGAAGTCTTTCTATTAATCATATAATAAAATAAGAAAAATTTCAATCGTTTGCGTCAATTCTGTCTTGAAAACAAATGAAAAAAGAAGATCGTTTGATCTTCTTTTTTTTCATTACATGGATTCATGGATTGTCCGATGAATGACATCATCCTGCTGTTCTTTGGTCAACTTGATAAAATTAACTGCATAACCGGATACCCGAATGGTTAATTGCGGATATTTTTCCGGATGTTTTTGCGCATCCAACAAGGTTTCCCGATTGAAAACATTGACATTCAGGTGGTAACCACCATCGGATACGTACGTATCCAGCATTTGAACTAAATTATCGACTCTTTGAGACATACAATCGTTTCCTTTCTATCTTAATCTTCATCTTTTCCAAGAGATGCCGGTGTCACGCTGAACGTATTGGAAATACCGTCTCTTGAATATTCATACGGTAATTTGGCAACCGATTCGAGCGAAGCCAACGCCCCATTGGAATCCCGTCCGTGCATCGGATTGGCACCCGGTGCAAGCGGTTCGCCCGCTTTTCGTCCATCCGGTGTGTTTCCGGTTTTTTTACCGTAAACAACATTGGATGTAATGGTCAAAATCGACATGGTCGGAACAGATTCCCGGTACGTATAATGTTTCTTGATTTTATTCATAAACGTTTTAACCAACCAAACGGCGATTTCATCAGCCCGATCGTCATTATTGCCGTATTTCGGGAAATCTCCTTCGGTTTTAAAATCGGTAATGATCCCAAACTCATTGCGGATCGGCGTTACTTTGGCATATTTGATGGCCGATAAAGAATCGACCGCACAAGACAACCCAGCAATGCCGGTTGCAAAGAAACGACGGACATTCGTATCGTGAAGGGCCATTTCCAATGCTTCATACGAATATTTGTCATGCATATAATGGATCAAGTTCAACGTATTGACATAAAGTTGCGCCAACCATTCCATCATCGTTTCATACTTGTCGATGACTTCTTCGTAGTTTAACGGATCATCGGATGTAATGGATTCGAACTTAGGAGAAACCTGGAACGGTTTTCCTGTTTTTTTGTCCAGCATCAATTCATCGCGACCGCCGTTTAACGCATACAGCAAGCACTTAGCCAAATTCGCGCGAGCCCCGAAGAATTGCATATCTTTGCCGACTCTCATGGACGACACACAACAAGCAATGCAGTAATCGTCCCCCATTTCCGGACGCATCAAATCATCAGATTCATACTGAATGGAGGAAGTCCGAATGGAAAGATCCGCACAGAAACGCTTAAAAGCAAGCGGCAGACGCTTAGACCATAAAACCGTTAAATTGGGTTCCGGAGCCGGTCCTAATGTATCCAGTGTGTGTAAAATTCGGAAGGACGTTTTCGTAACCAAGGTCCGTCCGTCAACCCCCATTCCGCCGATCGATTCGGTTACCCATGTCGGATCGCCCGAAAACAATTCATTGTATTCTTTGATCCGCATGAATTTAACGATTCTGAGTTTCATAACGAAATGATCGATCAGTTCTTGGGCTTCTTCTTCGGTTAATACATGATTTTTGATATCCCGTTCAATATAGATATCCAAGAACGTTGAGTTTCTACCGATGGACATCGCCGCTCCGTTTTGATCCTTGACCGCACCAAGATATCCGAAATAAAGGGCTTGAATCGCTTCTTTGGCCGTTGTAGCCGGTAATGAAATATCAATTCCGTAACTTAACGCCATTTCTTTTAAAGCCTTTAAGGCCTTGATTTGATCGGCGATTTCTTCCCGGTCGCGTACCCGTTCCGGGCGCATTTCACCGGCAATCAAATCTTTGTCCATTTCTTTATGGCGAATCAAATAATCCACCCCGTAAAGGGCTACCCGGCGGTAATCGCCGACAATTCTTCCGCGACCGTACGTATCCGGAAGACCCGTCAAAATATGAGCCGAACGAGCGGCACGCATTTCTTTTGTATACGCATCGTAAACACCGTCATTGTGTGTTTTCCGGTATTTTGTGAAAATCTCCGTAACATGCGGATCAATCGTATAGCCGTACATCTGTAAGGCTTGGGTCGACATTTTAATGCCGCCAAACGGTTGAAGCGCCCGTTTAAACGGAACATCCGTCTGCAAACCGACGATCTTCTCCAATGTTTTATCTAAATAACCCGGTTGATGGCTGGTTAAAGTCGAAATGATTGCCGTATCCGCATCCAACACACCGCCGGCTTCTCTTTCTTTCTTTGACAAATCCAAAACAAGATCCCAAAGTTTTTTGGTATCTTCGGTCGCCTCTGCAAGAAAGGAGGCGTCTCCTTCATAAGGCGTATAATTTTTTTGAATGAAGTCCCGAACATCGACCTCATCGTTGCTCCACTTTCCGAAGGTAAATCCTTCCCAAGCTTTAAACATCAATCTAATCCCTCTTTCTACTACTTTTTATGGCTGTTTGTGCCACGATTTCATTATAACAAAACTTCTAGTAAACAACAAGAGGATAGAACCTTTTTATTAAGAATTTTTCTTAATTAAGATTCATCTTCTTTTTCAACTCGTCGATTTTGGCATTCAACCAAATTTCCAGAATTTCTTCTGGTTGATACCCGCGACATTTGGCAAAAACCGTATCGTTGTAAAGAATCAAAATGGAAGGAACCGCCTCAACTTCCCATTTTTCAAGCAGCGGCATGATTTCTTCCGAAACTTCTATATGACGCAAAACCGCATCCGTTCTTGAATCCATCAACCGGTTTAAAATCGGCAATAACGTCAAGCAGTTGGCACACGATTCTCCGGAAACTTCCACAACCGAGATGCCCGTCCACTCATTTTTGATCTTTTCTTCCGTCCACTTCATGTTTTTTCACCCCCAGTATTTCTTTGGCCAAACGCACCTCTTCTTTACTCGGCGGCAAAACGCCTTTTAACGGATACGTCAATCCCAGTTTTTCGTATTTGACCATTCCCATCGTATGGTAAGGCAAGACCTCTACTTTTTCTACGGTAGGAAGAGTATCGATCCAATCTTTTAATTGTTTCAAATCGTTGGAATCGGTTGTTATTCCCGGCACCAAAACATGACGAATCCACATTTTTTTTCGATGCTCGGCCAAAAAAGAAGCAAAAGCCAAAACCGGCGCATTGGACACACCGGTTAGTCTTTGATGTTTGTCCGGATCGATCTGTTTCATATCCAACAAAACAAGATCGGTATATAAAATCAATTGCAAATACCGTTCGTCACTTGGATCAAACAAAAAACCGGACGTATCCAAAGCCGTATGGATTCCTTCTTTTTTCAATGCTTTAAACAGTTCGATCACAAAATCCAGTTGCAACAACGGTTCGCCTCCGCTGACCGTTACACCGCCTTTATCTCCGAAATACCCACGATACCGCTTGATATCCAAAACCAATTCCGCGACGGTTTTTTCCTTGGCCGAAGCCATATCCCATGTATCCGGATTATGGCAATAAAGACAGCGAAGCGGACATCCTTTTAAAAAAACAACATAGCGAATGCCGGGACCATCCACTGTGCCGAATGTTTCTACCGAATGAATTTTACCGATCATCGGTCCACCTTCGTCTTTCTGATCAATTCATTAAAATCCTCCAAAACGGCATCCGCCATATCGAAGTCTTTCAAAGTCGCACCACAAGCCAATGCATGGCCGCCGCCGCCGTATTTTTTGGCAATATCGACAATCGGGATTTCTCTGCTGCGAAACTCTCCAACTACCGCATTGGTTTTGGGATCTTTGGTGAAATTGCACCAAATCGGAATTTCTTCGATTCCGGCCATCACCGACACCATTCCTCTGGAGATATCAAAAAAGCCGACGTGAAACCGTTCGAAAACATCCAAATCGTTTTTAAGATAAGCCACGCCTTCTTGGGTCGTTTCAAAACGGGATGCAAAATAATTTTTCATTTTTCGTTCAAACAGCGTTTCGGTATACAAATGCCTGTATAAAAAATCCTTATCGGCACCGGCTTTCAACAATTCGGAAGCGACCAAAAAAGTAGTAGCGCTGGTTTCTCCGTATAAAAAGCGACCGCTATCGGTAATGATACCGCCTAATAAAGCCGTGGCCGCTTCCTTTGGGATCGTAAACCCCTGCTCCATCAGCAAGAACGCAATCCACTCCGAAACGGCGATTTTACTCGGATCGCAAAGAACATTGGAAGTAATATCCGATGCATTCTGATGATGATCGATCACATAAATGTCTTTAGCAAGCAAATACCGATCGTCACTGACCATTGCCTTTACGGCTACATCTGTTATGATGGCTAAGGCGCCATCGTATTTGGAATCTTCTATTTCA
Source organism: uncultured Mollicutes bacterium (assembly GCA_900540175.1). Taxonomy (GTDB): domain Bacteria; phylum Bacillota_I; class Bacilli_A; order Acholeplasmatales; family Anaeroplasmataceae; genus Pelethenecus; species Pelethenecus faecipullorum. The sequence goes on along the minus strand of UQFG01000005.1, from coordinate 8,752 downwards.
TCCATTGAACCTAAAAAAGCATATCGCGGACTCATATCGCCGACCATGTAGATTTCTTTTTTAGGATACGCGTGCCGAAGAACCAGCGCCAATCCTCTTTGACTTCCAAGTGCGTCTAAATCCGGACGACTGTGGCGATGGATAATGATCGTTTGATATTGTTCGATTGCTTTGAATAAAGCTTTTATCATACTGAAAACAACTCCTCTCGTTTTTTATTTTATCATAAAACGACGAATTTAGTAAATAAAAATCCCCGTATGAACTTCCTTTTAGGAAAAAGCTATCGTATAATGAAAATAAAGAAAAGGAGGGATCGTCATGTTTTTAAAAGTGGAAAAAGCAAAAGATGATTTTTACTTTATCGACTTAGCCGGAAAAGAAGAATTATTGATAGGAAAACAACAAACCATCGACCTTCCCATCGACGGCCTTATTTTATTCTTAAAAAAGAACGGTACTTGGTATTTTAAAAATCAAAGCAACATTGCCGTAAAACGTCCGTTTCGACGCTTTTCCAAACGACACATTTATCCGGTTCTGCTTCAAAAACCGCTTTATATCGCTTCTTTGACGCTCACCTTTATCCCCGTTCTGCCGTTTAAACCGTATGTTACGACCAACGGTATGAAATATACGGTGGATTTGAAACGAAACACTTCTTTTACCATCGGTCGGGCCGAAACGTCGGATTTGGTTTTAAACAATCCGCAAATCGACCGCTACAACACCAGAATCATTTATACCGACAATTGTTGTTACATCGAAGATTTAAACAGTTCCAATGGTCTTGTAATCAATGGAATCAAAACCAAAAGCAAACAGTTAGAAGACGGCGACATCATCGTACTGCCTTCCGTTGCCTTTCAATATTATCAGTATCATTTGATGTGGACCAATCCTTCTTCCGGAAGCAGAATCGATATAAGGCACCTTAACAAAACCGTTTCCGATTCGTGGCGGAAAAAGAAGATCCGGCTTTTAGATGACATCACGTTTACCATCCAAGAAGGGGAATTTATCGCGTTGGTAGGAGGGAGCGGTACCGGAAAAAGCACGCTGCTAGATGCCATTACCGGCAGACGAAAAGCAAGTAGTGGGAGCATTTATTTCGATTACAACGATTATTACCGTTTTTATCAAAGTTTTCAAAAAAACGTCGGTTACGTTCCCCAAAAAGATATCATGCATGACAATTTAACCGTATATAAAACCCTCTACTATTATTCGTTTATCAAAATGAAACATCGCCTAAAAAAGCAAGAACTCAATGCGCTAATTCAAAAAGTTTTAACCGATGTGGCATTGATCGAACAAAAAAATTTAAAAGTCAGCAAACTTTCCGGCGGTCAGAAAAAAAGAGTCAGTATTGCCATGGAATTGATGTCCGATCCGAAAGTTCTGTTTTTAGATGAACCGACCAGCGGACTTTCTCCCGATTTGGATTATGAAATCATGGAACTGCTTGATCGCCTAGCTAAAACCGGCCGAACCGTCGTCGTAGTAACGCATAACATGGAAAACGTCGATCGCTGCGATAAAATCGCCTTTTTGGGTTTAGGCGGAAATCTTTGCTATTTCGGAAGTCCGAAAAAAGCCATGGCATTTTTCAAATCCAAAAAATTCGGACCGATTTTTCATCTTCTTTCTTCGAAAGAAAATACCTTGTTCTATCGGGAAAAATTCAAAAAAACCGAAGAATATAAAAAAATGATCGCCGAACAAAATCAGTATTACAAGGAGGAAAAATCATGCGGTTTACTGCCAAAATAAGGATGAACAATCTCCATTACCGAGCCATGACCAAACGGTATTTTTCCATTATCCTATCCGATAAAGTATCGTTAATTACGCTTTTATTGCAAGCTCCGTTGATGCTGCTGATTATGTATCTGACCTGTTCAAAACAATTTGATTATTACAATGCCATGATGACGCTTTTCATCATCGTCACCGTGGCCATTACCATGGCCATACTGAATTCTTACCGAGAAGTTTGCAAAGAAAGAGAAATCTTAAAACGCGAATACGATTCGGGTTTAGACCGCATCGCCTATATTTTCAGTAAAATGACCGTTCAAAGCGTGATTGCTTTTTTGCAAACTTTATTGATCATTACCGGATTACTTTCGTTTATTGATTTCAATTGGAATCCCGATACCAAAATCTATCAGATTCTTCTGTTTTATCTGGTCATTTTCTTAACTTTTTTAGCAGCCGATGCCTTTGGAATCATGATTTCTGCCGTGTTAAAAAGCAGTGAAAGTGCCGTATTGCCGGTTCTGTTCATCATCATTTCCCAAGTGGTTTTATCGGGAGCATTGATGGATTTACCGGAAAATATCGAGTGGCTCAGTTTCATTACCATCGCCAAATGGTCCTTAGCGGCATTGGGCGGTATTTTCGACATCAAAATGCTTGCTAAAACGTATCCAATTGAAAACGGCATCATCGCACCTCAACCATTAAGACACGTTTACGAAACACCGTTTTCGGCCGGTATCATCGTTTTGGTGGCAATTATCGGTGTATGTATGGTGATTTCCGTTTTAAGTATTTCCAAAAACACCTATCGTCCGTAAAAAAAAGGACTTTCAAAGTCCTTCTTTTTTTCGTTTAAAGTCTCTTTTTTCTTCCACATCAATTCAAGCAAGTAAGTTTTTATAAAGAGCTCTTAAACTATTTTCATAATCTTTTCGGGCAATTCCGATAATAATATTGAGTTCCGACGGTCCTTGAGCCAATAATTTAATATTGATCTTTTCTTTTCCGAGGGTTTGAAAAATCGTTCCGCACAACCCATATTTATGAACCATATTCCGCCCTACTACGGCAATTAAAGCCAAATCATGATCGACTGTCACATCGGCATTCAATTCTTTTTTCAGATCCATGATGATCTCATATTGACATTGTTCGGCCGAATCATCGGAAACCACTACGGAAAACGAATCGATTCCGGACGGCAAATGTTCAACCGAAACGCCGTATTTTTCGAAAATGGACAATGTTTTTCTTAGAAACCCGACTTGATTGGACATATGGGTTTTAAAAATATTAAAGGCCATAAATTCTTTTTTTCCGGCAAGACCGGTAACAATCGTATCTTGATCCTCACATTCGTTTTTAATCAATGTTCCCGGATGTTGAGGATCGTTTGTATTCTTCAAATTGATTGGAATATTCAATTCCTGAACCGGGAAAACCGTTTCTTCATGAAGCACGTTTGCCCCCATATAAGACAATTCCCTTAATTCGGCATACGTAATTTCCCGAATACATTTCGGTTGAAAAATAATTCTGGGATCGGCAGCCAAAATACCTGAAACATCCGTCCAATTTTCATAAAGCGATACTTTCAGACATTTGGATAAAATGGATCCCGTTACATCAGAACCGCCACGACTTAATAGTTTAATACTGCCGTCCGGATACGCTCCGTAAAAACCGGGAACGACCATTGAGCCGTATCGCATGAAAGCCTGTTTTACGGCTTTTTCCGTTTCGCTTTCATCCAGTTTTCCGTCATATCCGAAACGAATAATCTCTTTGGCATCGACAAAAGGATATCCCAAATACGAACTCATCAGTTTGGCAGTAAAGTATTCTCCTCTGGAAACAAGATAGTCCAGGGCGATTCCTTTGTGCAGTTCTTCTGATAAAGAAGAAAGATCTTCTTCAATCGGGTAAGCAATCGCAAGATCCTTTCGAATCGCACAAAAGCGTTCGACGATCATCGTCCAAATTTCTTCATAAGGAACGCTATAGCGCAGATGAGCATGAAGAATATAAAGAAGATCCGTTATTTTCGTATCCTTCGGATCTCTTTTTCCCAAAGCCGAAACAACGACAATTTTTCGTTTGGCATCTGATTCTATAATATTTTTTACCTTTTCAAATTGAGTGGCGCAAGATAAAGAGCTTCCGCCAAATTTTGTCACAACCAGCATTTGCTCCCTCCTATATCTTATCAAGTTCGGCCAGTTTTAAAGCGATTTGCACGGCATTGGCCGCCGCACCTTTTCTTATATTATCGGCCGTACAGTAAAAAACAATTCCGTTATCGACCGATAAATCCTCCCGAATACGCCCGACATAAACCTGATCGGTTCCGTTGGCAACCAACGAGGTCGGATACAAATGTTTTTTTCCGTCATCTAGTAACACAATGTTTTCAAATCGCGATAAAACCTCCGAAACAGAGGCTTTTGACATCTTCTTTTCCGCTTCACAGCAAACGACCACACCATGCGAATTCAAAACAGGAACCCGAATACAAGTCGCACTGACCGGCAAATCGGGATGATGAAGAATTTTTCTTGTTTCATGAACCATTTTCATTTCTTCTTTGGTATAGCCGTTCTCTAAAAAGACATCGATTTCAGGAATACAAGTCTTGCTGATATCATAAGGATAAAATTGCGGTGGAAAGCCGTCACGGGTTCTAAGCAGATCTTCTTTTCCCTTTTGTCCGCTGCCGGAAACAGCCTGATACGTTGAAAAAACAACGCGTTTGAGATGAAAGGCCTCATCCAGTGCCTTTAGTGGCAACATCGCCTGAATCGTTGAACAATTCGGATTGGCGATCAAACGATTGATCGGATAGTCGTTCAAATTGACTTCCGGCACAATCAGCGGTACGGAAGGATCTTCCCGCCAACAGGATGAATTGTCAATGACCAAACACCCTTTCTGAACGGCAATCGGTGCGAACTGTTTGGAAACCGCACTGCCGGCGGAAAAAAGAGCAAGATCTATTCCGTCAAAAGATGACTCTTTTAATTCTTCTACAACATATTCTTTTCCGTTAAACACCATTTTTTTCCCGGCCGAACGACAAGAAGCCAACAAACGAAGTTCCGCAACGGGAAATCGGTATTCTTCCAAAACCCGAACAAAAGTCGTCCCTACCAGTCCGGTAGCACCGACAATCGCAACATTATATTTTTTCATATGATACTCCCTCTACTTTTATCCCTTTACTGATAAGATCCAACCTCCTATATCAAGAAGGTTACCGGGCAAGATTCAATACCTTGCACCACTATTAGTTAATGCGGCAATTTGCAAAGTTGTCTATTACAAAACACTTATTTCAAGCGATTTCCTTTTGAAACAAAACATCTTCCATCGTATAAGAACCGGGTTCTTGCGATAACAAAAACCGAGCGGCTTTTAACGTACCGACGGCAAAAATCTTTTTCGATTGCGCATGATGGGAAAGTTTGATTACTTCATCTTCCCCGCAAAATAAAATTTCATGATCGCCAACAATGGATCCGCCCCGAATCGAGTGTACACCGATTTCGTTCGGTTTTCTCGGAGCATACCCCAATCGGTCGTAGCGTTCTTCAAAGCCCGTTTCATCGACGATGGTTTTTAAAAACATTTTCGCCGTTCCGCTTGGCGCATCAACTTTATAATGATGATGGGCTTCCGTCACCTCAATATCAAAATCATCCTTTAACAGCGGAACGATCTGTTTTAAAAGTCGATTCAACAAAATGACACCCAGTGAAAAGTTGGCACTTCGCAAAACCGGCACCGATTTGGAAAGTTCTTCGATTTGCTCTAATTGCCGATCGGTATAACCGGTCGTCGCAAAAAGAACGGGAATCGAATGCTTAAGCGCATAGGTCCTTATCATCTCCAAATTGTCCGGGTGAGAAAAATCAACGATGATATCAAACGGACAAGGCGCCGCTTCTAACGTCTGATACGGACTTTCTTTGGCAACTACACAAGCCAATTCTTCCTTAGCCATGGAACTGACCAATTTTCCCATGGCACCATAACCGACCACACAAATTTTCATCAATACAACATCTCCTTATTCTCTTGAAGTCGTTGAATCATTTTTCCTTTTAGTGCCGAATCCATCTGAAAAAGCGGCAACCGGTACCCACCGACCGCAAATCCTAAATAATTCATCGCTTCTTTGACCGGAATCGGATTGGTTTCATAGAACAAAGATTCGATTACCGGCAACAACGCAAGTTGTTTTTCGGCGGCTTTCCGGTAGTTTTCTTCCAAACAGAAAGCACACATTTCGTGAGTGGCTTTTGGAGCCACATTGGCAAGAACCGAAATCACACCGACCGAACCGATCGACATCATCGGAACAATCAAATCATCGTTGCCCGAAAACATTAAGAAATCATCGGAAAGCAGACAGGCAACCGCACTGGCATAACTCATATTTCCGCTTGCTTCTTTGATTCCGATGATGTTCGGATGATCTTTTAATTCCTTTAAAACAGAAATCGGAATCGACATGCCCGTTCTAGACGGAACATTGTATAAAATAATCGGACAGGACGAAGCATTGGCGATGGCTTTAAAATGCTGAATCAATCCTGATGCGTTGGTTTTGTTATAGTACGGGGTAATCGTCAGTAAATAATCCGCCCCCAGTGCGGAAAACCGTTTGGCAAGCGCAACAGCCTTGCTTGTGTCATTAGAGCCGGCTCCGACGATCAAAGGAATTTTTCCGGCCAGTTTTTTTACCGCCAACCGGACCATTTCTTCTTGTTCTTCGATCGTAAGCGTCGTTGCTTCACCCGTTGTTCCAAGCAGGACAATACCGTCTGTCTGATGAGAAAGATGATAGTCCAATAATTCTTCAAGCACTGTGTAATTCACACGACCGTCTTCTAAAAACGGCGTTACCAGAGCCACCAAACTCCCTTTTAACGTTTTCATTTTATACTTCCCTTTCAATCAATTCTTCCAACGTCTGTCTTCGTACAACCAATCGATCGGTGCCGTCTTCTAAAAAGACAACGGCCGGAAGACAGATCTTATTGTAATTGCTGCTCATCGAATACCCGTAAGCTCCGGTGGTATTCATCAACAATAAATCGCCCGGTAATGCCGGCGGTAACAGACAGTTTTCGATTAAAATATCGCCGCTTTCACAACATTTACCGGCAATTGTGACCAAACGATTCTTAAAAGAATCCTCTTTTCCCAAAATACGACATTCGTATTGAGCCTGATATAAAGCCGGTCGAATGTTATCCGTCATGCCTCCATCGACAAAATAATACAGTTTGTTCGGCGTTTGTTTTTGAAATCCGATGGTATAAAGCGTACTTCCCGCTTCCGCTACGATGCTTCTTCCCGGTTCAATGCATAACTTCTTTAAAACGATCGCCTCCTGTTTTAAAAGGCGTTCCGTCGTTTCGATCAAATGCGTTGCCACATCCTGCAAAGAAACCGGATGATCGGCTTTGGTATACGTAACACCGAACCCGCCGCCGATGTTCAAAACCAGCGGTTGATTGTAATCCCGGCAAATGGCAATCAGCTTTTCAATCGCGGCATCAAACGGACGAAGATCGAAAATCTGAGAACCGATGTGCGAATGGAAACCGTCAAAATCCAAATACGGCGATTCAAGCAGCACCTCCTCCATCCTCTTAAATTCCTCAGAATGGTAAGCAACACCGAATTTCGAATCGATATGCGCCGTAACAATGTATTGATGCGTGTGCGCCTCGATACCGAGATTCAAACGAATTAAAACATTTACCTTTTTTTTCAGTTCCGAACTGATATCGGCAAGCCGTTTTAATTCCATCTCATTATCGACGATAATGGTACCGACACCTTTTTCCACTGCATAACGCAATTCTTCTTCTGTTTTATTGTTTCCGTGAAAATAAATATGATGAAAATCAAACCCGACTTGTTCCGCCGTATAAAGTTCCCCCAATGATACGACATCCAACGAAAGCCCTCTTTCTTGAACCAATTGTATCATTGCTTTAACGGAAAATGCTTTGGAAGCATACAAAATCTCCGTATCGAACAGTTTGGAAACAAAATGTTTTTTTAAACTGTCCATTCTGGATTTTAATTCCCGGACATCGTATAAAAAAAGCGGTGTTTGATAACGGTCTTTTAAATATTGTCCCTGTTCTTTTGTCAGTTTCATGTCTTCCTCCAAAAAAAAACGCCCCTTTTAAGAGGACGATATCATTTGATCATTTACTAGCGCCTCTACATCCCTGTAGGAGTGGTATAAGTATTTCCCATACCCCCATGGACCGTCTATGCCTAAACGACCATTCGGCAATGATTGCCTTTCGCTTATTTCCTCAAATGCCTTCTCCATAAGTTACTCATCTGCATTGCTACCTCTATTTTTATAACGTGTCTATTATACCATAAAACATTTGTTTTGTCTATGATTTTACTTTTTTATCCAAAAAGTTATAATTAACTTTTAATAAAATCTTAATGATTAACTTATGATTAGTTCCTAAAACAATAAAGGGAATTATAAGAGGATGTATCCCCTTATGTAAAAGAAAGAAAAAAAGAAAGGAAGGAATAACCCCTAGGGTTTCGCGGCTTTTGTTTTATAATCTTTTTAAGAGGTGAGACAAATGAAGCGCGTAGATTTAAATATGAAAGAGAAAACAATTTATGAAATAATAAAAAAATTAGCAGATAAAAATGGCAATAAAAAACGGGCGGCAATTCGATTAGGATGTACAGAAAGATATGTCAACATACTAATCCACAAGTATAAAACGGAAGGTAAAGCAGGATTCATCCATAAAAATACCGGTAGAAAACCAGCTACTACTATTCCTGATGTGACAAGGGAAAAAATCATTAATTTATACAAGGAAAAATACTTTGATTATAATTGGTCTCATTTTTGTGAGAAACTAAATGAAGATAACGGTATTTCCATAACTTATACCCCATTAAGAAACATATTAACCAAAGCAGAGATCGG